>VFQY01000007.1 GCA_018883425.1 Candidatus Omnitrophota bacterium | reverse complement strand
GTTTATTACCGCGGAAAAATTCTCACCTCGGAGTTTCTCAAAAAAGTGGTGAATGTCAGCCTCATGGAAAATGACTGCATCGCCTCGCATACGATCATCGCCTGCGGCAAACACGCCGTCGACCCGCATGATCAGGGCAGCGGACCGATTTATCCCCATCAATCCATCATCATGGACATTTTCCCCCGCGATTCTCATAGCCGCTACTTTGCCGACTTCACCCGAACGGTCGTCAAAGGCCGGGCCTCGCCCAAGCTCAAAAAAATGTACAGCGCCGTCCGCCATGGGCAGGAGATCGCTTTCGGTCTGCTTCGCGAGGGTTTCGATGCGGGCGAAGCGCACAGCGCCATTCACCGCTACTTCGAATCCCTGGGTTTCAAAACCGGGCTCTTGAACGGGCGCATGCAGGGTTTTTTTCACGGCACGGGCCACGGCTTAGGGCTGGATATCCATGAATTGCCGCGCGTCAGCGCCGTCAAAGAAGTGATGCGGAGAGGTCATGTCGTGACTGTCGAACCGGGACTTTATTACGAAGACACGGGAGGGGTTCGCCTCGAGGATGTGGTCGTGATCACCGCTAAAGGCTGCCGCAATCTTACACGGGCGCCGAAATTTCTCGAAATCCCCTAAGGGGCAGTTCAGCCGGACACCAGCTGCAGCTCAACCTTACGAGGCAGAAGCCCGGCCTCATGTCCCCAGTCCATCAATTTCTGGAAGCCGGCGAGCCCGGAAACTCCCATATCGACGGTGTAGTGATTGACATACATACCGACAAACCGGTCGTTGAGCTCATCGGAAATACCGCGTCCGTACTTCTGGGCGAATTGAAGGGCCGGCTGGCGGTGTTCCAGCGCGTACTGAATACTGCTTTTAAAAAGCGCGGCAAACTTTCTGACCGTCTCCGCTCCCAAATCGCGCCTGATCACATCCACTCCGAGAGGAAGCGGCAATCCGGTTTTATCATGCCACCATCGGCCAAGATCCACGGCCTTGCGGAATCCTTCTTTTTGAAAGGTGATTTGGCCCTCGTGGATAATTAAACCATAATCAGCCTTCCCGGCCCTCACGGCATCAAAAATTTGATCGAAGGGAATAAAAACCGGCTCAATGTCCTTTTGGAAAAGCTGGAGCACCAGGAAAGCTGTCGTGAGCTTTCCGGGAACGGCAATCCTTTTGCCTGCGAAAGCCCCGCTCGACAAGGCCTCTTCCGTGCGGCCCGGGCTTTCTGCCTCGACCAGAATCGGTCCGTACTGATCCCCGACGCTGGAGCCCGAGCGCATGACAGCATAATCCTCAGCCAGATACGCATACGCATGACAGGAGACAGCCGTCACCTCAAGTTCTTTTCTGAGAGCCCGCTGATTGAGCGATTCGATGTCTTCGATCACATGCTCGATCTGAAAATCTTGGGAAGGAATCTTGTTTTCGGCAAGCGCGTAAAACATGAACGCATCATCGGGATCAGGGCTGTGGCCAAGACGGATGGAAGTCGGCTTAGGGACGGACATGCGGCCACTATAGCGAATGGCCTGAAAACGGTCAACCGCCAATCTTTTCAGGACTTAGGCCGACCGGCTCGCCAGTTCGTAGGTCCGAAGGATTGCGTTCATGTCCGCGAGAAGACCGGAAGGAATGTCATTTGCCGTGATGACATTCATTGAGCGCAGCTGTTCGTCAGGCGCGGAATCAACCAGCTGCAGGGCTGAAAGAAGCAACCCCGGCTGAGCGCCTTGGGAAAGATACTTAAGCCAAACGACGCCGGGTCTTCGGCTTAATTCTTTCTTGAGTTTTTCCGCCTGAATTCCCTCGGCTCCTTCCCGGGTAACCGCTAACACCCTGCGGCCTTGAGCTGCGCTAAGATCCGGCAGCCGCCCCCCCGTCAAAATCTGGAATCGCACGTGATTGTACCTGCGATCCAGAGCGAGCACCTCCCGCCATGCCTCTGTCTCCATGCTTACAGCGGTAGTCGCGTCCCCAAAAAAAGCGAACTGAACTCTGCCGTTGTCTGCAAACATCCGCACGGTCTTATAAAATTCGGCTCTCTGAGCGTTGGACAGCGCCTCGAAAACTTCCATATCCACAGGCACCCAAAACCTACCTAGTAAAGACTGGGCCTCTTCGCGCGTTGCCGCATCCGCTGCCCTCGCAGCCCCCCCTTGGCCTGAGCGTGCTGCTTGCGTGTCTTGAGACCCGCGCCTAAGCTCGGAGCGCGTAACACTCTCCGCCGCCGCAGTCTGACGGGAACTCGGCCGCCTGGTGAGACCCATGCTGCGCACGAGCGCCGTTTCCAGCGAATCCTTTGACTTCCCGGAAATAGCTTTAGCCGAGAAGGGCTGAATCATCCAAAAAGAGGGCTGCGGAACAGAGCTTCCATAGGGCAGCATTTTTTCCCGCATGTTTTCGGCGCTGCTGTTATCACTCGTCCATACCAGGTCCATTCCGCCCAGCTGCGCCGCTTCCTCGGCAGCGGCAGGTCCCGCCGCATAATAAATTTCGACCCACAAGCTCGGGGCATTTTCTTGCCGTTCGTGCACTTGAGCTATCCACCTCTCGAGCGATTCCGTCTGGGTGTCAATTTCCTCCCACTCAGTCCCCTGCTGATTTCGGATCACGAGAACTTTAAAGTTTGCTTCGGGCTCCTGGTCTTCATCCTCCTCTCCCAAAGTAAAATCATCAACGCGCCAGCGGTCCCGACTCAACGAATTGACGGCATAAAGCGCGGCCAGTGTGGGGACAAGCAGCTTGCGGAACTCCTTGAAAACCTCCGTCGGCTGTTTTTGACCGAATGAGGCGATCACCGCTCGGATTGCTTGCGCATCTTCGTCGGACGCGATCGGCAAAACTTTGTTTTCCACAAAACTAAAGAACTCCCCGATCGCCTGACTCAGCTTTCCCGTCTGCGACTCAGAATTCTGGATGACGCCGAGCCGCTCCTGATATTCATGCATGAGGCTGTGATATTGTTTGAGTCCTTCGGCAACCCGATTCGCAGGCGACTCAATCCTGTCCTCTCCTAAGCCGGGATCAGCTCCTGCCTCCTCGAGGTTCCACTCAGGGTCGCTCAAGACAGGGTGGCCCGGCGAGAGAGCTTCCAGCGTCTCGCGCGCTCTCTTGATCGAATTCGGCTCCCCCGGCGGTTGCAGCAGAGCCTTGTAGCTTTGAGCAGCACTTAAAACAACTTGGTTCAGATAGACCTGTTTCTGCTTTGCACGCCTCCAAGGCAGTTCATAGCGCCATTTTTCTTGAACCTCTGCAATGACCCCGTCATGAGGTCCGTGATCCCGATCGCGAGACGAACCCCTCCTCTGGGCATCCGCATGGATCTCGTCCGCCGGGGAGCCTTGGATGGATTCAAGAAACGTTCGGTAAGCCCTCTGCACCGCCGGCGTAGGCGGGTTTTTCAAAACAAAGATTCCCTTCTTCTCGAAGTCAATCCTGTGGCGCCTGAAGAGGCCGAGCATTTTTGTGGGTGTCATAATCCCCATCTCATCGGCAAGATCTCTGTGACTGATCGGCAAAAACTGATAGCGCGGATCGCCCTCCCGCAGCCGCTGAACCGCTTGATCGACGAGGCTGTCCAGCTCGGCCCGCGCGCTCTCTTGATCCTTGCTCAGCTTCAGCTGCATCCCAAAAATACCCAAACGCGGAAGGTCGATTCCATAGCGCTGCCCAAAGCGCGTCAAATACTCTCTGTTCGCGCTCGTGACGCCCAGAATAGCTTTCGCGCGGCGCGTAACCTCTTGGAGGGTTGGTTGGTTCGGCTCGTCTTCTTCCATCCCGTCGGAAGTCGAATCATGAATGGCCTGAACAATCACAGGAAGCGTCAACCCATCGGATCTTGCGGTTCTTTTTCCTGAAGTTTTAGCATGCGCAAAAGGAGAGCCCCATCTCAAATCGTCTGCCAGCAGCACCCGTTCGCCTGCAAGAATGTTTCTAATGCGGTACTTCCTTTCCGCGTTGCTTCGGGAACTCATAAGAGCTCTTTTTACCGCAGTTGTCTGCCCCGGTCCTAAAGGCTTCGCGCGAATCCATAGGCCGCTCGTCCTATTCAATCGGACGGTCTCAACAAGGCCCAGATCCTCAAGAACGGCCAAGTGTTCCCGCAGCGTACGCCCCCGCTCGTTTGTATTTTTGATATGATCATCGAGCGCCGAACTTTTAATCCAGGCATTCTTCAAATAACCGCTTAAAAGCTCATAGGTGACGGGCAGAAAAGAGTTTTTAAGTCGGCCCCGCCTGTCCAGCTTGTTGGCCATGCTCAGGTAATCAAACCCTTTTCCGGGAACAACGAAAAGCGGTTTCTCAGCGAGAATGGCCTCAATTTGCGGCTGAACATAACGTTCATCTCCATCCTCCAGATAGGAGTCAAGCGCAAACTCAAGTTCGCGCTTGAACTGGGGCTTCACGGCAGCGGCTCGATACTGAGTCGCTGCGGCGCCATAGCGCCCCTTGGCCTTGGGCTTCCAGCTTGTCAAAAGCCCCCACTCCTTGAGCCTTTTGAGGTGACGGCCCAGTGTGTGCTCGTCAGGTCCCAGTTTGAGCGCAATGTAATCTTGAACCGTAAACTCCTCCTGGCCGAAAATGGTCTGAATCACCTTCCAGGTGCGAACCACGCGCCTCGCATGGCCCGCCTCGCCGCCCGCGCTCTGCAGCGGCTCGAGCAATCGCTCGATGTACTCTTCTCGGGCTCCAAACTCCGTGACAATCCAGAGATTCGAACGCCCATAGAGCCACGGAAATTCTTGTTCGTAAAGCCTCACAAAGTGATCGATGTCCCACGCGCTTTCAGAGCTCGACACGATCTGGAGGAATTGTTTCCGGGTGAGCCCCATCATGGAGGGTGCATTTTTTTCCGGCAGTTTCCACCGCTTCCCCAGCCGTTTGGCCAGCATCTCAGCATCATCCTCAAAGTATTGCGTGAGTTTGGTGTTTTCGAATCCAAAACTTTTTGTTACCTCCCGGATCGCTCCGAAGTGTTTTCGATAAACCTGGTCAAACCGCTCCAAAAACTCGGTGGTGAGACCCAAAGCCCAGATCATTTCGGCATAGGTAAAACCCGGGTAATCGTGCTGGGGCAGGCGCGCTGTAACATCGGCCCGAAGCCTTGCCAAATCCCAGGAGGCGCCCTCGCTGGGCTGCGTCAATTGCCTGAGAAGTCTGGCCTTCACATCCTGAGCTGTTTCCTGCAGATTATCTTTCAGAGATTCCAAAAGAATTCCCTCGGGAATTTGTACCTCGGAAAAATCCACGCCCGTTCTAGGTAGAATCCAATCGCGCATCGCTTGGGGGCTCACGCCGAAGTACGCGGCCACAAGAGAATTGTTTCCCAAGGCTCTCTGATACATCAGGACTGCCTCTCGAGCAAAGTCAAACTGGACACCAACAGTTCGAACAAGCCCGCCCATCCCGCCCAATTGCTTTCCGGTCGGGAAATTTTTACCGGCCGCCTCAGCCTTACGTTTAAGCGCGTCATAAAATCGCGGCAGATCCCACGAGACTTCTTTCGCCACACTTAAAACGTCCGGCCGAGTCCAACCCAGGGTTTGGAGTAAGTCTCTGTTTTTATTTTCTGTGTCAGCCTCACCTACCGCCCTCAACTCTGAGCGCCGATCCTTGATCGCCTCGATTACAAGTCGAGTCATTTGCATGATATCCCTGCCTCTTCCGTCGCCCGTGTCAAAAATTTTTGGGGGCAGGTGCTGGACAACGAAACCTTGTCTCGGATAATCTCCTTGGATCTCGTGCCTAGTCAGCAGACTTGTAAGAGCTCTGTTTAAATAGCTGACGGCTTGCCCATTCTGTCGGTCGAGCAAAAGCTCGGTCAGCGTCACGGGAGATGGACCTAACCCTTTAAAGAGATAGGCCTCATCCTGCAGAATGTAGGCGAGCCTCAAGCCATGTAAAAAATAATCTTTTTCCAAAAGCTTGAAGTCGCGGAAATCATCAGGGGTGAGCCGCTTCGGCGCTTTGTCTTCGTAATTCGTGAATGCCGCGTCCAAAAGGTCAATATTGTCCGCGATGAGTTCGGTGAGTCTCTTTTCTAAAGTATCCGGTATACCGTCCCGGATGCTGAGCGTCAGACCTTGCTGAGCACGGCCGTAGTTGTTCCCCAAAAAAAGCATGAAGAAAAGCTGAAAGCGCGCCAGACTGAACTCGAGCCTTCTTCGTTCTTCAGTCTCAAGGTCATGCGATCTCAAAAGTTCGAAGGTCCGAGTGAGATTGGCGACCATAATACTGATTTCATGATGGGTGTCGCTTTTCTCAGGTCCGTCCAGATGAACGGCTTGGGTGTAGTTGTAAAGAGCGAGCGCTGTCGCGAGATATCGCCGCGGCAAGCGGGCAAACTGCACGGCATATCTCTCAAAACGCGCATTGTCCGGAATCAAATGAGATCGGCTGTAATACAGCAGCGACGGCAGATCCAAGGGCATAGACACGCCGCTTGTCTGACGGTTATATATGCGGATGAGATCCTCTAAAGATTCCAAATCTTCTCTGAGGAAGGGTTCCTCCTCAAGACTCCGCGAAGACTTATCGAGCAAGTAAAGCGCCATGGCCCGCAGCACATGAAATGCGGAAAGACCTTTCGCGGGAATATAGGCGTTCTCGCCCAGCCCGCCTTCGTACGACCCGCGGCTCGCCTCCACGTCGAAAGCGATTCTCTGCACATCTTCCTTGAGACCGGGCTCGTCGATCGATTCCAAAAGGCTCCTGAAAACTTTCAAAGCCTGAACTTCGCGATTTTCCAAGTTTGGTTCCATCAAGCGCTTCGCGGCTTCACTCCACGTCTGAATCCACGGATCCGCCCTCAACTCTGAGCGCAAGCCTCCGGCCGCTGCGCCCCGACTGACAAGCTGCTCTCTTAGCGCCGATGCGGCATCAGGCGATAACCTCGCTAAAGCGGTTTTTGACAAATAGCGGGCGAGGGCGCTCTTGGGCTCAGGGGCGTTACGCAACAGCGCGAGCGCTCGCAAAGGAGGGGCCGCCCGCGCGGCCATAAAGGATGTCTCAAAGTCATGGATCTGTCCTGCCATGAGGCGCTTGTAAAGCATCTGATGTTTTGGACTGATCTCTTGAATCCTGGGCCGGATTACCGCGTAAGAAAATCCATGCTTTCTAAGTATTTCTGTGACGGCGTCTTTGTGAAAACCGCCATAAACCAAAACGGCCCTCTCAAACTCAGCTGCCCGCAGTTTTTTCTCCAAAAAGCGGTCGCGTTTTTCGGCGGCCTTATAAAATTCGAAAGCATACCGGATCTGTTTTTCCCAGCGGTTCGACAAAATGATCGGCTGCCCTGAAAACTCAGAGAGAAACCGGGCGGCCTCGGCCGTTTTCAGCTCCTCAGCGGCCCGGACCGCGAGAGGAAGTTCCCGAGAGGATATTTCAATACGCAGAAGCCTTTCCAAAAGACGCACTGATTTATAGAACCGGTAAATTTTAAAATGCTGCGCTGTTGTCAAACGCCCCGAAGCTGCCGAGTCTTCCGCGCGATCCATTTCTTCAAAAAGATTCATGGCGAAATTTTCATCGAGCGCATCCTCGGCTCGATCCCTCGGCAGCGCTGTGATCGCGAGAACTTTCTCGATATGCGGATAGCCGTGCCCCTGTTCCAGCGGCAGCCTTTTCAGGTATTCCGCCAACGGGACTTCCTGTCGGTCAAATCTCTCCTTGAGCCGCAGGGCCTCTTTCACTTCTTTAGGAAACTGCTTTTGCGCCAGCGCTTCAATCTCGTTTCTGACCGCCCTCAGATCTTCCTCGGCCTGGGCTCGAACCTCGGCGGTTTTTTTATACCACTCAAGATTCTCGGCATGTAAATCGAAGCTGTCCGCCCCGATAAGCTGGAAGTCGTCGCGGCGTGTAATGTGTGCATACTCAGCCCCGCCCATACGGAGCTGATCCATCAGGAAGTAGGCGGCTTTTTCCCTGGTCCCGGGATCTTTGAAAATAGAAAAAAATTGATCCGTCGGAACAGGCCCTTCATAGCCCTCTTCGAGAACGGTCCGCACACCTTGCTGGGCCGTCAAAAAATGAATTATCTTGGCAATGTTTTCCTGCGCCTCGAGGGAGTCATGCGCATCTTGGATGTAGTACACCCGTGGTCCGCCCGCTTCATGGATAACCTCCACGCTTCCAAGTTCTTTGGGCAGCTCGAAGGCCGGCTGCCTGGGATGCTGGTTTGATCCTGATCGCGCCGTTAGCGGCAGCCCGGCTTCGGCACCGAGAACCTGCCCCTGCGCAAGGCCTAGGCACAAAAGAAAACTGAGGATGCGCACCGATGGGCGGTGTCCTCGGCTGCAGGGGGCCGGCTGTTCGGGAACGTCTTCCCGGGTTCGCAGAGAGAGTGACATTTGGCAAGTTTGCCCTGCACATCCCAGCATTTCAAATAGCCCCGAAAAACTGCCTGTCTTTCCGCTAAACTATTCCATCCTGCTAGATTTTGCTCTGAGCCGATGCGCCCCAAATTCAAGCCTCAGCCCTCCTTAGGCGGCCCGGGTCGTCCTTCCGTTCTTGAGACAGGCGGCCCCTTTTTGATGGAACCAGCGTCTCGACGAGACTCAAAAGCCTTCCGGCGGTGACAAAATTGATTCCGCTGCACCGCGAAGAGCAAGTCTTCACCTCCCGACGATCCGGCCCGGTTAAGCTGCCCCTCCGGGACTAGGCATGGAAATCTGTTCGATCGTCCGTTATACTTTCCGCATGCGCAAACTTCCGCTGCTGCTTCTCCTGACCCTGACGGCTGTCCCGCCCGCGCCGCTGTCTTCGGCTCCGGAGCCCGCGGAGACTCTCTCGATTCAAAACCTCAGTGTTCCCAAATCCCTCGGCAGGATCGATGACCGTTTTCAGGGAACGAGCACTCGTTGGGTGATTCAGATTCAGGACGTGCATACGCACCTGCCCGCACAGGAGAACATCGCCGCTCTCATCGATCACCTCAATGCGGTTTACGGCATCGAGCGGGTCGGCGCCGAAGGGGGCTGGTCCAAGACATCCTTTAAGGAAAGCTGGGGCTTGCCTTCTTCCCGGGAAAAACAAATGCTGGCCCGAGGCCTTCTTGAAGAGGCGCATATCACGGGCACAGCCTACGCCGGCCTGTTTACTCAAACACCTTTGAAGATCACCGGCCTCGAGGACAAGTCTCTGTACTTTGAAAATCGCTCTCAATATCTCAAGCACTTGTCCGAGCGCTCAGCAACTCAAAAGAAACTTGAGGCCGTCGAAAAGCGTCTTTCTCAGGAAAAAGCTTCTCTCTACAATACTAAGCTCAAAAAACTCGATGACGCTTTACTCAAATTCGAGGAGGGCAAAAAGGCTGAGAAATTCTTCCCCTTTTTGCTCAGTGAGCTCCAAGCTCAGGACGTCAGTGTTCAGGATCTTCCGCAAATGCTCCTGTTCAAAGAAGTTTTCGCGAAAGAGAGTGCCTTAGACAAAAAAAAGCTCGAGGCGGAAAGCGCACGCCTCATGGAATCCTACAAGCGAAAGAGACTCACGTTTGAGGAACTGCTTAAGAGCGGCCTCATCCCGGCGGAGCAGATGACCCGTTACCCTGCGTCTTCAGCGTATCTCGAGCTTCTGCGTCTGCAGGACACGCTTCTCTACCGTGATTTTTTTTCTGAGATGAACACTGCCGTCGATCGGCTTAAAGAAAAACTCTTCTCCGCGGATGCGGAGCGCATGCTGGATGCCCGCTGGTACCGTTTCAAAACAGCTCAGAGCCTCTTGTCTTTTGAAGCCACGCCCGCCGTCCTGGACAAGTTCAAGGAGGCCGAGGCTGAAATTCGTCAAGATCTCGCGGAAGCTGACCTCAGCGGAGATCTTGATCTGGCGATGAATTTCTATGACCTCGTGACAAGGCGCGACAAGGCCTTCTTCGAAACCTTAATGCAGGACTCAGAACTCTCGTCCGGCGATGCAATCGTCGTCACGGGGGGCTTCCATACCGAGGGGCTCAGCCGGCATCTGCGTGAAGCCGGTATCTCCTACATCGTCATCACTCCCGAACTTGGCGATACGCCCCCAAGTCAGGATCTGTATTACAAGCGCTTGTCCGACAGCATCGCCGACACGCAAACGCTCTCAGAATCCGCGAACCGGTGGTTCACGACCGACTTCGATAAGGCCTTCGTGAACGCATCGCTGGGGCTCCGCACAGATCGGAATATTTTTGCTGCGGTGGGGATGGTGGTAGAAAGTTTCAAGGCTGCGCCGACCGCGGTCCGTCCGGAAACCTCCTCGGGCAGCGTCTCCTGGAATGAACTCAAAGCATGGTCGCGCGAACAGCAGCTCACGTGGGCGCAGACTCTTCTGACCCGCACCCTCGACAACAAGGGTGTCCGATTTTACCTTCTGGTTCATCAACGCGTTCTCGATGAACTTCTGCAGGACCCCGCGGCACAAAAAATCTGGGAAAGAACCCGGGGCGACCGGAACAACTCGGTCGTGGCAGTATTGGACGACCTCGCTTCAGTGTCCGAATCTCTTTTGGGCGGGCGTTTTAAAGTCGAAAGAATTCAAGGTGCTTCCGTCCGGGATGCCTCTGCTTCCACGAAACTTTCGCGCCTCGGCGCGGCTCTCGATCAAGGGTTTTTCGCTGTGATTCTTCCCGAGGGCGAGACGGCTCCGGATGCCCGTCTGGTCGCCCTAAAAAAACATCCGGTCTCGCTTCTCTTTCAGCTCTTTCTCTCTAACCCCGAACTCCAGGCTCTTGCGGGAGAAGACGCCTTCCTCGATCTTCTGAAATCACTTCTTGAGGACATTTCATCCGACTTCTTGCTGGAAAAATCGGCTTAGCTTTTTTCCGCGGTCTGAATCCAGCGCTCGGCCGTCTTTTCCAGACCCTCAATCACCTTTTCACGGAATCTCTCAGCCTTCAAGAAAGCGCCGATCATTCCTAAATCCCATTCGGCCTGAATGTGCACTCGGGTTCCCCCGGCCTCCGGCTCGAAAGTAACTGTTTTTTCCATCGTGCCCCCCATCGGGAGCACCGTATAAATCACGGCACGGCGCTGCGCTTCAAATTGCGTCACCGAATGCTCCAGGGGCACAGGCAGCTGATCAAATTGACACATTTCCTTCCAGGTGTATCCCTCGCCCATCTCCCCCTCACCGGGCTCAACCGCCTCGACGCCATGAACCCATTCCGGCATTTTTTCGACGTCTGACCAGACAGCCCAAACCTTTTCGAGGGGCGCCTTGAATAAAAATGATCCCTGATAACGATTCATAGGTCAGACCTTGATCTCAAGCGCAACGGGACAATGATCAGATCCAAAAACATCCGGCAGAATTCCGGCTGCCTTCACCTTGCCGCACAAACCTTCTGTGACAAAGTGGTAATCGATGCGCCAGCCCACATTGCGTTCGCGTGCGCTCGAAATCTGATCCCACCAGGTGTAATGACCCGGCTCTGGGTTAAACTCGCGGAAGATATCCACTTGTCCCGACGCGACCCACTCGTCGAGCCATGCCCGTTCGACAGGCAAGAACCCCGAGGTCTTCTCATTTTCCTTGGGCCGGGCAAGATCAATGGGCTTGTGCGCTGTGTTGTAGTCGCCCGAAGTGATCACTTGTTTACCTTTTTTTTTCAGCCGCTCCACATAGCCTAGCGTTTCCTGATAAAAATCCAGTTTATATTGGAGCCGCTCTGCGCTTCGCTGGCCGTTGGGAAAATAGATATTCAGCAGATAAAAGTCTTCGAACTCTGCGATCAGCACGCGTCCTTCGCTGTCGAACTTCTGAATTCCGAAGCCTTGAGCCGTGCTCAGGGGTTTTTGTTTGCAGAAAATCGCAACTCCGCTATAGCCTTTTTTTTCAGCAGAATTCCAGAGTGTGTAATACCCGGCAGGGTTGACCAATTCAAGATCGAGCTGATCGAGCTGCGCCTTGGTCTCCTGAACACAAAGAATGTCCGGTGATTCCCGGCTAAGCCACTCCAAAAAACCCTTGCGCTGAGCCGCGCGGATCCCGTTCACATTCCAAGAGAGAATCTTCATTGACGCTCCTGCTCTTGCATCTTGCGGAACTCGTTGCGAAAAAAATCAGTCCCCGAGGGAAGCCGGCAGAACCTCATCGGATTTCGCGGCTGCCTCGGCGGCCAATCTTCCATGCTCCGGTTCCCAGCACTAAAAAACCCTTCCCCACAAGACCTGATCTTCATCCGCTTTTTCAAGTCCCGGAAAGTCTCTTTCGAAAGAAGCCCAACCCAGGGCCGGGAATGACAGAAAAAATCATGGCTCGAAGCTTGGGGTTGGATCTTGATCTTAGCCGGCTCTATCCGAAGATCCGCTTTTCTACCGGCTGAGAATTTCGAGCGCCCGCTCGGGCTGGTCTGTTTTTAGAACCAAACAGCCGAGCTCCTGCTGGCGCATGGCCGTGCAGTACGCATAGGCAATGTTGATGTCCGCCTCGGCAAGCGCCTGACAAGTCCGCGCTAGGGCACCGGGATGGTTATCGAGATCAACGACAACCACCTCTTGCTCTAGTACATAAAGTTCTTCCTGCTCCAGGAGAAGCAGCGCCTTGGTGGGGTGATCAACCAGGAATCGAACGACAGCGTTATCGACCGAATCGTGGACGGCCATCGCCATGATGTTCACGCCGGAATCCGAAAGAACCGAACAGGTTCTGGCCAAAACTCCCGGTCGGTTGGGTAGGAAAACAGAAAGCTGTTTTTGAATCGGCATAGATGTTAGGGCCTCTATAACTCTAATCGGGCGAGCGGCTGATAATCCCTTGGGCGGCGCCGGCTGCCGTTTTAGGAACGGCGATGCCTACACCTTTCAAAGCATTACCATGAATGTCCTTCTTGCCCTGTTCATAGACGATGCATTCGATATCCTGCTCTTGAATCCGCGCCTGAAACAGTCGCGCCTCATCGACCGTCGCCGTTTCGAAGACCTGAATCCAGACCTCGCGGGGATTCGGCTTGGCTTTCAGCAAACTGCGTGTCTTCGGCGGAGCGCTGGGCACTCCGGTTTTAAGTTCCTGTTCGCGTTTACCCCACTTTGATAAGAGGTAAAGAACCACGGCAAAGAGCAGAAGGTACACAAATAATTTAATCATGCTTGTATCCTAATCAGTAAGGCTGTAAGAATCAACAACGCTTTGAGAAACTTCTCTCAACCGATCCTGCTAAAGCTGATAAGACCCGTCGAATCTTCCTCGGGTACAGCCTCGCGCACAGGGCGCCTATCGAGTAGCGATGAGCATCAGCGAAATGGGTCCGTTGTTTTTTATCACGAAACTACCCGCCTCGTTCAAGACTTCAGGATCCTCTCATCCCCAGACATCGAATCCCCGGGGGAACATCAACGGACGCTCAAACGATTCATCCGGCGGCCATTGGGAGCTCTATCGCTACTCTTAAAATGTCACGCTGCTGCAAAAAAAAGGAGCCGGAGATTAACTCTCCGGCTCCTGCTGTAACTTGCTGATTCACTTCTGCGAATCAGACTTAAATAATCTCGGCGACTAGCTACTCTCCCAACGGACTGCTCCGTTAGTACCATCGCCGGTAGAAGGCTTAACTGCCGTATTCGAGATGGGAACGGGTGTGACCCTTCTCCTATGATCACCGAGAAGCTGCTGTCGTCCTTGCGGACGGCAAATAATCAACGTAATAAGTTTCGACAGTCATCGAGAAATTAATGTCAAGCCGAACGACCGATTAGTACAGGTTAGCTGAACACCTTACAGTGCTTACACATCCTGCCTATCAACCTCGTGGTCTTCGAGGGGTCTTCTAAACCGAAAACCGGTTGGGAAACCTTATCTTGGAGTCGGCTTGGCGCTTAGATGCTTTCAGCGCTTATCCATCCCAGACATCGCTACCCAGCGCTGCTCCTGGCGGAACAACTGGTAAACGAGCGGTCTGTCACTTTCGGCCCTCTCGTACTAGAAAGTGCTCTCCTCAAGTTTCCTACGCCCACAGCAGATAGGGACCGAACTGTCTCACGACGTTCTGAACCCAGCTCACGTACCGCTTTAACCGGCGAACAGCCGGACCCTTGGGACCTTCTCCAGCCCCAGGATGCGATGAGCCGACATCGAGGTGCCAAACCGGGCCGTCGATATGAACTCTTGGGCCCGATAAGCCTGTTATCCCCGGCGTACCTTTTGTCCGATGAGCGATGGCCATTCCACTTTGAACCACCGGATCACTAAAGCCGTGTTTCCACCTTGCTCGTCATGTGTGACTCGCAATCAAGCCTGCAATTTGCTTTTGCGCTTACCGTGCGATTGCCAACCGCACTAAGCAGACCTTTGCACGCCTCCGTTACTGTTTAGGAGGCGACCGCCCCAGTCAAACTGCCAAGCTGGCACTGTCATCCGTCCGGATTCACGGAGCGGAATTAGAATTCTAGTTCAATGAGACCGGTATTTCACTGATGACTCTGCTATGGCTAGCGCCACAGCTTCAAAGTCTCCCGGCTATGCTACACACACAAAACCAAAATTCAATACCAACCTACAGTAAAGGTGCACGGGGTCTTTCCGTCTAACTGCGGGATCGCGGCATCTTCACCGCTACTACAATTTCACCGAGCTGCTCGCTGAGACAGCAGTCAAGTCGTTACACGATTCGTGCAGGTCGGAACTTACCCGACAAGGAATTTCGCTACCTTAGGACCGTTATAGTTACGGCCGCCGTTTACTGGGGCTTAACTTCGAAGCTTCGCCTTACGGCTAACCTCTCCGCTTGACCTTCCAGCACCGGGCACGTGTCACTCCCTATACATCGTCTTGTCGACTTAGCAGAGAGCTGTGTTTTTGTTAAACAGTCGCTTGACTCATTTCATTGCAACCTTTTCGGCCTCCCTTGACGTTCAGCCTACTCAGGCACCCCTTATCCCGAAGTTACGGGGCCATTTTGCCTAGTTCCTTAGCGAGAGTTCGCTCGAGCGCCTTAGTATTTTCTACTCGCCCACGTGTGTCCGTTTAGGGTACGGACATTAACACCACTCACCACAGAGACTTTTCTTGCAAGTGTGGCGTCGATGAATTCGCTCTTCCCGTAGGTTGAGCTCTCTAACACTCCTCATCTTGCCTTGCGGCAAAACTACAAGCTTGGACGCGCACTTCCAATCGCGCGATCATCTAGCCTCCTCGGCACCTCTGGGTTGGTAACGCAATGTTAATGGTGCAGGAATATTTAACCTGCTTTCCATCAGCTACGCCTACCTGGCCTTGCCTTAGGACCGACTAACCCCGGGCGGATTAACCTTCCCCGGGAACCCTTGGGCTTACGGCGAACGGGTTTTCCACCCGTTTTATCGCTACTCATTCCGGCATAATCTCTTCTAAGCGCTCCACGGATCCTTATCGGTTCCGCTTCATGGCCCTTAGAATGCTCCTCTACCGCTCCACTCGCCCCGCAGGGGAGTTGGAGCCCGCGACTTCGGTACAATGCTTGAGCCCCGATCATTTTCGGCGCAGAAACACTTGACCAGTGAGCTGTTACGCACTCTTTAAATGGTGGCTGCCTCTAAGCCAACATCCTGGTTGTCTATGTATTTCTACATCCTTTACCACTTAGCATTGATTTAGGGACCTTAGTCGGCGATCTGGGGTGTTTCCCTCTCGCCAATGCAGCTTATCCCGCACTGACTGATTCCAGTGATTACACTATCGGCATTCGGAGTTTCCTTGGGTTCGGTAGACGGGTAAGTCCCCTAGCCCATTGAGTTCTCTACCTCCGATAGTTACCGCACTAGACCATGCCTAAACATGTTTCGAGGAGAACCAGCTATTACTGAGTTTGATTGGCCTTTCACCCCTTACCACAGCTCATCCGAGCGATTTTCAACTCACATCAGTTCGGACCTCCACGTGGTTTTACCCACGCTTCATCCTGGCCATGGTAAGCTCACTCAGCTTCGGGTCTACTAAATGAGACTAAACGCCCTGTTCAGACTCGCTTTCGCTTCGGCTACCCACCCTCAAGTGGTTAACCTTGCCGCATTTAGTAACTCGCCGGATCATTATGCAAAAGGCACGCAGTTAGGCATTGCTTCCGAAGAAGCCATAGCCCTTCCACCGCCTGTAAGCCAGTTGGTTTCAAGTTCTATTTCACTCCCCTAACCGGGGTTCTTTTCAATTTTCCCTCACGGTACTTGTTCACTATCGGTCGCTTAATAGTATTTAGCCTTAGGAGATGGTTCTCCCGGATTCCTACGAAGTTCCTCTTAGATCGTAGTACTTGGGGTACTCAACCGGAAAGTATCTAACTTTTTAACATACAGGGCTGTCACCTTCTTGGGCCAGTCTTTCCAGACTGCTCTGCTAAAGTTAGACAAGATTTCTTTCCGCCGGAGATTCGAGCCTCCGACCGCTGAGCCCCACAACACCTGATAGACAACGCCTCGAAGCTTGGCATCTATCAGGTTTAGGCTATTTCGCTTTCGCTCGCCGCTACTGACGAAATCGAATTTCTTTCTTTTCCTGGGGGTACTAAGATGTTTCAATTCTCCCCGTCTCGCCACCTACCCCTATGCATTCAGGATAGGTTTACATCATGATTGATGTAGGGTTGCCCCATTCGGAAATCTTCGGATCAAAGTTCGCTTGCAACTCCCCGAAGCTTATCGCAGCTTGCCACGTCCTTCATCGCCTTTAAGCGCCAAATTATCCACCAACGGCTCTTAGTAGCTTGACAATAATTCTCGATGAAACTCTTACAGATCGATGAATCTGTCGAAACTTATTACGTTGTCAAAGAACGGATAAAAGCAAACTTCGCTTTTAAGAACATCCATATTTTTAGTGTTGGACCTGAGCGGGATCGAACCGCTGACCCCCTGCTTGCAAAGCAGGTGCTCTCCCAGCTGAGCTACAGGCCCGCAACCGGGTTAACTGCAACTCGACAGAGTGTCCTGGGCCTACTGGTGGGCCCAAGTGGATTCGAACCACTGACCCCAGCGTTATCAGCACTGTGCTCTAACCATCTGAGCTATGGGCCCAAATTTTGTAGGTTCAGCGGACAGTCTGGTTCGATCCTTGACCGCACTTCTGTGCTGTCTTGGTCCTAGACTTAAAAAAGGTCATTGATGTGCGGGTAACGGCAGTTCGGATCATGCATTGTGCTTTGTCTTCGAGCTTGCGCCCGAAAACTTGGCTCTATAGAAAGGAGGTGATCCAACCTCACCTTCCGGTAAGGTTACCTTGTTACGACTTAGTCCCCCTCACGAATCATACCTTCGCAGATGCCCTCCTTGCGGTTAGGCAACCTACTTCGGGTACAACCCACTCGGGTGACTTGACGGGCGGTGTGTACAAGACCCGGGAACGTATTCACCCCGTCGTGGCTGATACGGGGTTACTAACGATTCCAGCTTCATGGAGGCGAGTTGCAGCCTTCAATCCGGACTGGGATCGGCTTTTGGGGATTAGCTCCACCTTGCGGTATCGCTGCCCATTGTACCGACCATTGTAGCACGTGTGTAGCCCCAGGCGTAAGGGCCGTACTGACTTGACGTCATCCCCACCTTCCTCCGCTTTATCAGCGGCAGTCTCCTAAGAGTGCATTCAATCTTACGACTGAATTAGCAACATAGGACAGGGGTTGCGCTCGTTGCGGGACTTAACCCAACATCTCACGACACGAGCTGACGACAGCCATGCAACACCTGTGCACCAGTCCCCGAAAGGAGGTCCCTACTTTCATAGGGATTGCTAGTGCATGTCAAGCCTGGGTAAGGTTCCACGCGTATCGTCGTATTAAACCACATGCTCCACCGTTTGTGCGGGTCCCCGTCAATTCCTTTGAGTTTCAGTCTTGCGACCGTACTCCCCAGGCGGATCACTTAATGCGTTAGCGACGGCACCGAAGGGTTTACCCCCCCAACACCTAGTGATCATCGTTTACAGCTAGGACTACCGGGGTATCTAATCCCGTTTGCTCCCCTAGCTTTCGTCCCTCAGCGTCAGATATGAGCCAGTAGAGCGCCTTCGCGACTGGTGTTCTTCCCGATCTCTGCAGATTTCACCCTTACACCGGGAATTCCCTCTACCCCTCTCATCCTCTAGCCCGGGAGTTTTGAATGCAGTTCCACAGTTAAGCTGTGGGATTTCACATCCAACTTTCCGGGCAGCCTACGGACGCTTTACGCCCAATAAATCCGAACAACGCTCGCCACCTCTGTATTACCGCGGCTGCTGGCACAGAGTTAGCCGTGGCTTCCTCTGCTGGTACCGTCAAGGCTTCTGGTTATTAACCGGAAGCCTTTCTTCCCAGCTGACAGTAGTTTACAACCCGAAGGCCTTCATCCTACACGCGGCGTCGCTTCGTCAGGGTTGCCCCCATTGCGAAAGATTCTCGACTGCAGCCACCCGTAGGTGTCTGGGCAGTGTCTCAGTCCCAGTGTGGCTGACCATCCTCTCAGACCAGCTACCCGTCTTAGCCTTGGTGAGCCGTTACCTCACCAACTAGCTGATAGGCCGCGACCCCATCCAAGGGTGACAGGCCTCCGAAGAGGTCCCCGTCTTTCTTGCAGTCCCAATTAAGAAACTGCAACGCATCCGGTATTAGCTCGCCTTTCGGCAAGTTATCCCGAGCCCAAGGGCAGGTTAGTCACGTGTTACTCACCCTTTCGCCACTAAACTTCCGAAAAAGCTAGAAGTTCCGTTCGACTTGCATGCCTAATCCACGCCGCCAGCGTTCGTTCTGAGCCAGGATCAAACTCTCCATAAGAAAGTATTTGATCCTAATTGAACTGTACGTTAGCTCCGCACATCAATGAGAAAGATCAATGGGGAAAACCTTACCTTTAGGGGAAGGTCCCCGCAAATGCAAAATTATGAAAGATTAAGACTTAATTTCAAACCAGGCGGGAATTACTCAACCGCATTGGATTTTGTTACGCACCCTGTAACTCAAGGGTTCGCAATTCTAGTCACAGCACCCCAAGGTGTCAAACAATTTTTTTAATTATTTTTTGGGCCCGAAATTCTCCGAGAAAAAGCCGAAGAAAGCGCGGGCTCAAACCGATTTCGGCTGTACCCATTTTCCAAGAAGCATACACGCCTCAAAAAGAAACCACAAGGGCCCGGCAACCATAATTTGACTCACTGGATCCGGGGGCGTGATGACGGCGGCGAGGATAAAAATTCCGACGACTACATGTTTACGAATCGCCTTCAAAGCCTTGTACGGCAAGACTCCCAGGCGGATTAGCCCGAGCAGCATAAGCGGAAAATCAAACATGAATCCGCACAGGAGGGTCATCCAAACAAGAAATGAAAAATAGGGCCCGATCGCCAAAAGAGGCTTCAGGCTATCGGTCTGAAATCCAAGAAAAAAATGCAGCCCGACGGGAACGACTGCAAGGTAAGCAAAAAGAAAACCCGCCGCAAATAAAAGAACCGAAAAAATGACGAGTGGAAGAATTATTTTGCGTTCGGACGGATAAAGCGCGGGCATTAAAAACCCCCAAACCTGTGCAAAAAACACCGGCGAAGACACCATGAATCCCGCCATGGCCGAGACATTCAAGTGGACCATAAAAGCTTCGTAGGGGGTTTGGAAAACAAGCTGGGCATCCTCATAACGCCGAAGAGGGAGGATGAGCGCTTCAATAAGCGGTCTGGAAAAGAAGTAGCAACCTATCCAAGCGAGCAGGAAAACAGTGAGACAGGTCAGAATCCTGCGCCGCAGCTCTTCAAGGTGGGCAATCATGGCGGCTAAGGCCGGCTAAGCCCGGTGAGCCCGTTAGGCTTGGGCAAAAACTTCTCGGGCGACAATGCCGACCACCCCGAGAGCAACTGCATTTTCACCAAAGGCCGAGGGGATGATTTTGACTTGGCTGGCAGCTTCTTCGACCGACCATTCTTTGATGGAGTTCTTCACAGCGTCCAGGAGGGGCGCGCCGCAATCTTCGATACCTCCCCCGATCACCACAACTTCCGGGTTGAGAAGGTTCACGAGAAAAGCGACTTTCTTTCCCAGATCCTGTCCCACTTCGTCCACAACTCTTAGCGCGAGACCGTCACGCTCTTTGATGCCTTTGACAATTTCTTTGAAGGAGAGTCTGGAGAGGTCACCTCCCACAAAGTCTTTCAGAAGGCTGCTCTCGCCCTTCTCGATATGATGCCGAACCCTGGCAACCATCCCCAAGTCCATTTCCCACCGCCCAAGCTGGGCTGCTATTTGCTGGACATAGTCTCTCGTGGCTTTGGGGCTCGAAATACCCAGTTCGCCGGCCGCTCCCGTAGCGCCGCGGTAAATTTCGCCGTTGATCAGGATGCCGCACCCGACGCCCGAAAACATATACAGCATATGTCTCACATCCCGATCCAAACCTAGCCACTTTTCGCCAAGCACGGCAGCATTTGCGTCGTTTTCCACGAAGGTCGGTATTCCGAGACGCTTTTCAAAGGTGTCTTTAATCGAAAGGCAAACATTGACATCCTTCTCGCCCAAGCTCTGGGGCCAGCGAATTGTTCTTCCCCGCTCATCAATGATGCCGGGCACGCCGACTCCGACGCCGACAATCTTACTTTTTTCGATCTCTGCCTTGTCGATGATTTCTTGGGCCATGTCGACCATATTTTCGATCACGCGCTCAGAGTTTTGGGGATTCCTTTCCCTCTTAACCTCAGCAATCACATTGATCTCAAGATCCACGAGCACTCCCACCGTGCTCATCATGTTCAGCCCAACACCGACGATGTAACCAGCCTTAGGGTTAAGCTCAACCAAAATGGGCTTACGGCCCCCGGTGGATTCGTCGAGCTCTCCCTCAACCACGAGACCCTTTTTTATGTAATGGTTCACGTAATTGGAAACTGTCACGATGTTGAGTTCTGTGATTTTGGAAATATCGGTGCGGGAAATGGGGCCGTTTTTACGGATGACTTCGAGAATCGAGAGGTTCTTTCGCTCTTTGTCCGTGAGAATTCTGTCTTTCAAGAGAATCTGTTTGATCACATTCGGGTCCTTTCTTGAAAGCTCTTCTGAGAAGAGCGCAGGTCCTGTGCCTGCAGATTAAAACTTAGTCTATTCTATATCAAAAAAATAATTTTGAAAGCCCTACTTAATTTTTAAAAAAGGTCTCTTCGGTCAGCAGTGTCTCGGCTTTTTTGGCTATCGGATCCGAATGAAAATATTTTTGGAGGGCGCCGTCGCGAAGATAATTACAGATCGCCGCTAAAATCATCCCCTGATCGAGAGACAGGTACTGGGGGTTGACGATTCCGGTTTTCACATTGAGAGCGTCATAAAATCCGTACTCTCCATAGATCGGGAAATCAAGCCACTTTCGTATGTTGAGAATAGCGTCTTGCGGAAGCGTGTCAAGGGCCAGAAAGCTAACATGGGGTGTCAAAACACCGCGGTCAGGGTAGCCTTTAGCTCCAAGATCAGGAACTCCCAGCTCCAAATACTGCCAAGTCCTGCCGCTGGTGTCTGCGCACGGCGATATTCCCCAAACAGGATATTTTTTTTCAAGCAGCGCGTAATCCCGGTGCAGAGCCGTCAGCGTTCTATTGTTTAAACCCAGCCCCCGGGGAGCCATCTCCCTTTCTCGGAGCACCAGCGTGGGCATGAGCACCTCGAAAAGAGACCCTCCCCATGGGGGGACGAACTTCTTGCCTTTTTTCTTGTAGTAGCCGGCAAAGTATTCCACACCTTCTTTAGACACGAACGCGCCTTTAGGCTTCTGTTTCTGCCACTTCCAGGATTCGGGCGGCGTGCGGTAAAGATACCACCAATGTTCTCTAGGCAAATCTCCTTTGCCGATGCCGTAAAAACTCATGGCGCGGGCCTCTGTCGCCAGAAGCCCATAATGATACATGCCGAAATTTCGAGCGGGCACCTCCATGCCGACCACGAGCTGGTTGTTCTCGGGGTCGAGAAACCTGGAAAAATTAAACCCGTCGAGCATCCGCGTCGCGGTTTCGCGAAGGTCGGGGAATGCCTGCCGCACCACGACAAGGGAAATTGCGAGCCAGCCGGCATCGACGGTAGAAATATAGCTGCGCTGAATCGAGAGCTTTTTAATGTCGTAAAAATTGTAAAAAAAACCTTCGTATTTCGCCATCCTCTCGAGCGCGGCAAGAATCAGACCCGCACGCCCCTTTGCTTCCTCGCGCGATATGAATCCAAGTTCCATGGCTGAAATAATGGCAAAAAAATCCATCGCGATATTGGTCGTGGATGTATAGTCCCCGATGAGCGGGTTCTCGCCGGTCCGGATATGATCCACGATAAGGTGGGTATGCTTGTCTTTCGCGTTGATGAAGAATTTCCAGGTGTCCTCCGCGATCGCGCGAAGGAACTTTCCGTCATCACGCTCCTCCCGAAGAATCTGTTTTCTATCATCGTCATTCTGCCGGGACGGAAATCCCACAAGGTTGTCGCGGTTATTCTCAAAGGCCTGGTTTATCCCCCCAAAAAACGCCATTTCGTCAATCCTTAAAACTCCTCGGACCGGCGCTTCGTGAGAAAGAAGCGAGAATCGAAGAACGACCAACTGATCAAGATCCAGGGTATTAAAAACCTCTGCCGGAACCAGGATCTCATCCCACTGCTTTCCCTCCGCAGCGGCTTGCGTCATCACCACAGCATGAGAAACCTTTTTGTGGCGCCAATCGATGAATGTAACACGCAGACTTCCCAAGAAAGGCGCGGACAAAGAGCTCTCGGCCTTGACCTTGAAAACGAATCCCTGAGTTTGGCTGACATCAATTCGGTCGAGAAACGTTTCGAAGTAAACCTGTTCCCGGGGCGCCAGGTTGAAAACCGCTTTCATCGAATAACCCCGAGCCGCGCTGCGCGCGTCTTGTGAATCGAGCGAGAGGTCAAGGGCGCCAAGAGCGGGCTGCTTCGTGCGCCAGGTTGCGCCTTGCCGAAGGACAAACTTACCGGAATTGAAATCATCCACGACGACGAATCGGGAAGACGCCGCGAGGGGCTCTTCTGATCCAATAACAGCATAGGGGCTTTGGGCTGGGTCAGCGAACGCACTTTCCGAGAACAGAGCCGCCGCACAGACAACGGCGAGCACAACGCTCCGGGGGAAAAAAGCTTGGAGGGATTCTCTGTTAGACCGGGGATTTGCAAGCATGACTTTCTCTCCCTGGATTCAGCAATCTGGCCATAAAACAAAAAGCACCACGGCGGTTCTTCATGAACTGCCGTGGTGCCTGATCGAGCGAGGTCTCTTAGCCGAGAGTCACAACGACCTGGTGCGTTTTTCCGTCCGAAAGAGCAGGAAGCACATTTCCGGAAATTTTCTTTCCGTCCAGGGTTACTTCCTTGACGCCCTTGTTGACGCCTTTCGGATTAAGCACTTCGATCATGTAGACCGCCTTACGGAAGGTGCGCTTGGCTCGGAAGGACTTCCACGCCTTCGGAATGACCGGGTCGACAATCAACCCTTCCCGCGAAGCGCGAATGCCGCAGATCCAATTGTACGCGACTTTTTGCATCCAAGATCCCGAACCTGAATACCAGGACCATCCGCCGCGTCCGAAATTCGGTGAGTCCGGACCATCCACATTGCCCGGGGTCACATAAGGCTCTGCGTAATAGTTGTCCGGATCAAGCCCGCGGTAGACCGGGCACATATTCTTATACGCGGAATACGCCTGCTCAGCGTCTCCCATCATGACAGCGGCTTGAACGCCCCAGCATGCAGCGTGCGTGTAAACACCCCCGTTTTCGCGAACAGAAGGTGCATAGCGCGACAGGTAGCCGATCGTCTCATCCAGCTTGTCATAGCCTGGCGTAAAAAGGAGCGGTCCGTACTCGCGATAAAGCCATTTGTAGGCTGAGTTCATTGCCGTGCGGGCCCGCTCGGGCGTTGCCGTTCCGCAAATAACCGCCCAAGTCTGAGCATTCAGGAAGATTTTGCCGCGGGTCTGGCTCTTGCTTCCGAGAGGAATTCCATTGTCGCGGGTCGCGCGAATGTACCACTCCCCGTCCCAAGCATGTTGATTGATCGCGTCTTTGAGCTTGCGAGCACGGTCAAGGTACTTGGCGGCAAGCGCTTTGTCGCCCCGCTTTTCGCAAATCGGTGCGAGCCGATTCAAGAGCCCGTGAAAAAAGTGACCCAGCCAGATTGACTCACCCTTCCACTTAGGTCCCACATGACTCATCCCGTCGTTCCAGTCCCCCTCGCCCATAAGCGGCAAGCCGCGCGGAGACCAGCGCGAAAGAACTTTTTCATAGGAACGGACAATGTGATCGTAAACCGTACCCTCTTCCTTGGGCTGCCCGGCTTTGGTGACATACGGCGCAACCTCATCAAGAATACTTTCGTCACCGGTTTCGTCGACATAATTGAGGGCAAGGAGCGCCAGCCAAAGAAGATCGTCGACCATTTCAGTATGTGCGCCGATCCCAGCCCCGGGGTGCCACCAATGATACACGGTTCCGTCCGGGAACATTTGTTCAGCGTGCACAAGAATCTGTTTGCGCGTAATCGACGGATCGCTTTCCAGCAAACAGTTTGAGTCTTGAAGCTGATCGCGATAACCGATGCCGCCCGAACACTGATAGAAAGCTGTCTTGGCCCACATTCTTGCGCACAGCGCCTGGTAGCGGTACCACTTGTTCGTGACAAAATTCATAGCATGATCAGGCGTCTCTATCCAGGACTGATCGGTAAGATTTTTCCAATACCCCGTAATGCGTTCGAACTCTTTCTGAACCGTTGCCTTCGAGCTGTACTTCTTGATCAGCGACGCGGCTTTAGAGGGGTCCTCGAGTCTGGCCAGAAGAAAAATCAGAGTCTTGCTTTCGCCGGCTTTGAGATTCACGTTGGCCTGCATGGAGGCAATCGGATCTCCCCACTTTTCCAACTCGCGGCGGTTCTGAACTTTTCCCTCCAGAACGGCCTTCGGCGACTCATACGTCCCATACATCCCGATGAACGTTTCCTTGTCGCCGTCGTAACCCACCGGCTTCTGATTCGTCAGCGCAAGAACACCCGTCAGAGGCGTGTCTTTCAAACCCGTTGAAATATGCGGCGGAACAAGAGGCGGTCGCTTCCTTCCTATGATTGCGCCAAGTTTGCGGTTGATCTGAACCTCGATGAAGGTTTTCTGAAATTCACGGTGGGTTTCTGTTCCGTTACCGAGACACCAGTCGAAGAACGGAAAAACCGACAGCTGCCGCGCTTTTTTACTTTCATTCGTCAGCGTGACCTGCCAAATTTCACAGCTGTCCTCGCGGGGCACAAACATCACTTGCTCGGTCTTGATTTCTTGGTATTTTGCCGTGAACTTCGTGTAGCCCAATCCATAACGGGCCTCATAGAAGTCATATTTGAAATTTGTCGGCTTCCAAGTTGTCGACCAATGCTTCTTGGATTGGTTGTCGCGGACATAAACGTACTTTCCGTACGGGTCGCGGATCAAATCCTGATACCAGGTCGTCAGGCGTGAAAGCTGTGAATTGCCGAACCAAGAAAAACCTCCGCCGGTTTGCGTGACGACAAAACCGTAATTTTCATTCGCGCAAACATTGATCCAAGGACGCGGCGTGCGGGGGTCCCGAATCACATACTCGCTGCCGCACTCGGTGAAGTAGCCGTATTTATTTTCATACATCCGGACTTCTTTAGCAGCGGGAGCCTTCGTCTTCGCGGATTTGGGAGCTGGTTTTTTGGCTTTCTTGGTTAAGGTTGTCGTCATGGATATCCTCGGGTTTAGGTTCTCACTTTTGCGGAGATTGTAAAATTTCATTCATCTTGGGTGCGACCTCCTGCAAGACTTCTGCGGCGGTCTTCTTTCCATTGAAAACAAGGTCGAGCTTGGGCAGAAGAAATTTCTGCTCGATCTCACGCCATCGCGCGTCGAAGGGTGAAAACACGATATGATTCACCGCCTCGTTCAGCATTTTTTTATTCGCGGGCGGCTCCATATTTCCAGCCCATGCGTCGGATTGAGCAACCTCGATGAGAGAGGGCTGCGCGAGGCCCCGCCTTGCGAGTTCGCGTTGACCGGCAGCTCCCGTGAGTGCCTTGATCACTTCCCAAGCCTCGGTTTTATTCTTTGAAGATTTCAGAATTGCGTATCCCGACCCGCCCGACCCGAACGCCCGAACGCCTTGTGCATTTTTGGGGAACATCACAACATCCCAATCGAAGTTGTAGCGCCGGAGACCGGGCGTTTCCCATATGCCCGACAGAAACATACCGAGCCTGCCGCTGGCAAACATCAGGTCAATGCCCATTCCGAGGTTCGCAAGCGCCACGGGGGTCGGCATCACTTTATAGAGGTTGATGAGGTCGGAATAAAACTGAAGCCCCTGGACTGTTTTGGGATCGTTCACGAGCGTTAACGTGGGATTCTTCACATTATCGACGAGCGCTCCGCCGTTGCCGTATATGAAGTTTTGCCAGGCCCATCCGTAAAATCCATACTGGATCGTTCTGCCGTTTTCGTCCTGCTTCGTAAGCGCTCTTGCCATCCTCAACAGATCATCCCAGGTCCAATCGTCCGTCGGGTAAGCTAGTCCCGCCTCATCGAAAAGTTTCTTGTTGTAAAAAACACAGGCGAAGGGCGCAACGTCGCGGGGAATAGCGTAGAGATCTCCGTTGACTGTGAAGCGGTCGCGAATTGTGGGGAAAAGAGACTCCTCAGAAAATTCAGGATCTTTCTGGGCATACGGTGTAAGGTTTTCGAGAACTCCCTTCGTTGCAAAGGTAACGAAGTAATCCACCTCGGTGGCAATAATATCGGGGGCGGCACCGCCTGCGATGCGGGTCAGTATTTTGCTGTCGTAACCTGTGTAGGGTGTGTGTTCGAAAACAATCTTAATTTCGGGATTCTGAGCCTGCCAGTCTTTGATGGACTGGGTGATGATCTCGATCTCTTCAGGACTTCCCCAAAAAGCGACCTTGATTTCTTTCGCGCCGCCTTGGGGAGCAATCGGTCCGCAGCCCGCTATCGAGAAAAGAAGACAAATCGCAGTGAGTGATTTTAAAAAGGGGCTCATGAGAACCTTTGCTATGTATTTTAAAAAAGAGCGTCGATTATAGCACACGGCTCGTCCCTGTCAATCAGCCCGCACGGGTTTGCAGGTCCATGGATCAAGACTTGGGAACGCCCAAGCGCTCCAAAATGGCGTCCAGCTCATCCAGTGAAAAGTAATGGATCTCGATACGCCCCTGCTTCATGTTCTTATTGGCGTGCAGCTTCACCATGGCGCCGAGCTGGCGGGCGACCCGGTGCTCAAGATCGGCGATTTCGGGCGTAAGGCTGCGCGCCCTCTTGGCAGATCGCTTGTGGGCCGTGCTCCTCCCGACCAGCGCCTCAACCTGACGCACAGAAAGATGATCTTCCACAATCCGCTTAGCGATCTGGCGCTGATGCTCCGGGGTCAGAAGTGTGAGAAGTGCCCTGGCATGTCCCGCTGTAAGCATGCCCTCGGCAATCCAATGGCGGATGTCCTGCGGCAGCCTCAAAAGACGGATCGAATTGGTAACCGTGACCCTCTTTTTGCCGACTCGCTTGGCGATCTCTTCTTGAGAGATCATTTGATCCTCGGCCAGCTTGCTGTAGGCCTCGGCTTCCTCGATAGGATTGAGGTCTTGACGCTGAATGTTTTCGATCAGGGCCCATTCCAAGAAATCCGCAGGGGCCAAATCCTTAACGACCGCCGGAATTTTCTCGAGGCCGCAAAGCGTTGCCGCGCGAAGACGGCGCTCTCCGCAGATGAGTTCGTACTGTTCGGGCCCCATTTTCTTCACCACAACCGGCTGCAGCACCCCCTTCTCCTTAATCGATGCGGCGAGATCCTCAATCGCCTCGGGGTCAAACACCTTTCGCGGTTGATCGCGGTTCGGCCGAATCTTCGTGATCGGAACCATCTCGAAAGCACCGCCCGCCCCTTCAGATCTCTTCTCTCCGGAAGCAGCTTCCGCTCGAGCCTGCGAAGCTTTAACATAACTATCTGGTATCAATGAGTTTAGACCTTTGCCTAGAGCTTTTTTCATACTCTTTTTTCCTCCTGATGAACGGTCTTGTCCTGAGTGGTCGGCGCAGCCGCTTCGACCTTTTCCGGCTCAGCCGCGGGCGCTTGGACAACCGACTCGGCAGCCTGAGCTTTTGGTCCGTAACGCTTGAGAAATTCTTTCCCCATTAAGACGTAGCTTTTAGAAGCCCTATTTTGCGGGTCGTAAAGAACGGCCGGTTTACCGAAGCTAGGCGCCTCGGACAGCTTGACCGATCTGGGTATGATCGAATCAAAAACCTTTTCCTTAAAGTAGTTGCGCACTTCCTCTATGACTTGTTGCGTCAGGTTTGTCCTGAAATCGGCCATCGTCAACAAAACGCCCCCCACATCAAGATCCGGATTCAGATTATCCTTCACGAGTTGATAGGTGTGCAGCAACTGCCCCAAGCCTTCGAGCGCATAGTACTCGCATTGAAGCGGAATAAGCAGCGCGTCGCTGGCGGTCAAACAATTGATGGTAACAAGGCCGAGCGATGGCGGACAATCGATAAAAATGAAATCATACTCTCGCTCGATTTCTTCAAGCCTCTTCGCCAAGACAAACTCTCGCCTCTCGGCGCTAACAAGCTCGAGATCAGCTCCTGAAAGATCGGTGTTTGCGGGTATAAGATCCAGCTTTTTTACGGGGGTTTTAACAATAATTTCTTGAACGCCGAGGTTATCCACAAGAAGCTGATAACTTGTGGATGAAAGGCTCGCCTTCTCGACTCCCATACCGCTCGTGGCATTCCCTTGGGAATCCATATCAATCAAAAGCGTTTTATATCCAGCTTTTGCAACAAGCGTCGCAAGATTAACGGCCGAGGTAGTCTTTCCAACGCCGCCTTTCTGATTACAAAAGGAAAATACTTTTCTCATGAAGCCTCCGCGATGTTTCACGTGAAACATTGGGCGCTATGTTAACGATCTCGTCAACAAAGCTCAAGTCAAAAGCCTAGTTTTTTTCTTTTTTAATTCTTTATTTCTCGCTTTTGGCGGATTTACCCCGGTGCAATCGAGGTTTTTTCCGCCCGTTGCCCAGCGCCTCGATCGCCGAGCGCCGCTTTGGAAGTTTGCTGACGAGGGCGCCTCTTCCATGGGACGTTTCACGTGAAACACCTCAAAGCCAATACCTTTGTCTCTCTGCGCTGGATGGGCTCGACCCACCCTTCAGCGCATGCTTTTCTTCCGCCCTCCAGTTTGAGTTAATGGTTTCACGTGAAACCTCAACAATTTTTATATCGCAGGCGCTCGTCGATCAGCATCGGCGCAGCAAGCCTTTGTCTCCGGGACCCCGGAGTGATCGCTCTGGGCAGCGCCTTTCTCCTGCAGAACTCCTTAAGGGCCGGTCCGGAACTTCGGAAATTCTTTCGCTGCATCCGCATGGCCGCTCGAGTGTGTGGGGCTCTACTTCATCGTCTTTCTCGTTTAACACACACACGAGCCGTCTTTTTCTCGCACAGCTCGATGGTCTTATGCGGGGGCGCAATAATCGAGAGTGCATCCGCGGCCTCATCTTGAGGCGCCCGCCATCCGGAGCCTGTGATTGATGCATTGGTTTCTATAAATGGAGTTTACCTTGGCGGGAGTTTCGTTGGCGGACTGCGAACGGCGGCATGCGGGGGCGCGCCGTTGGGTCTTGTTTTACGCCGGGTTTGCCCGGGCGTTTTTCTCGAGGTAAACGGAGAGCAGCGCCATATCACAGGGGGATATGCCTGGTATCCTCGATGCCTGCGCAAGGGTCGCCGGTAAAATCTTCGAGAGCTTTTCTTTTGCCTCTCGGCTCAGACTCTTGATCTGACTGTAATCAAGCCAGGAGGGAATTTGCTTTTTTTCCATCTTTTTATAACGGGCAACTTCGAGATATTGGCGCTGAATGTAACCCTCGTATTTCACAGCGATCTGAGCTCGAACCTGTTCTTCCTCGGTCAAATCTGATGAGTGTAAGTTATTATTTAACAATAGTTTATAATCTATTTCGGGACGCCTAAGGTAGCGGTCAAGGGGGGAGCCATCATAAAATTTTTGCTGCAGCTGGCTCACGTCTTTTCTGACTCTTTCCTGCCGTTCGAGCATGCACGCAAAGGTTTCCTGACCGATAAGGCCGAATTCGCGGCCATACTTCATCAGACGTTCGTCGGCGTTATCTTGCCGGAGCAGCAAACGAAACTCGGCCCTCGACGTAAACATGCGGTAGGGCTCGTTCGTGCCGCGCGTCACAAGATCGTCAATGAGAACCCCGATGTAAGCTTCTGAGCGATCCAGAACAAAGGGGGCCTGCTGCCTAAGCTTGCGTATCACGTTTAAACCGGCCATTAGCCCCTGGGCCGCGGCCTCCTCATAACCGGACGTGCAATTGATTTGGCCGGCAAGAAAAAGATTTTGAATGCGCTTGGTTTCGAGAGAGTGATAGAGCTGGGTGGGCGGTGCGCAATCGTACTCTATCGCATATCCCAGGCGGATGAACTTTGCATTTTCCAGACCGGGAATTTTTCCAACCACGGCGCGCTGGACATCTTCGGGCAAACTGGTTGAAAGCCCGTTGACATAGATCTCATTCGTGTCGCGTCCCTCGGGCTCGAGATAAATCTGATGGCGGGTCTTGTCCGCAAATTTAACGATCTTGTCCTCAATCGATGGGCAATAGCGGGTTCCCGTTCCGGTGATGCTTCCGCCGTAAAGCGGGGAGCGGTGCAGGTTGCTGCGAATGAAGTCGTGAATGTCCTGATGCGTGAAGGTTAAAAAACAGGACATCTGCTGGATCTGAAGTTTTTGAGTCCTGTAAGAAAAAGGCGCTGGGTTCTCGTCGCCCTTTTGCTCTTCGAGCCCTTCCCAGCGGATCGTCGAGGCGTCAAGGCGGGGAGGCGTCCCCGTTTTGAAGCGGACCAGATCGATACCGGCTCTGCGGAGCGAATCGCTCAGCCCGACTGCGGGTTTTTCACCGATTCTGCCGCCGGAGAAATTTTTTTCGCCGACATGAATCAGGCCCTGCAGAAAAGTTCCTGTTGTCAGAATCACCGCCGAGGCTAGATACTCCTGACCCTCCTGGGTTCTGATGCCCTTTGCCCTTGCGTCTTCAATAAGAATTTCTACCGCATGCGCTTCTACCAGCGAAATGTTGGGTTCAGCTTCGACGATGCGCGACATATAGAGCGAGTACCGCTTCTTGTCGGCCTGTGCGCGGGGGGACCAAACGGCGGGCCCTTTGGAGCGGTTAAGCATTCGGAATTGGATTCCGGTCGCGTCCGTAGCAAGGCCCATTTCTCCGCCAAGAGCGTCGATCTCCCGGACGATTTGTCCTTTGGCAATTCCTCCTATGGCCGGATTACAAGACATCCTCGCCACGGCGTTCCTGTCCATGGTCATCAGAAGGACCTGATAACCCGCGCGCGCGAGGGCAAGCGATGCCTCGACACCGGCGTGTCCGGCTCCAACGATGATGGCGTCAAATTGCTGAGTGTTCATAGCTCGGCGCGCGGCCTGCGGGGGCGGGGTGCCCTAGGCGGCTTCGCGGTCTTCGTGGTGAAGAGTGATTTTAATGCGCTGGACCAGGCCTTGTTGGAGGATTGAAAGTACGTTGTTCACGAACCAATAGAGCACAAGGCCTGATGGCATTTGATAAAACACAAATCCGAAGATCAGCGGCATAAAAGCAAAGATTTTCTGCTGTTCGGGCGTTGACCCGCTCGGGGGCGTCATTTTCTGCTGCACGACCATCGAGGCGAGCATAAGAAGCGGCAGCAAATTAAAAGCGCTGCCCAAAATCGGCAGCGAAAACGGCAGATGGAAAAGCCTGTCCGGCTCCGACAGATCGACAACCCAGCCGATGAAGGGCGCGCCCTTGAGCTCGATGGCCTCATTCAGCACCTGATAAAAGGCGATGAAAATCGGGATCTGCATAAGCATGGGCAAACAGCCGCCCATCGGATTCACGCGGTTGCGTTTATAGAGCTCCATCATTTCTTTGTTCATTCTCGCGGGATCATTTTTAAACCTTTCCTGCAGCGCCTTCATCCGCGGCTGAATCGCTTTCATTTTCTCCATGGATTTGTAGCTCATGTGCGTGAGCGGAGCGAAAAGAATTTTCAGCAGAACCGTCAGCAGAATAATGTCCCAGCCGAAGTTGTGTGTGAACTGATGAGAGGCCTTAAGCGCCTTAAGAAAGAGGATCTTCAGCGGGCCGAAGAAACCGCGGGAAAGGATGTTCTCAAACTGTGTCTGGTATCCTGCGAGCGTTTCGTAATGCTGGGGCCCTGCGTATACAAAGATGTCTTTTTGCACAGACTGTCCCGGCTCAACCCGCAGCGGCTCCATAAGAACCCTGCTCCACAAAACGGAAGCCTCGGCACGGGCATCTGCGCCCGCAATTTTCCAATCAGGCTTCACGAGCATCGCAAAATATTTTTTGATCACGCCCGCCCAGCTGATGTCTCCGCTCGCCTGGAATCCTTTCTTGAGAACGTGTTTGTGTTCAGCGGCCAAAACTTTACCGTTCCAAGCCACAGCGCTGAATTCGTGCGGGCTGGGCTGATGCACAAGCGTATCCGCGTGTAGGCCGGTTTCGATCTCCAGCGGAAAATCGCGTGTCTGCCCGGAAAGATTTTCAAGAATAAGGGAAAGTCCGATCAACGTCTCGCTGCGGCTGAAAATAAATTTTTTGGTCAGGCGGTATTGCCCGGGGCTTTCGAAAAAGAAGGCAGCGCCTTCGCGCGCGTTCTGCTCCGCAAGCGGTTTGAAATTGACCCGGGATAAGTCCAGCGCATCTCCCGTGATTCGGATCGAAAAAATTCCCGGCGCCAGGGGAGCTCCCGCAAAAAGAACATTTCGCGTGACCTCCTGTCGTCCGGGGTCGCCTTTGTAAAGCAGGCGCGACAGAGTACCGCCAAGCGTTGAAAACTCGGCTTCATAAACCTCGTTTTCAAAACGGCTCTTCTCGGGCTCGGTCTCCGGCGCCGCCGCGGCGTCCGCGGCGCTAAAAAACACGCCCTTCCCGGCCTCGGGCGGCTGCCCGTCGGCGGTTTCATGCACAGCCTGTTCGGTTTTCGAAGCCGGATAAAAATAATTCAGGAGGATCGGATAGCCGAGCATGATGGCCAGCGAAAGAACAAGGGCAACGATATAATTTTTTTCGAACTGCGGCTCACGGTTTAACAGGGTCGTACCCTCCGGGATGAAAAGGATGACATTTCAAAAGACGAATGGTGGTCATGAAGAGCCCCGCCAGGGGGCCCTTTCTTTCTATCGCTTCTTTGCCGTACTCCGAACAGCTCGGAAAAAAACGGCATCGGTGGCCCAGCATCGGTGAAATCCATTTCTGATATCGGTCCAGCAAAAAAACCAGCGCTTGCTTCATGGGGCAGCTTTCCGCCTATTGGTTCAGCAAATTATGCTTTTTCAGATGATCCCAAAACTCGTCTTCAGCTTCATTTCTTCCGGGCAATTTTCCCATTTGCCGAGCTTGAACAACGATCATGGCTCCGCCGGCAATTCGAAACGCTCCGCACCGAAAAGTCTCTCTTAAAATTCTTTTCCAGCGGTTGCGGCTTACGGCTTTCGGAGCGGCCTTGCTGCTGATCACCAAACCCAGTCGGGAAGGAAATGCTGCTGGGTCCCGAAGAACACGCATATTGAACCAGCGGCCGCGCGTGACCTGCCCTGACTCAAAAACCCTGTCAAACTCCGCCGCTTTGCGGACCCTCTGAGAGAGCGTAAATTTTTTGCTGGTTTCTCGTGGGGCTTTACCGGGCACTTTTTCTTTCCGCCGCCGGGTGCATGTCCGGCAGGCAGCACGCCTTTACTTCGAGTACGTGGAGACGGTCAGTCTTTTGCGGCCTTTTTTGCGCCGACGCTGGATGACTTCCTTGCCGCCCTTTGTCGAGGTCCGTGCAAGAAAACCGTGCTTGGCTCTTCTTTTACGCTTGGATGGCTGATAAGTTCTTTTCACGCTTGCGAAACCTTTCTTTTTCTAAAATCTTCCCCTGCTGGGGGTGACAAAAAAACCGCATCTCTTTTGCTCAGAGAATGCGGCTGGTATTTTTTCCGCTTAAGGCGGGCGCATTATAATCCATCTCTATTCAGGGAATCAAACGGATATTTGTCTTGGTTCGTTTCCGAGCGGCGGAGAGGATTATCCTCTTTGATTTTTGGGAACTCAGCTTTAGAATAACATCCATTGCAGATCGGAGTCCGTGGGGATATCCTGTGGATAAATGCCGCCGACTTGCCTTTTGCCTGTGAATTTACTCATGCTAATCATGCATTTCTCTCGATTTCTCAAGGTTTCTGCCTGTGGATAAGTCATTGCCTCGATCCGATTCCGCGGCCTCTTTCTGGGCTAGCGTTCTCGATCGTCTTTCAAAAGAACTCAGCGAGCAGTCGTTCAAAACGTGGGTTGAGCCTTTGCAGCCCATTTCATGGGGAGAGGGTCGCTTGTGCCTTGGTGTTCCTGATGCATTCTTTGGTAAATGGCTGCGGGATCACTACTTGGGTCTCATTCAAAGCACCTTGCGCGAAGTGGCGGGCGCGGACGTCGAGGTCATCTTCGTGGTCAAGGAAAGCGATGGACCAAAGTCGGCTCCCCCCGCACCCTCACCGGCACAGCCGGCCCGACAAAAATCCTCCTCGCCTTCAAGGAACCCGTCGGTCGATCTGACGTCCGAATCCGCCCTCCATGGCCGATACACGTTTGACGACTTTGTCGTGGGGCCCGGAAATCGCTTCGCACATGCGGCTTCTGTCGCCATAAGTGAAGCGCCAGCAAAGAATTACAATCCATTATTCATTCATGGTCCCACCGGGTTGGGCAAAACCCATCTGATGCAGTCGATTGCGCATGAAACCAAGCGCCGCCACCCCGGATTTAAGATTTTATATATTTCTAGTGAAAAATTCACAAATCAGTTGATCTCGGCTATCCAAACTCGCACAACGAGCCAATTTAGAGCGCGGTACCGAAGCCTGGATCTCATCCTTATCGATGATATTCATTTTCTCGCAGATAAAGAGGCTACCCAGGAAGAGTTTTTCCATACCTTCAATACTCTTTATGACGCTCACAAACAAATCGTCGTTTCGAGCGACAGGCCCCCCCGAGAAATCCCCGGGCTTGAAGAACGCCTCGTCTCCCGCTTCGGCTGGGGCTTGGTCACCGATATTCAGCCGCCTGATTTTGAAACACGTGTGGCGATTCTCAAGAAAAAGATGGAAAAAGAGATTATTGGGCAGGTGCCGGACGACGTTTCTTTTTTCATTGCTTCTCAGTTTCGCTCCAACGTTCGTGAGCTTGAGGGGGCGCTGGTTCGGGTGGTTGCCTATGGAACTCTCTCTGGAAAACCAATCGATCTCGCTCTGGCTAAACAGGTTCTAAGAGATTCTGTGGAAGAGGAGGGGAAGAAGATTAATATTGATCAGATCCAGCGCCTTGTGGCGCAATACTTCGGAATCGACGTTTCGGATCTTCGTTCAAAAAAGCGCACCAAGTCGATCGCGGAGCCCCGTCAGGTGGCCATGTACCTCATTCGGACTTTGACCAGCCACTCTTTTCCCGAAATAGGCGAGTATTTCGGAGGCCGCGACCACACCACTGTTCTTCACGCCTTCCAAAAAGTCAGCAAAGACGTGGAAAAAAACCCTAAAAAATTACGAGTTGTGGAAGAACTTCGGGATATGTTGAAAACATCGTCCTAGTTATGAACAGGTTGTTCTTTGTTTAATTTCTTTTGATGACAGGCTTTAGAGGTGTTATTCACATATCCACAGCCTCTAATAATATGATGACTATCTTTAAAAAATAGTTAGAATAATAAAATCAAAGGCGAAAATGATGGAAATTCTCGTTACAAAAAACAATCTCCTCAAAAGTATCTCTCTCGCCGGCAACGTCACGTCTAATAAAACCAATACGCTCCCCATTCTCGGAAATATCCTTCTCGAAACTCAGGGAGAGGGACAGCTTCGCGCCGCAGGAACAGACCTCGAGGTGGGACTTTCGACCCACGTCCCCTGTAAAGTGATCAAGGAAGGCAGTATCACAATACCCGCGAAAAAATTTCAGGAAATTGTCAGAGAACTTCCCGAGGGAGAAACAGAAATAAGCGTCGCAAAAAACAACTCGGTGACAATCCGCTCAGGCAAAGCGTTTTTTAAAATAATGGGGTTATCGAAAGAAGATTTTCCAAAACTCCCGGAGATTGACGAGAAAACAGCGATAGAGTTCGAACAGGCACTCGTCAAAGAAAGTTTAGAACTCACATCCTTTGCGATCTCTAACGACGAAACCCGATATGTTTTAAACGGGGTGCTTCTCTCCATCAAAGGGAATCAGGTGAAATTCGTAGCCACAGACGGAAGAAGGCTTGCTTTTATGGACCGCAGCTTCGAGTCGCCGGTGACGCAGAATATCGAGATGATCATCCCGACAAAAAGCGTGATCGAACTGATCAAAATCCTCGGGTGGGATGGGCTGATGAAGGTTTATCCCTCCAAAAATCAAGTCGTCTTCGAGGTGGGAGAAACCCTGGTTTTTTCGAGAGTTATCGAGGGAAGTTTTCCAAACTACGAACAAGTGATTCCTAAAAGCGAAAAAACAACATCTCAAGCCAAAAGGGAAGATTTTCTGCAGGCCGTCAGAAGAACAGCCCTTTTAACCTCAGCCGATTCACCCGCGGTAAAGCTGGATTTCGTAAAAGGGAAAATTTTAATTTCTTCAAGGTCCCCGAACCTAGGTGAAGCAAAAGAAGAAATTCATGCCGAAGTGAAGGGTGAAGACATTGCTATAGGCTTTAATCCTCATTACCTGCTCGACGTACTCAAAAATCTGGACACCGAACAAATCTCATTTTCTTTGACCGACCCCGATAAACCAGGGCTCATCAAAGCAAAAGACGGATACCAGTACGTCATCATGCCGATGCAGCTGAATTGATGGAAGCAATCAGGGACCTTCTCGGAAAAGTACTGAAAGATCTGGAAAACCCCGAGAAACAAACGCGCCAAAAACTAGTCGACGCGTGGCGGCAAATTGCGGGGCCTCAAATCGCGCCGCGAACAAAGCCTTCCTTAACCGAACAAGGAAAACTTTTTGTTTGGGTCGAAACATCAACGCTAGCTTTTGAGATCAACCAAAAGTACCGGCAGTCTCTCCTGAAAAGAACCCAGGCGGTGATGGGAGAAGACAAGGTTCGGGAAATCTACATACGTGTCGGACAATTAAGATAAACGAACAATAGGGAATCTTATGTCGACGAAAATAGCCGAGAGCAAAATGAGCAAAAAAGAAGATCTCGAAGAAAACAAAACAAAGTACGACGCCACACAAATTCAAGTTCTGGAAGGCGTTGAGGCTGTGCGCAAAAGGCCGGGTATGTATATCGGCGACACAACCCTGCGCGGACTGCACCATCTGGTCTACGAGGTGGTTGATAACTCGATCGACGAAGCTCTCGCGGGGCATGCCACCCAGGTGGGCGTGACCATTCAAGCCGACGGGAGCGTTAAGGTGGAAGACGACGGGCGCGGCATCCCTGTCGACATTCACAAAACGCAGAAGAAATCAGCCCTCGAAGTCGTCATGACGACCCTTCACGCCGGCGGAAAGTTTGATAACAAAGCGTACCGGGTTTCCGGCGGTCTGCACGGAGTCGGCGTCTCGGTGACCAACGCGCTGTCCACATGGTGCGAGGTCGAAGTTTACCGGGAAGGAAAAATTCACACGCAGAAATACGAAGAGGGTAAGCCGGTCACCAAGGTCGAGGTGAAGGGGTCAACGAAGAAACGAGGGACGGTTGTGATGTTTATGCCCGACCCCAAAATCTTCCCCAATACACTTTTCAGCTTTGACACGATTTCCAACCGCCTTCGGGAACTGGCTTTTCTCAACAAGGGAATTAAGATCGTGATCCGCGATGAGCGGGACAAGAAAGAAATCAAAGAGCACATTTTTTTCTACAAGGGCGGCATCTCCGAATTTATTCAGTATCTGAACCGCAACAAGAATCCCCTTCACAAAAAAATCTTCTATGTGGAAAAAGAAAAAGACGGCGTGGTGGTCGAAGCGGCTTTCCAATACAACGACAGCTACTCCGAAGAAGTTTTTTCTTTTGCCAACAACATCAACACGCACGAGGGCGGAACGCACTTCAGCGGTTTCAAGACCGCTCTCACACGCGCCACAAATCAGTATGCCAAAAGCAAAGATTTGCTGAAGGGGATCGAAGGAACGCTTTCGGGTACCGACCTCACCGAGGGACTCACGGCGGTGATCAGCGTCAAGGTGCCGCAGCCCCAATTCGAAGGACAAACCAAAACGAAGCTGGGCAATGGTGAAGTGGAAGGTATCGTGTACTCGGTCGTGTACGAAAGCCTCAACATGTTTTACGAAGAAAACCCGCCGATCGCCAATAAGGTGGTTGAAAAGGCTGTACTGGCCCTGCGCGCTCGCGAAGCGGCAAGAAAAGCCCGAGAGCTCACCCGGCGCAAGGGCGCGCTCGACTCCTTTTCACTGCCCGGAAAGCTGGCGGATTGTTCGGACCGCGATCCCCACAACGGAGAAATTTACCTCGTCGAGGGTGACTCTGCCGGCGGTTCGGCAAAGCAGGGCCGCGATAGACGATTTCAGGCCATTCTGCCGCTGAGGGGTAAAATCATTAACGTCGAAAAGGCCCGCATTGACAAGGTGCTGGCCAACGAAGAAATTCGAACGATTATCACCGCCGCGGGAACCGGGATCGAGGCTGACTTCAACCTGGAAAAACTCCGTTATCACAAAATCATTCTCATGTGCGACGCCGACGTCGACGGAAGCCACATTCGGACACTGCTTCTCACGTTCTTCTACAGACAGATGAGAAAACTCATCGAAGCCGGACACATATTCATTGCTCAGCCGCCGCTTTACAAAATTAAAAAAGGCAAACACGAAGAATATGTTCAAACCGAAGAAAAGATGAACGCCATGCTGCTGAGTCTTGGGTGCGACGGCGTGACGCTGAGCCGCTCCGGAGCCAAGGAGAAAATCACCGGGAAAGATCTTTCAGAGCTCGTTACGCTCACGCAAGCGCTTGAAGACCTGGATATTTCGCTCGCCAAGAAAGGCATTTCGCTGCAGGCTCTTTTGACCTCACGCGACGGCGAGAAAGGATTCCCGATTTTCTGGGTGCGCGAGTTTGACACCGGTGCCGAGACGTTTTACTACAAAGAATCCGAGCTCAAGGAAAAGCTCGATCAGCTCGACGTCAAAGCGGCGCCTGCCGCCGCCGAAGGGGAAGCTGTCGAAAGCACTCCCGCGGCTTTGCGTTATGAGTGGCTCGAGATTCCCGAAAGCCGCGAAATCGAGAAAGTGGAAAAGCGTCTGGCAAAGCACAAGCTTACCGCGGACGATTTTTGGGGAAGCGAAGCGGGAGGTTTCGAGATTGCTCACGGCAAAGACGCGGAGTCGATCCCGTCGCTTATCCGGGCGCTCGAATGGGTAAAAGCAAACGGCAAAGAGGGCATGAACATCCAGCGCTACAAAGGTCTCGGCGAAATGAACCCGCAGCAGCTCTGGGAAACGACGATGAATCCCGAGACGCGCACGCTGCTCAAGGTTACGCTGGAGGATGCCGTGGCCGCGGACGAAATGTTCACGGTGCTGATGGGCGATCAAGTGGATGCCCGCAGGGAGTTTATTCACCGGCACGCAAGAGCCGTAAGAAACCTCGATATTTAAGGCGATCATTTCTCAACCTCTAGAAGAGGGAAGGTAAAAAAGCCATGGCCGACGAAAATCTGTACGCGATGAATCAAAAGATTTTTCCTGTTCCGATCGAAGACGAGATGCGGGACTCGTACATCGACTACGCGATGTCGGTTATCGTGGGGAGAGCTTTGCCCGACGTGCGTGACGGACTCAAGCCTGTGCACCGCAGAATCCTTTTCGCAATGAACGACCTGGGACTCGCACACAACAAGCCCTACCGCAAATCGGCCCGTATTGTCGGTGAGGTGCTCGGTAAATATCACCCGCACGGAGACACAGCCGTTTATGACTCGCTGGTCCGCATGGTGCAGGAATTCTCTTTGCGTTACCCGCTCGTCGACGGCCAGGGTAACTTCGGTTCGATCGACGGCGATAATGCGGCCGCTATGCGTTACACCGAAGCCAGGCTTCAGTCGATCAGCAAAGAACTTTTGACCGACATCGATAAGAATACGGTGGACTTCACCCCCAACTTCGACGAATCGCTGGAGGAGCCGACAGTTCTACCCTCCAACATTCCCAACCTTTTGATCAACGGATCAAGCGGCATCGCGGTCGGTATGGCCACCAATATTCCGCCGCACAATCTGAAGGAAATCTGCACGGCCGTGACGGCGCTGATCGATAACCCCCAGATGACGGTCAAGGAACTCATGAAGACCGTCAAGGGACCCGACTTCCCGACCGGCGGCGTTATTCTTGGACGAGAGGGCATCCGCAACGCTTTTGAAACAGGACGCGGCAGAATCGTGGTGCGCGCCAAGGCCTCTATCGAAACGGGCCCCAAAAAAGACGCGATCATCATCACGGAGATTCCCTATCAGGTGAATAAAACCAACTTGATCGAATCCATCGTCAGGCTGGTTGAAAGCAAAAAGATCGAGGGCATATCCGATATCCGGGATGAGTCGGACCGCGACGGAATGCGTCTGGTCGTGGAACTCAAAAAGGATGCCGTTGCGCAGATTGTTCTGAACCAGCTCTACAAGCACACGCAGATGCAGGACACCTTCGGCGTGATCAATCTCGCGCTCGTCGACGGACAGCCCCGCGTGCTCAACCTGAAGCAGACCCTGGAGCAGTTCATCCGCTTCCGCGAAGAAGTTGTGACGCGGCGCACGCGCTTCGAACTGGAAAAAGCCGAGAAGCGGGCGCACATTCTCGAAGGTCTTAAAATCGCGGTTTCGAACATCGACAAGGTCATCAAAATCATACGGGGATCCAAGAATCCCGAGGCTGCCAAAGAGGGCTTGATGACGCAGCTCAAGCTTACGGATGTTCAGGCCAAAGCAATTCTTGAAATGCAGCTTCAGCGTTTGACCGCGCTCGAAACGCAGAAGATCGAGGAAGAGTATCTGTCGCTGATCAAGGTGATCGAAGAATTGCGAAGCATCCTCAAGAGCCGTCAAAAACTGCTCACGGTCATCCGCAAAGAAAACGAACAGATCAAGGAACAATACGGCGACGCCCGCCGGACGGAAATCGTGGCCGCCGAAGAAGAAATCGACATAGAAGACCTGATCGCGGAAGAAGACGTGATCATCACCATGTCCTATGCCGGCTATATCAAGCGCATTCCGGTTTCGATGTACCGGCGTCAGCGGCGCGGCGGCTCGGGCGTAACAGGGTCCGGGTTCAGGGATGACGATGACTTCATCCAGCACATGTTCCTGTCGTCCACGCACGACACGATTATGTTTTTTACCAACACGGGCCGAGTTTACTGGAGAAAAGCGTACGAAATTCCCCAGGCCTCGCGGCAGGCGAAGGGTAAAGCGATCGTCAACCTTCTGTCGCTGAGATCAGACGAGAAGATCTCGAGCTTCCTTCAGCTTAAGGAATTTGATGATAAGCGCTCGGTCGTGATGGTAACTAAAAACGGCCTCATCAAACGCACAAACCTCATTCAGTACTCCCGTCCCCGATCGACGGGTATCGCGGCGATTAATCTCCGCGACAAGGATGAGCTCGTCGCCTGCAAGCTGGTGGAGAAGAAAGACGAGATCTTTATCGCCACCCGCGACGGCAAAGCCATCCGGTTTTCCGAAAAAGATGTGCGCGACATGGGAAGAACCGCAAGCGGCGTGCGCGGTATCAACTTGGAGAAGGGCGACCGAGTAATCGCCGTCGAAGTTGCGGATCCCGAAGCGGTGGCGCTCAGCGTGACCGAAAACGGATTTGGAAAGCGCTCACAGTTCAAAGATTACCGCCTTCAGACGCGGGGCGGTAAGGGTGTCATCAACGTGAAGGTCACGGACAAGAATGGGCCGGTCGCGGGTGTGCTGGCGGTTCAGGAAAATGATGAAATTATCGTTGTGACGACCGGCGGCATGGTGGTCCGCTGTCCGGCCGACCAGATCCGCATGTCGGGCCGTAACGCCCAGGGCGTGCGCGTGATTCGTCTCAAGGATAAACATCTGGTGGCTTCCGTGGCGCGGGTCGTTGAAAAAGAAGACGAGGAAGGGGAAGCCGCACAGCTGGAACTCCCGGCTGAAGAATAGGCGAAAGACTATGCTTGATCTCAAGTGGATCCGGGAAAATCCCGACCTCGTAAAAAAAGGTCTTACCGCAAAGAACGTCACCTTCGACCTGGACGAATTTCTGCAGGTCGAGCACAAGAGGCGGTCGCTCTTGACCGAAGGTGAAGCCCTCAAGGCCGAGCGTAACCGCGTCAACGAAGAGATTACGCGGCGAAAGAAATGCGGCGAGCCCGCCGAAGAAGTCATCGCTTCGATGAAAAGCGTGGCGCAGAAAATCAAAGAGATCGATGCCGAGGTCGGCGCCTTGGAAGAAAATCTCACCCACCAGGCGCGTTATCTTCCCAACATGCCTCACGAAAGCGTTCCTGTGGCTCGCGGCGCCGAGGGCAATGCGATTGTCCGCTCCTGGGGCGAACCGCGAACGTTTCCCTTCAAAGCTAAAACCCACCTTGAGCTTGGCGCTGACAAAGGACGTTTTTTTTCGATGGATTGGGGAAGCAAAATCGCAGGATCGGGATTTCCGGTTTATGTGGGGGAGGGTGCGCGGCTCGAGCGGGCGCTTATCAATTTCATGATCGACCTGCATGTGTCCAGGCACGGCTATCAGGAGATCTGGCCGCCCGCGTTGGTGAACCGCGATTCCATGGTCGGGACGGGACAGCTGCCCAAGATGGAAGAAGACATGTACAAACTTCGGGATGATGAGTTTTATCTGATCCCGACAGCTGAGGTTCCGGTCACCAACCTTCTTCGCAATGAAATTCTCGAAGAGTCTGAGCTGCCCAAAAAGTTTGTGGCGTACACGCCCTGTTTCCGCCGCGAAGCAGGCTCTTACGGCAAGGACACGAAAGGACTTTCGCGTGTCCATCAATTCGACAAAGTCGAGATGGTGAAGTTTGTGAAGCCGGAGAATTCCCTTAACGAGCTTGAGGATCTTGTCAAAAATGCCGAGGCCGTTCTTCAGGCCCTGGAACTGCCTTACCGCGTTGTTCTTCTAGGAAGCGGAGACATGAGCTTTGCGGCGGCCAAGTGTTATGACCTTGAAGTCTGGGCGCCCGGTACAGAGAAATGGTTCGAGGTTTCCAGCTGCAGTACCTTTTGGGATTTTCAGGCCCGCCGAGCCAACATCCGTTACCGGAACAAGGAAACCAAAAAGCCCGAGTTTGTGCACACGCTCAACGGATCGGGCGTCGCTCTGGCGAGAATTTTTCTCGCGCTCCTTGAGAATTTTCAAACGGCGGATGGAACGATAGAATTTCCCAAAGCCCTCAGACCTTATATGGGCCGGGGCGCGGACTGATTTTTTATCTTGGGATTTTTTGAAATCGCCCTATAATGATCGCCCGGTCAAAGCCCTCAGCCGAGGCTTGACCGCGGAACGTTTCGACCCAAGGAGGAGTGGCAGAGCGGTCGAATGCGGCGGTCTTGAAAACCGTTAGGCTCGCAAGGGCCTCGTGGGTTCGAATCCTACCTCCTCCGAAATCATACCTACATTTTCACTCCTCTAGGGAGAGGTCGCATAGCCCGGCTTAGTGCGGCGGTTTGCTAAACCGCTGTAGCGTTAAATCGCTACCGGGGGTTCAAATCCCCCCCTCTCCGCCATTGTTGACGCTCAGGTGAACCCTGTCCGGCATTGTCGGACAGGGTCGCCGAAAGTAAAAAGAGAAAGTACGGATAGAGAAATAACGCCGACAAAAACCGCCATCTTCAGAAAACAGGAAATCCGCAAAACCATTCAGCATAATGAATGGTTTTTTTGTTATAGAGGATGTTGTTCTCGCCTTAACCGATTCGAATGACCCCAAGAAATACATTCAAAGAATGAAACGGCGTGATGAAGAACTTGCCAAAGGGCGGGTGCAAATTGTACATACCCTTGCCGTTCAGACGTCGGGTGGTAAAAAGCGTATGATCTGTGCGAATACGGGGGGTGTTTTTCGTATTAGACAGCCTATACAGTTACGTAAAGCCGAACGGCCCCCCTTTTTTAGACGAGATGACAGGGCTCGCCGAAGCCCGGCCTCAAGAAGCGAGTACGGATTAATCAAGATCATCCCACCCCGGCGGTTTAAAAAATGTTGCGCGAGACGCTCCTCAGGGAGTACCGTAAACCCAAGTAAAGAGGGGGCGGAAAATGTCCGACGGGAAGATATATTTTTTGAGGGCCTTCACGACGGATCGCGGTGAGGGCGGCAATGCGGCTGCGGTCGTTCTCGATGCTGAGGATATTGCGCCGGTACGGCGTCAGGCCATAGCGGCACGGGCAGCGGTCTCGGAAACAGCCTTTGTTTCAAAAGGGCACCGCGACAATCTATGGACCCTTGATTTTTACACGCCGACAAAACCGATTGCTCACTGCGGACATGCGACAGTTGCCGCGTTCAGCCTGATGACGCAAATCGGGCGGATCCCCGGAGGACAAAACCTTTTCATGCAAGCGGCAGCGGGCGGCGAGTTCGCAGTGAAGAGTACAGCGGACGGACGTGTTTTTTTGCGCCTTCCGCCCGCCGCGTATGAGTCGGTCGACAGCGGTTGGCTTGAAGAAGTTTTGAGAGCGATGGGGTTTCATGGGGGCGCATCCGCCCTTGCCCGTGAGCCCGTGATCGCCGACTGCGCGAACCGTTTTCTGCTCCTGCCGCTATCAGGCCGCCCGGTTCTGGCTGCGCTTGAGCCCCGCTTCGACGCACTGGCGCGACTGGGCCGCCAAAAGAAACTTGTGGGATTTTATCCGTTCTACCGCGTTCAAGACGGCGCCGAGGGGCATGCCGAAGCGCGCCTTTTTGCCCCCGATTTCGGAATCGAAGAAGAGTCTGCCACGGGAACGGCCGCCGCGCCCCTGGCTTGCTGGCTTGCCTCACAAAATGCCGGTCCCGAACCTAGGGGGCCCTGGATTCTTCGGCAGGGAGCGCTGATGAGGGTGCCGTCACCCAGCCGCATTGAAGCCGCTGTGGAGACCGAGGCGGGCCGCATCGAGCATGTCTGGGTTGGGGGATTCGCCCGAGTCCAGAACGAACCGCGACCGGAAACAGCCCCGTGAAAATCCTGCGTATTCAAACCCCTGCAGAGAAGCCATGGTCGACATCACGGCGGCCCTACAGCAGACGCGTCGAAAGCGAAGGCCTCCAGGAGGGCGCCTGCCTGGTCTTTGTGCCGCATACGACTGCCGCGGTTACGATTAACGAAAACGCCGATCCCGATGTGCAGAGCGACATGCTGATGGGCTATTCGAAAATGATCCCCAAGGCCGATTATAAGCACTTCGAGCATAATTCGCCGGCGCACATGCTGCCTTCCCTGGTCGGCAGCAGCATCACAGTCATTTTCCACGGGGACGAATGCTCCTCGGACGATGGCAAGCCGTCTATTTATGCGAATTCGACGGACCCAAGGACAGGCAGGTCCACATCAGGTGCCTGCGTTGAAATATCAAGCCCGGCGAGTAAAACAGGTTTCCTCCGGCAAAAAAATCTTTATAATGCGCCGAACTCCAACGAAAGGAAATCCCATGGCGAAAGCAAGCGCAAGACACATTCTGGTGGACACCTCAGCGGCCTGTGAAAAAATCAAAACCGAAATCGAAAACGGCGGTGATTTTGCGTCTGCAGCCAAAAAGTATTCCAAGTGTCCCTCAGGACAGCGCGGCGGCGACCTCGGGACATTCTTTCCGGGGCAGATGGTGCGCGAATTCGACCAGGTGGTTTTTTCTGCCGAAGTCGGGAAGGTTCACGGGCCTGTGAAAACGCAATTTGGGTATCATCTGATCGAAATCACGAGCCGATCCTAAAACGGCTCGGCGCGCAGCATTTCAAAAAAAGCAGCGCTGAAAAACGTCAACCCATCGGCGGATGGAGGCCTCAAGCTCATCGGCAGGGTCTTCCGCCCGATTCAGACTCGCGAAAAACTTGCGTCATGCGCACGCAGGCGGGCGAGGACGGGAGAATGAAAACATGTTTCTTTTAATTTTGGCGACGGCCGCCCTGGCCGCCTACCTTTTTTTCTCGGACCGCTTACCCCAGCAGCTTAAAAACAAACCCGCTTCCACCGCAATTACCGCGGGCGCTCTCGTGCTGATCTGGATCACTTTTTTTGCCCAAGGGCAGCAAATCGGCAAACTCAACAAGCTTGCCGATCAAGTCCGCTACAGCCACCTGGTTTCTGAGGGTAAAAAGCTCTATGCCAAAAAGAAACTCGATGAAGTGGCCGGAATTTCCAAACAGCTGATCGCTGCAGATCAGGGCTACGGTTATTTTTTGCGGGGCATTGCCGAACTCGATAAAAACAGCCTCGATCAGGCTGAAGCCGATATCCAGAAAGCCCTGAAGCTCGGTATGCCCAAAGACGAAATTCCCTACGCCTGGCTCAACCTCGGCAACGCCGCTGTCCGGAAAAAAAACCATGCCCTGGCGCGCGAGCGCTTTCTCGAGGCTTTGAAACTGGAACCGGACTTTCAGCCGGCGCGCATCAACCTGGATGCTATCGAGGCCTGGGAGGGCAAGAAGGTCGTGGATAAATACGTTTGGGGACAGCAATAAAAGGCCTATGAAAAATAAAAACTACGATAAAAAAATCTTCCGTTTAGTTTCGATCCTGAACAAGCTCAATAACGGAGGCAAGGTCAGCTCGGGCAAACTTGCGCAGGAATTTAATGTCTCGATCCGCAGTGTGCAGCGAGACCTCGATCTTTTGAACACCGCCGGTTTTCCTCTCGATATGAACGAAAAAGGCGTTTACAGCTTCATGCCGGGATTTTCCTTGAAGAAAGTCATGCTGACCAACGAGGAAGCTTCGCTGCTGACGTTCTTTCACGAGATCGCCGATTCCTTGGGTAAAAACTTTTCAGAATCTTTCCGCAGCCTCGTCACCAAGGTGCTGTCGCGGGATGACGGCTCGCCCTTCTACGTCAAGCTTCCTGAAGTCCAGGGCGCCATGAAAAATCTGCCCTTCATGAATGAGCTCGAGCGGGCGATCCGGGAATCCAAAAAGGTTTCGATCAGTTATGAGGGCGCCAAAAAAACCGGCGAATACAAAGTCTGTCCTCTGAAACTCATCAACTTTGACGGGTTCTGGTATCTTCTGGCGATGCCGGATAAAAAACGCGAGTTCCGGAAATTCCGCTCTGAAAAAATCAAGGGCCTTCGCCTGCTGAATGAACCGTTTGATCCGCCCCGCAACGTCAAGTCTGTCCTCGACCGAAGCGTCAATATCTGGTTCAACGAAACGCCCGGAGAAAAAATCCTACTGGATATCGACAAGGATGCGGCGCATTACTTCAAAAAGAAAATCTATTTTCCGGAGCAGAGAATCGTCAAAGAAAAAAAAGACGGGTCGCTGGTGCTGGAAACCCGGGCTAACTTTAATGAGGTCATGAGGACTATCATTCACTGGATCCCGGACATCCGGGTGATCAGCCCGAGGACTCTCGACGGCCGTATTCGGGAGCTTCTGAGCGCTTACCTCAAAGGGTCGCGTCCGCGCTGGGGCTGATCACCGCTTCAAGCGAAGCGACATGACGCTGTCGCGAGCTCTGCTAGACTCGCAAGCGTGTGCGGCTCCCAGGCCTGCCAAGGCTGACGTGCAGCCCAGCCGGCCGGAAGCGCACAGAACCAGTCACAGTTCAGAATTTTAATCCCGGGAGGAAAAAACCATGGGACTTGAAGGGATTGCATTTTTTTTGATCGGAGCCGCTGTGGGAGCTGCGGCTGCTTGGCGGGCCAAACCCCAGGGAGATCCCGCCCAGCTGGCCGCGGCGCTGGCCCGCGAGCAGGAGCTTCGGGCGCAGATCGAGGCCAACAAAACAGGCTTTGAGGGTCTGCGCGCGAAACTGGCGGAATCCGAAAGCGCTCGCATACGCGCCGAAACCCGCGTTCAGGAAGCCGAAAAACACGCCGCCCAGGAAAAGGCGCTCCTGGCAGAAGCCCAGGAAAAGCTCACCCAAACCTTCGGCTCTTTAGCCGCCCGGGCGCTTGCGGCCAACAACGAAGGGTTCCTCACTCTCGCCGAGCAAAAATTCGGCATCCTCAAAATCGGAGCCGAAGCGGACCTGGAATCCCGCAAGAAAGCGATCGAAACCCTGCTTCAGCCCTTAAATGAAGCCATGGCCGTGTACCAGTCAGCAGCCCGCGATCTGGAAGAGAAAAGACTCCGCGAAATCAGTGCCGTGGGAGAGCAGCTCAAAAGTCTCGGCGCCGCTCAAATCACCCTGCAGAATGAAACGGCCAAACTGGTCAACGCGCTGAAAAGCCCGCAGGTCCGAGGGCGCTGGGGCGAAGTCGCGCTCAGGAAAACAGCCGAGCTTGCGGGCATGACCCAGCATTGTGATTTCGTCGAACAGGAAAGCGTGACGACCGAAAAAGGAAGGCTTCGGCCCGACATGGTCGTAAAACTTCCCGCCGGGAGGCAGGTCGTTGTTGACTCGAAGGTCTCGATGGCGGGCTTCATGGAAGCCCTTGAGGCCAGATCAGACGCCGAGCGCGACGCCGCGCTGCAGCGCCACACAGCGCAGATCAACACACACGTCAAACAGCTTTCCGAAAAAGAATATTTTTCTCAGTTCGAGCAAGCGCCGGAATTCGTCGTTCTCTTCATACCGAACGACTCCTTCCTGGCCGCTGCTGCGGAAAGAGACCCCAACCTTGTCGAAAATGCTCTTCAGAAACAGGTTGTTATCGCCACCCCGACAACCTTTATTGCCCTTCTCAAAGCGATCGCCTTCGGATGGCGCCAGGAAAGCATTGCGGAAAATGCTCAGCGCATCAGCGAGCTGGGTCAGGAAATCACAGAGCGGATCACGACCATGGCCGAGCACTTCAACACCGTCGGAAAGTCCTTGTCAAAAGCCGTCGATTCTTACAATTCAGCGGCCGGATCCTTCGACACGCGCGTCCTGTCAACACTTCGAAAATTCAAGGAGTTGGGCGCTTCCGGGAAAAAAGACGTGGAGCGCATCGAGATCGTCGACAGTCAGCCGCGACAAATCATGGGTCTGCCGCCCCTCGATGGAAAGGCCTAAAAAAGACCGTTTTCTTCCGCAAAAATCCGGTTAGAATAAGGGCTGGCGCGCCTGAGCCGCCAAGCCGCCCCCGAGGAGCCCTTTGAAACTTTCGATCATCATTGCTGCCTACAATGAAGAAGCCACGATTGCCGAGATTCTCGCAAGAGTCCGCAAGGTAGCTCTGCCCGGCATTGAGCGGGAAATCGTCGTCGTGGATGACGGATCCAAAGACCGTACGGCCGAAATCGTCCGAACCTATCCGGACGTGCGGTTTTTCCAGCATCCCCAAAATCGCGGCAAAGGAGCAGCCCTCAACACCGGCATCCAAAACGCCGAGGGCGACATCCTGCTCCTGCAGGACGCTGACCTTGAATACAGCCCCGAAGATTATCCTGACCTCCTACGCCCCATCCTCGAAGGACGCGCTGACCTGGTTTTAGGATCAAGGTTCCGCTACCAGGGACCGAGGTTTTTTACGAAAAACGGCGATCCCTTTTTTTCGCACTACATCGGCAATATTCTCATCGTCGCCCTCACCAATTTCCTCTACGGCCAAAAAGTCACCGACTACGAGGGCTGCTACAAAGCCTTTACCCGCGATATCGCCCGCAAAGTCACCGTCAAAGCATCCGGCTTCGAATTTGATAACGAACTGATTTGCAAAAGCCTGCGGCTCGGCTATCGGCTCGAGGAAGCGGCTATTCACTACAAACCGCGCCTCTACAGTGAAGGAAAAAAAATCCGCCCCGCCGACGGCCTCAAAATCCTCTGGACCATCATCCAATGGCGCTTTTTGCCTGTGGTGAAAGCTGAAAATGCCAGAGCATCTGCCGCTGATGCAGCAGGGCGCCGCTAGGCAAAAATCAAAAAAGCTTTGCCTAGGCGACACGACGCTGTCGCTTAGCCGCGCGTTACTCGCGTGCGTAAAAAACTTCGCTTCCAAAAACACACCGCTGGAATTGAGATAAGGCCCTGTTAGGCGCCAGGTTGGCGGTGTCCCGCAAAAGTCCAGAGGAGTCCTCCCCACAAAATAGAATGCTGAGGAGAGGGGTGTGCCCGAAAATCCCCTATGTTTTCACTTGAAGGAATTGATCCGAGATTGCACATTAAAACGGCGAAGCCCGACTTTTCAAAAGTAAAACTTTCAGGGTTTTTTTGGAATGGCGACACGACGCTGTCGCCAGGCTCTTTTAGAGTCTTCCTGTTTAACTGATCGGGTGTCGATGGGCGAGAGTCTTCATACAGAGTCCGGGGTGAGGGCAGAGCGCGCCTTGAACAGAGATGAGACAGGATCAATTTTTTTAAAACGCAGCACCGTGAAGAGGGGGTTGAAATGAAGAGATTGACTTGTTTGGGTTTGTTGATTGCCGTTACAGCGCTTTCCGGCTGTGTGTCCGCAAGTGCGCTTCGTCAGGAGGTTCAGGATCAGGGGCCCAACAGTCTGACGGTCGGAAAAGTGCAAAGGGAGATCAAATTAGGCATGACCAATGCCCAGGTTGCAGAAATACTCGGTTCGCCCAATGTTGTAACGACCGATGAGCAGCGCCGCGAGGTCTGGGTTTATGACAAGATCGCTACGGATGCGGCCTATGCCGCGAGCGGGTCCAGCTATGGCGGTGCCGCGGGAGCAGGGGGCACGCCGGGTCCCACGCTTATTCTTGGCGGTTTGGGTGTTGGATACGGCAAAAATGCCGGCGCCATGAGCACAACGCAGAAAACTCTGACAGTGGTTATCAAGTTCGACGGAGAGGGCAAAGTCCGCGATTTTGCTTACCACAGTTCCAAATTTTAATTGAAAGGGGGAATTGTGACCGAGACCAAGGCTGTCGTGCGGAAACTGCTCCTCGCCGCTACCTGTGTTTTCTGGGCCGGATGCCAAGTCATGCCGAAGAATCTTCTGCTGCTTCCGCCGGATTATCTTGCTGCAAGAGAGCAGCAGATGCGTAAGTACGACACAGCAGATGAGAAAAAAGTTTTGCAGGCCTCCGCGGGGGCGCTGCAGGATCTGGGTTTTACTATCGACAAAAGCGAAGCTGACTTGGGTATGATCGTTTCCTCAAAAAACCGGACAGCGGTAAACGCGGGTCAAGTCACCGCGGCAATAACTATGGATTTGGCATGCGCCATGATGGGGTGTTACAGCAACGCCTATGGAAATACGGATAAGGAGCAAAGAATCGAGGCGTCCGTGCTCGTCAATTCCGCTTTGTCGAAAGACGCGACGCTCGTGCGCGTGAAGTTCCAGACGGTTATATGGAACGCGCAAGGCAAACTATCGCGGTTTACCACAGTCAAGGACCCGAAAATTTATCAGGAGTTTTTCGACAAGGTTTCCAAGGCCATATTCCTAGAGGAGCACAAAATATGATGAGAGCGGGCGGTGTTTATTCTGGGCTGGGCGTTTTGATTTTGAGCGCGGTGCTTTTGAGCGGGTGCGCCGCAAGTCAGAGACAAATTCTCGCAGCCGATCAAAGTCAGGTGGCGTTGCGCAGCATTCAAAGCAGGGCCTTTGATACAACCGATAAGAGGCTTATGCTGAGATGCGTCATTAACACCATGCAGGATCTGGATTTTCTCATTCTGGATTCGAGCCTGGATTTGGGCACTGTGACGGGGCAGAAGTACAGCGGGAAGGTCGTCATCAAGATGTCGGTGACCGTCAAAGACCGCAACGACAAGCAGCTGCTCGTGCGCGCCAACCTGGAGTATGGGATCGAGCCCGTAGAAGACCCGAAGGTTTATCAAGACTTCTTTTCAGCGCTCGAGAAATCAATCTTTCTCACGGCGCAGCAGGTGGATTGACCTAAGCGGATGGTGATTTTTAATCCCGGTCACCGATGGGGCGAGCGAAGCTCTGGACGCGTTGCTGCCTGCGGATCTGGGGGAGACGGTCGAGATTTTGTTGACCGGAAATAACCCGGCCCATGAGAGCGGAAGGGAAGCCGCCTTAGCCCCGGCTGAATCATGGCAATGGAGGAATCGCACCCATCGGCGCGCAGAGGCGTTTTTTACCCCTACAAATTTTAATCCGAAAGACTGCGGGCCGAAGAGTATAATCTCCGCCATTCATGAAAAAGCAGCGGGCTTAGAAAAGCGAAGGAGGCTGAAATGAGTGTGTGGCAGTGGTGGGTGATTGCTGGCATCGTGCTTCTAACGGCAGAGATTTTCACAGCGGGTTTTCTTGCGGCTTGCCTGGGTCTGGCATGCCTGATCGTAGGAGCTTCGGCCTTTCTGGGCTTGGATTTCCACTGGCAAATCGTATTTTTTTGCCTGGCCAATCTGGGCATATTCCTATTCATACGCCCGTTCTTTTTGAAATGCCTTGCGCCGGATAAGCCCGAGCTTAGAACGAATGCAGACGCGCTTATCGGTAAAATTGGGCTGGTGACGCAGGCCGTCGATCCAAAAAACCTCACCGGAAGAGTCAATGTGGGCGGAGAAGATTGGCGGGCTGTTTCTTCCAAAGATGAGGCTATAAATGTCGGCGAAAAAATCGCGGTCAAAAAAGTAGACGGTACAAAACTCATTGTAGAGCGGGCATAAATAATTGCCGGGAGGATCCCCATGGATATCGCAGCATTGATTTTGACAGGCGCGGCCATTTTTGTTGTTTTGTTCGTCATTACCGGAATCAGGATCGTGCCGCAAGCCGAAACGATGGTTATCGAGCGCCTCGGCAAATACCATAAAACGCTTCAGAGCGGCATCAACTTTATTTTGCCGATCATTGATAAGGTGAGGGAAATCGACTGGAAGTTCGTGAAAATGGATCTGAACGGCCGGCCGATCATTGTTCGTCAAAGAATAGGCAAAATCGATCTGCGGGAAATTGTGTACGATTACCCCAAACAGAATGTGATCACCCGAGACAATGTCGTCATCGAGATCAACGCAATTTTGTATTTTCAGATTACGAATCCCATGAAGTCAGTCTATGAGGTTGCGAATCTTCCGGATGCCATCGAAAAGCTGACGCAGACAACGCTGCGAAACGTTGTCGGTGAAATGGATCTGGACCACACGCTATCTTCGCGGGAGACCATCAACAGCAAGCTCAGAGCAATCTTGGATGAAGCAACTGACAAGTGGGGTGTGAAAGTTTCCCGCGTAGAGCTGCAGGATATTAACCCGCCGGAAGATATTCGCCAGGCCATGGAAAAACAGATGCGAGCCGAGCGGGACAAGCGCGCTGCCGTTCTGACGGCCGAGGGCAGCAAGCAGGCGAAGATTCTCGAGGCGGAAGGGTTCAGGCAGTCTGAAATTAATCAAGCCGAGGGGCGCGCAAGGGCAGTCGTCCTGGGTGCAGAGGCCGAGGCGTCGGCAAAAGTCAAGGTGGCCGGAGCCGAATCAGAAGCGATTCATTTAATAGCCGAAGCTGTCAAGAAAGCGGGCGGCGACCCGACCAAGTATTTGATAGCGATTAAATACATTGAAACACTGAAACAGATGGCGGCCGGCAACGGCAGTAAGACTGTTTACATCCCGTATGAGGCGACCGGAGTGCTCAGTTCTTTGGGAGGCATCAAAGAACTCTTTGCGGGGCAAGCTATCAAATAGATTTTCAGAATCAGAGCACGTCAAAGAAGCGCGGTGTTGGCGGGGTTTCGTTTCCCGATTTTATTCAGATTGAATCGGGTTGGTCAGCCGCGGACTTTACAACCTTGGAAATCCGAATAAACGAGGCTGGTGTATTCTGAAGCTCTGCGACAGTTTCCAAACGGTACTCAGGATCTAATCTGTTGTTGGGCGCAGGCTCATTTTTCTCATAGAGCATTTCCTGGACAACATAGACATGAGGATACAAATGACGCTGCCAGTTATTCAAAAGGGTCCTCTTGTTTAAGTTCGCATGCTGGAAATTCAATGCCCCATAATTTCTGACCGTGAACAGCCCCGGACGATCGGAGATTACTAGAGGATTCTCGACGCCTGTTTTTTCGAGTGTCTTCAGAACGAAAACATAGCTGCGCGGCAGCGTCTGCGTGTAGGTAAATCGGTTTCCCGCAGCTATGGGGTGATACAGAAGAAAAAGCCCCAGGGAAATTATGGCCAGCGTGAAGCGCCGCTTTCTGAAAAAATCCGAAGCAGCAGCGGACGAAAGCAAAACCATTGAGAAAAGGACAGCAAAAGGAGTGAAGTATCGGCTGTCCGTGGGGTGATCCGTATTACCCCGATGAAAACTCGTTAGGATGAGCCACAATGCCGCCATGGAGGAGGCTGCAATCACTGTTAAAACAGCCTCATTTTTCCTGATGTCAAAGCCCCGCCGCAACAGCCTTGCCGCACCCAGCAAAATCAGCAAGACAGCCGCCAGGTTGATTAAATTCGCATAGGGCAGCACGAAATCCCAACGGACGAGTGTCTTTAAAAAGTTAGCGGTGTGTTCTCCGATATGGTGAGGTGACCACGCCTGAATTCCCGAATCAGCTTCGAAGGCTCCCCGATGAATCCAGCGCTGCCAAGCGACGGGGAGCATAAAAAAAGGCGTCAGTCCATAAATGGGAGATCCTGAAAAGTATTCTAATTTT
>VFQY01000048.1 GCA_018883425.1 Candidatus Omnitrophota bacterium | reverse complement strand
CACCATGAGTTCGGCAAGGTGATCTTTTTCGGTCATCATGATGACCGGCACTGTCGTCAGATGGGGCCGCTTGCGGATGTGATCGATCAGGTACGTTCCCCCGTAGCGGTCCACTTCGGTCGCAAGAAGCACAAGGTCCACGGGTTCTGTATCCAGATACCGGAGAACATCCTCTTTTTCGGTGACTTCCACAACCTCGTAACCGCGGGCAGTCAGCCGCGCGCTCACAAGGGCGAGAACTGATCGATCTTTATCTGCCACGAGAATGCGCATCAGTAGCTCTCTTGGGCCGCAGGAAATGCGCCCCGGCGGACATCTTCGCTGAAGCGTTTTGCGGCCTTACGAACGGCGGCCCCCAGCGACGCGTAGCGCCGGACAAATTTAGGGCTGACCTTGGTTTCGTAACCGAGCATATCCTGAGTCACAAGAACCTGGCCGTCCGTTTTGGGACCGGCTCCAATCCCGATAGTCGGGCACCGCACAGAGCGCGTCACCTTCGCGCCAAGCTGAGCGGGAACGCACTCCAGCACTAGGGCGAAAACACCCAGACGGTCCAGCAAAACGGCGTCGCGGACGATGGCCTCGGCCTCGCGCCGCCCTTGCCCCTGCACCCGGTAGCCGCCCAGCTGGCTGGCGCTTTGCGGCGTCAAACCCAGATGTCCCATAACGGGCACACCGGCTGCCGTCAGACTTTCAATCTGCTTGCGTATGCGGGCGCCGCCCTCAAGCTTCACCGCGTCCGCTCCGCCCTCTTTCATGAACCGCCTTGCGTTGCGCACAGCCTGAGCAGGGTTATCATATGAACCCAGCGGCATATCGGCCGTCACCAGCGATTTCTTGGCGCCTCGGCAAACAGCTTTTACATGATGCAGCATGTCGCGCATGGTGACAGGAACCGTACTTTCATAACCCAGCATGACCATGCCGAGAGAATCTCCGACCAGAAGAATATCAAGCCCGGCTTCGTCTAAAATGCGGGCCGTCAAATAATCGTAGCAAGTCAGAGCGGTTATTTTTTCCCGTGAACCCTTGCGGGCCAGAATGTCCTTGATGGTTACGCGCATAGAGAAACGGCCGCAGCGCGGCTCACAGTCCCTTCTGCCATCGGTAGGCCTGAACCAGATTACTCATGAGCATCGTGACCGTGAGCGGCCCGACCCCTCCGGGCACCGGAGTGATGAAGGACGCCCTTTCGGACGCCGCGTCAAACTCGATATCCCCCACGAGCTTACCGTCCACTTCGGTGGTTCCCACATCGATGACGACGGCACCGGGCTTGATCCAGCTTCCGCGGATCAGGCGGGGCTGACCGCAGCAGCCCACGACGATGTCGCTCTCAGAAATAATTTTTTCAAGATCGGCGGCGGACGTAGCGCTGTTGCAGACCGTGGTCGTGACGCGCTCATCGCCCAGCAAAAGCTGAAGCGGACGTCCGACGATCGCACTCTGCCCGACGATAGCGGCCCGCTTGCCCTTCAGAGAAATTCCGGAGGCCTGAATCAGCCGATAAGCCGCAAACGCTGTCGGCGGCACGAGCCTGGCTTTGCGCAGCACCATGAGCCCCAGACTCGCGGGATGAACACCCTCGACATCTTTTTTGGGATCCAGAGCGAGCAGGATGCGCTCGGCATCAAATCCTGCAGGAAAGGGCATCGCCAAAAAAAGACCGTGAAATCGCGCGGCATCGCCGCTTTCGGCAAGGCAGCGGAGAAGGTCTTCCTGATGACGGATTTTTTCGGGACCGATTTTTTCGAAATGAAGCCCGAGTTTGGCAGCGAGTTTTTCCTGCTGACCGATGTACCAAGAAGAGGACGGATCCTGATTGGCCTGAAGCACCCGCAGTCCCGGAACCTCGCGGCCCGCAGCCCGGCAGCTTTCGACAAAGCTTTTGATTTCATCCTGAATCGGGCCCGTTAAGGACTTTCCCTCAAGAAGCTTGACTGGGCTCACCGTCATGAACCTTCCCCTTTTCAAATCGGTTTTTGAGTTCCTCGAGGGTGCGCACAGCTTTCTCCCTGAGGCTCTCGTTTTTCATGTACTTGACGTTGATCTGCGCGGTGTGGAACGCGCCGCGGAAGGCGCCTGCGAGCAGTCCTTCGCTGACTTCGAGATCATTTTTGATGGATCCCGTGACACGCTCCAAAAGAACCGTATTCCATTCGCCCGCCATGACGATCAAGAACGCCAGATCCGCCTGAAGACGGAAAGAATTTTGAAGGGCGTCTTCCATGACTGTGGGATCTCCGCCCCACGCCTTGTTGACCTGTTCATAAACTTCAGGATCCAGATTGACGATTTGAAAAGCATCCCGCTTGGTTTTTTCCAACGACGTGAGTATTTTTTCGAGCGTCTCCCGCCGTTCAACTTCGCGCGCTTCTTCTTCGAGGCTGAGCCCGGTTTTCTTCTTTCGATTCAGGGTAATGCGTATCACCATCTGAGAAAGACCCATGCCGAGAGCTGCCGCATAGGCCGACACACTTCCTCCGCCCGGAATGGGCTTGTCGCTGGAAAGTTCGTGAAGGTAATCTTCGAGGGAGAGCTGCGTAAACTTTTTCATAAATTCCTCGGTCTCAAAGCGTTGGGGATGCCGGGGTAGTATAGGAAGCCCGCGGGACACTGTCAACGCGCGAAAACCCGCAGGACGGCCTTTCCCCGGCTGTGTTATAGTAGAACCTTTATGGAAACGATCAGCGTCATTATCCCCGTCTTCAACCGCCGGGAACTTCTCCCTCGGGCCATCCTCTCGGTGATCCAGCAGAGGCCGGCTCCCCTGGAAATTCTGATTGCCGACGATGCCTCGACCGACGGCAGCTGTGAGACCCTTGAAAGGGACTTCCCGGGTGTCCGGGTGCTGCGTCTCGAAAGCAATCAGGGGCCTGCCGCCGCGCGCAATCACGCTCTCGCCCAGGCAAAGGGACGCTGGATTGCCTTCCTCGACTCCGATGACGCCTGGATGCCGGGTAAACTGCGGGCCCAGCTGGATTTTCTGCGCGCTCATCCCGAATACCGTATTCTGCAGACCGAAGAACTGTGGATCCGCAACGGCAAACGGGTCAATCCCATGAAGAAACATCAGAAACACGGAGGCTGGATTTATGAAAGATGCCTGCCCTTGTGCCTGATCAGCCCCTCCGCCGTCATGATTGAACGCAGTCTTCTCGAGGAAGTCGGTCCTTTCGACGAAAGCTACCCCGCTTGTGAAGACTACGAACTTTGGCTGAGAATCGCCTCGCGCCATCCCGTGGGTCTTGTGCCGAAGCCCTATGTTTTCAAATACGGCGGGCACAGCGATCAGCGCTCCCGGGAGTTTCCCGCGATGGACCGCTTCCGTATACGCGCCATGGCGAAAATCCTGAGTTTGGGAATTCTCTCTGAAAGCCAGAGCCGGGCGACGGTCAGCGAACTGGCCCAAAAATCGGAGATCTACTTCCGGGGCGCTGAGAAGCACGGCAGCCTCGAGGAGTCCAGAGAGCTCCGGGAGCTCGTCACGCCTGCCCTGAGCGCACGGCCGCAGGAGTCTTTGTGAAGCGCTATCAGCCCGAACGCGTCCTTCTGGATTCCCGGGCCCGGGAGTGGCCTCTCACCGGGGTTATTCTGGAGCGCTTGAGCGGTGTTCCCGTCGAGGAAGTGCGGGAGGTCAGACCCTTGATCGAGTCCCTTAAAAACACCCGCGATCCCATCGGCGCCGGAAAGAGAACACTTTTTCTCACCGTTGACGAGGGCCGTTCCTTCAAGCCTTTTCCCGAGTCCGAGCCCTATCTCTCCTGCGATTATTTCACCCTGCATGTCGCCGAGGGCTGCGACCTGGAGTGCAGTTACTGTATCCTGCAGGCCTATCTGACCAATCCTTTTTTGACCGTTTATGTCAATGTGCCTGAAATGCTCGGGAATCTGGAACGTTTTCTGGCGGACCACCGTGAGCGTTTTTTCCGAATCGGCACGGGGCAGCTTTCGGACTCTCTGTCCCTCGACCACATCACGGGTTTCTCGGAAATCCTGACCCGGTTTTTTTCAAAGCAGCCCAACGCGGTAGTCGAGCTCAAAACAAAAAGCGACAACATCAGCCGTCTGCTCAGCCTGTCGAGCGGCGGACGAACCATCGTCTCCTGGTCGCTCAACCGGGAAAGTGTGCAAAAAAAAGAGGAGCACAAGACGGCTTCTCTCGAAGAGCGGCTCGCCGCCGCCGGAAAAATCGCGCGTCAAACCGATCACCGCGTCGGCTTTCACTTTGATCCACTGGTCGATTCGCCCGGATGCGAGAGCGAGTACCTGGCGATGATCGAAAAACTTTTCTGCGAGGTGCCGTCTGAGAAAATAGCCTGGATCAGCCTGGGGTGTCTGCGTTTTATGCCTGAGCTTAAACCCATTATGGAGGAACGTTTTCCGAAATCGCCTCTGCCGGCCGGAGAGTGGATCAAAGGCATGGACGGAAAAATGCGCTACTTCAAACCCCGAAGGATCGAACTCTACGCGCAGCTGCGCGACGCCATCCGCTCGCGCGCGCCCGGCGTCACGCTTTATCTTTCGATGGAATCACCCGAGGTCTGGCGCGAGGTCTTCGGCGTGGAACACTCGAAAGAAAGCGTTTGCCGCATGCTGGACTCGGCCGCCCGGGCCGCTAAAAAAGATTTTTGAGCGCGGAGAAATCCGGCCGAAAGATATCCGGAGCCGGAAAAAAGGCCAGAGCGCAGCCGATCAAAACCAGCCAAAAAAGAATAGAATAAACCGCAAGACCGACCTGATCCGCAGCTGGCTTGCCGGGTCCCCGACGTCCCGCGTGCATCAAATTTGAAATCCGGATTTCCATTACAAAGATTTTATGCAGCAGGATTTGATAATTGAAAACGACTGAAAGAGTCAGGGCCCAAACGGCGAAATCGCGGTAAACAGGGCGGGGCTCGTAAAAATGGAAAAAGAGCACCATGATGAAGGCAAAGACAACTCCCGCGTACGAAAGCCCCGCGAGCAAAGCGAAAATGCGTTCCTCACTGCGTCGGTAATTCACAAATTCCATATCCTTTCCGGCATGAAGGCCGCTGGTTTTTTATCGGCCGATAGGAGGACTCCCTTCACGTCTCCCGCCGGTGCAAACCCCGGAGGCATCCGTACGCGCCGCGCGCTCCAATTTCCCTCTTTACAAACTGTCCAAAAAAGGAAATCATACGGCACCCGGAGAAGCTGGTCCGGAATCCTACGGAAAGATGTTTTGAGTTCCCCGCGTGAAAAGAAAGTCCCTGAATCTTTTAGCCCTTGAAACATCGAGCTCGATCCTGAGCGTTGCCGTCAAGAAGGGGCGCAGAAAACCGGTCGAAAAACGTCTCAAAGGTTTTTTCCGGCATGCCGAAAACCTGCTCCCCATGATGGACCGCCTTCTGAAGCGCGAAAAGCTGACCTGCTCTGACATCGACGTTTTTCTCATCGGGCGCGGGCCCGGATCCTTTACCGGACTGCGCATCGGATTCGCTACGCTGAAGGCGCTGCGGATGCTCCAAAAAAAGCCCTGCTACGGGGCGCTGAGCCTTGATTTGATCGCCGCAGGAATCCCCGCGCGCCCGGGTGCCCTCCTATGCGTCACGCTCGACGCACGGAAGGAAAAACTCTTCAGCCGTTTTTATCAGGCTGGAAAAAACGGATGGGCCCCCCGCGGTGAGGCGGCTCTGGAAACTTTCGACACCTGGGCAAGTTCCCTTCCCGAGGGCGTTCTCATCGCGGGCGATGCCTTGCATCGCTATGCGGAACCCTTGCGCGGGCGGGGTTTGAAATTCCGCGCACTCAGCGCCCGCTACCAAACTCCCTCGGCACTGCCGCTCATCGAGGGTTTCGAAAAAAAACGTTCCGCCGCGGCATCCTGTCCCGGGCTTCAAAGGCTGCGGGGCCCCGAGGACGAGATCCCGCTTTACTTCCGTCTCTCTGAAGCCGAAGAAAGAAGAAGACATGCCTCTTTCCACGCTTAGTCGTTCAACCGGGACCCCGCACGGGGCTTGGGCGGAAATACGGCTGGACCGCATGGTTGAAAACCTGCGGGTGCTGAAGTCGTTTCAAAGCGCTCAAACGCGCGTGATGGCGATCGTTAAAGCCAACGCCTACGGTCACGGCCTTCTTGAGGCGGCTCGGGCGCTCTCACCTCACGTCGATTATCTCGGCGTATCCTCTCCCCGCGAGGTGCGCGTTCTCAAAGAGCACAAACTCGAGACACCCATTTTTCTTTTAGGGCGGCTGTTCCCCGAGGACCTGCCCTCGGTGATACTCGACGGCGTCACGCTCAGCGTTTCCAGCTATGAAGAGGCTTGCGCCGTCTCGGAAGCCTCGCTGGCGAGAGGACGCAAAACTCTCATCCATGTCAAAATTGATACGGGCATGGGGCGCCTTGGAATTCCTTTCGGCCTTGCGGTCAAGTCGATTGAAAAAATAGCTTCGCTCGGCGGTATTGAAATGGAAGGGCTCTACACTCATTTTCCGTCAGCCGAGCGTGAGGACGGTTTTACGGAATCGCAGGTCTGGGATTTCACGATCATCTTGCGGGCGCTTGAAAAGAAGGGCATCACGTTTGCGCTTCGCCATGCGGCAAACAGTGCCGGGGCTCTTAAAATCCGCACTCCGATTTTCAATATGATCCGCCCCGGGCTGATGCTCTACGGGCTTTACCCCGATGACTCCCTGAGGGCAACCGCTCAGGTTCTTCCGGCGCTCACCCTGAAGAGCAGAATCCTTCAGGTGAAACGCATTCCGGCGGGTCACAGCGTGGGTTACGGCCGGAGTTTCATGGCCGAAAAACCGTGCACCGTGGGAACTGTCGCGTGCGGCTACAGCCACGGCTACCCTTTTGCCGCGGCCTCTCAGGCCCGAGTCCTTTATCAGGGTCAGCGCCTGGCGCTGGCCGGCCGCGTCTCGATGGATTATCTGGCGGTCAACTTCGGCGATCTTCGTCCTCAGGCCGGAGAGGAAGTCACGCTGATCGGTGAAGAAGGCGGCGTTTCTGTCAGCGCGTCAGAGCTCGCATCCTGGTCAGGCACGATTCCTTACGAAATCGTCACGGGGCTGAGCGCGTTTATTCCCCGTATCGTGATCCCCTGAGGATCAGGATGCTTAGCTTCGAGATCGAACACCATCCCGAGACCGCTTCAACGAACACCCTGCTTCTTGGCTACGCACGCTCAGGGCGGCCCGAGGGGCTGGTCGTGACGGCCGACTATCAAACTGAGGGGCGAGGAAAACCCGGCCGAATTTGGGAATCACCCGCAGGAAAAAATCTGCTTTTCTCTGTTCTTCTCCGTCCTCCGATAGGGATTCATCAAGCGCCTATCCTGACCCAGATTGCCTGCCGATCCATTGCCGCAGCTCTGGCAGAAACGTGCGGCCTCGCCTGTGAATTCAAACGGCCCAATGATGTCATGGTCAGAGGCAGGAAAATCTGCGGTATTTTGACGGAGGCTCAGTCCAGCCCTGCCGGCCTTGAAGCCGTCGTCGTGGGGGCTGGGGTAAACGTCAACAGCGGCCCCGATGAAATTCCCCCGACAGCCACATCAGTCCTTATTGAAACAGGAAAAAAAATCGACCGCCGTCAACTTCTAGACGCGATTCTTCAACAGCTGAAGCAGGAAACCCAAGGCCTTTATGCTCCTCTTTCTTGATATCGGCAACACGTCTGTCTCATGCGCTCAAGCCTCGCATAGCATCGATAGCCCGCTTAGGCCTTTAGGGTCTTATCTTTTTAGCACTTTCCCAAAAAAGCTTCAGAAATGGCTTCTCGGTGGCGGAAAAACTCAAAAAGAGGTCGTCTTAAGCTCGGTTGTCCCAAAAAACACCCTGATTGTTAAACAAATCGTCTCCAAGATCTCCGGCGTGCAGATCTGGGTTGCCGGCGAAAATCTGCCCGTCCCGATTAAGCACAAGTATAAGAATCTTTCCAAGCTGGGTATGGATCGCCGGGTCTGCGTTTATGGGGCCCTGAGACTCTACAAACCGCCCTTCCTGCTTCTCGACTACGGGACGGCTCTGACGGCGGACTATGTCGATGCCCGGGGCGTTTTCCAGGGCGGCATGATCATTCCCGGGCCTGAACTTGCCTACCAAGCGCTGCTGCAAAGAGCCGCACTTCTGCCCAAAAAAACGAGACTTCCTTCCAAGCGCCTCCCGTTCTTGGGCCGATCTCCCTCAGAATGTCTTCAGACCGGCATTCTGCAGGGTTATAGCGCCATGGCCGAGGGGCTTAGCGAACGCTTTCGAACACGGTATGGAAAATCGCTGCAAGTGATTTGTACAGGAGGCTTTGCAGAGCGCCTTGCGGTGGAATCCAAATGCTTCGATGCCGTGGATCCTCTCCTTTGTCTTCGCTCGCTGCGAAGCGTTTTTGAAGATCAAGTTGGTCTTTAAGTCCCCAAGCCCCCTTTCCTGACCGCCCGAATCGAAAATCGCGCTTGATTTTTATCGCCGCCTGGCTAGAATCCCCCCTTAGCACTCAGGATTCCTGAGTGCTAAACCTGCCCAATAAGTTCTCATTTTCCTTGCAGTTCTAACACCACAAAAAAAACCAGGAGGTTTTACAACATGGGTGCAAAGCAGATTCTATTCAGCGAAGAGGCACGCCGCGCCGTTCAACGAGGCGTTGACCAGCTCGCCAATGCCGTCAAGGTCACGCTGGGTCCCAAAGGCCGCAACGTCGTCCTCGACAAGAAATTCGGCGCGCCGACAATCACCAAAGACGGTGTTTCCGTTGCCAAGGAAATCGAGCTCGATGAGCCCTATGAAAATATGGGCGCTCAGATGGTCAAGGAAGTCGCGTCGAAAACCTCAGACAACGCCGGGGACGGCACGACGACCGCAACGGTTCTCGCGCAAGCGATCTACCGCGAAGGTCTGAAGAACGTCACCGCCGGCGCTAATCCTATGGCTCTTAAGCGCGGCATTGAAAAAGCCGTGGATGCCGTCAACGCGAAGCTCGGCGAGCTTGCCAAGCCGATCGGCAAGGACAAGAAAGAAATCGCCCAGGTCGCTACCATCGCCGCCAACAACGACTCCGAAATCGGGAACTTGATCGCGGAAGCGATGGAAAAAGTGGGTAAGGACGGCGTCATCACGGTCGAAGAGGCGAAGAGCACCGCCACCACCCTGGACGTCGTTGAAGGGATGCAGTTCGATCAGGGCTACCTCTCGCCGTATTTTGTCACGAACACCGAAAGCATGGAGGCCCTTCTCGAGGATGCCTACATCCTGATTCACGAGAAGAAAATCTCCGCCATGAAGGATCTTCTTCCCGTTCTCGAAGCCACGGCAAAGGCCGGCAAGCCGCTTCTGATTATCGCCGAGGAAGTCGACGGCGAAGCGCTTGCGACCCTGGTCGTTAACAAAATCCGCGGCACGCTGAACGTCTGCGCTGTGAAAGCGCCCGGCTACGGCGACCGCCGCAAGGCCATGCTCGAGGATATCGCGATCCTGACGGGCGGCAAAGCCATCACCGAAGATCTCGGGATCAAACTCGAAAATGTTTCAATCAAGGATCTTGGCCGGGCCAAGCGCGTGACCGTGGATAAGGAAAACACCACGATCATCGAAGGCGCGGGGAAAAGCGCGGACATCAACGGACGCGTAGGTCAAATCCGCCGCCAGATCGAAGAGACGGATTCGGAATACGATAAGGAAAAACTTCAGGAACGCCTCGCGAAGCTTGCGGGCGGTGTGGCCGTCATCAATGTAGGCGCCGCGACCGAAACTGCGATGAAGGAAAAGAAAGACCGCGTCGATGACGCCCTTCACGCGACGCGTGCCGCTGTCGAAGAGGGCATCGTTCCGGGCGGAGGCGTTGCACTGCTGCGCGCGAGCACAGCCATCGAATCCCTGAAACTCAAGGGTGACGAGAAGGTCGGCGCGGACATCATCCGCAGAGCTCTCGAAGAACCTCTTCGTCAGCTGGCCGCTAACGCGGGCGACGAAGGTTCTGTCGTTGTTCAGCGCGTTCTCAGTGAAAAAGGCAGTGTGGGTTACGACGCCGCCTCCGGCGATTACAAAGATCTCGTCGCGGCCGGCATCATCGACCCCAAGAAAGTGACGCGCAGCGCTCTTCAGAATGCGGCCAGCGTCTCTGCTCTTCTTCTCACCACGGAAGCTCTCATTACGGAAATTCCCAGTGAGGAAGAAAAAGCACCTGCGATGCCCGGCGGCGGTATGGGCGGCATGGGCGGTATGGGGGGCATGGGCGGTTTCTAACCTTTTCAATTCCTAAGAAACTATGAACAATTCACATTTGAAGGAGATTACATCATGAAAATTCGACCGTTGGGCGACCGGGTTCTTGTTGAAATTCTTGAAGCTGAAGAAAAGACGAAGGGCGGCATCATTCTTCCGGACACCGCGAAGGAAGAAAAGTCTGAAGGCAAGGTCATCGCCGTGGGTTCGGGCAAGACGCTTGAGTCCGGCAAGGTCCAGCCTATCGAAGTGAAAAAAGGCGACCGCGTAATTTTTGGAAAATGGGGCGGCGACGACATCACCATCGACGGCAAGAAGCACAAGATCCTCAAGGAATCGGATCTTGTCGCTGTCTACGAGGGCTAAAAGAAAGGCATACCGCCGATGCTCCTCGGCGTCTAGCCGCGGAGCATCGGCTTTACTCAAGCACTTTTCATTGCCTCTCAAACAGGAGATTCATCATGGCAAAACAGTTATCATTTTCGGAAGAAGCGAGAAGGCGCCTGAAACGGGGCGTTGACGTACTCGCCAACACCGTCGGCGTCACGCTCGGTCCCCGCGGAAGAAACGTCATCATCGACCGCAAGTTCGGCGCGCCCACGATTACGAAAGACGGCGTTTCTGTCGCAAAAGAAATTGAATTGAAAGATCCTTACGAGAACATGGGCGCCCAAATGGTCCGCGAAGTTTCTGAAAAAACTTCGGACGAGGCGGGAGACGGCACGACCACAGCCACCGTTCTTGCCCAAGCCATCATCCACGAAGGCTTGAAGAACGTGACTGCAGGAGCCAATCCCATGGCGCTCAAGCGCGGCATCGATAAAGCCGCCGAGAAGATCGTGGAATCCGTGAAAGCGCTTTCCAAGGCCGTGAAGAACAAGCAGGACATCGCCGCCGTCGGAACGATCAGCGCCAATTCGGACGCCAGCATCGGAAACCTTCTCGCCGACGCAATTGACAAGGTGGGCAAGGACGGCGTGATCACGGTCGAAGAATCGAAAACGATGAAGACCGAGCTCGAACTCGTCGAGGGTATGGAATTCGACCGCGGCTACATCTCCCCGTACTTCGTGACCAACACGGAGCGCATGGAAATCCAGCTCAAGAATCCCTACATCTTCCTTTACGAGAAGAAAATCAGCTCCATCAAGGATCTGGTACCCCTTCTTGAAAAAGTGGCCCGCCTCGGACGTCCTCTGCTGATCATCGCCGAAGACGTTGAAGCCGAAGCCCTGGCGACGCTCGTCGTCAACAAGATCCGCGGAACGCTTCAGGTCGCGGCTGTGAAGGCCCCCGGTTTCGGAGATCGGCGCAAGGCTATGATGGAAGATCTTGCGATTCTCACCAAGGGCCGCTTCATTTCCGAAGATCTCGGCATCAAGCTTGAGAACATCGAGACTGACGTTCTGGGTTCTGCCGAAAGTGTGGTCATCGATAAGGACAACACCACGATCATCAACGGAGCGGGTTCTTCTAAGGATATCAAGGCCCGCTGCGAAAACATCCGGACCCAGCTGGAGAAATCCGATTCTCAGTATGACCGCGAAAAGCTTCAGGAACGCCTCGCGAAGCTCTCAGGCGGCGTGGCTGTGATCAAGGTCGGAGCTGCCACGGAGCTCGAGATGAAGGAAAAGAAAGCCCGCGTGGAAGACGCGCTTCACGCTACGCGCGCGGCTGTTGAAGAAGGTATTGTCCCGGGCGGCGGCACAGCGCTTCTGCGCTCAATCGCAAACCTGGACAGCCTGAAGCTCAAGGGCGACGAAGCCACAGGCGCCGCGATCGTGCGCCGCGCGGTCGAAGAGCCTGCGCGCCGCATCGCCAAGAATGCCGGCTTTGACGGATCGGTCATCGTCAAGGGCGTTCTTGAGAGCAAGGAATCTTCTTTCGGTTTCAATGCAGACCGCGGCGAATACGAAGACCTGGTTGCCAACGGCATCATCGATCCGGCAAAGGTCGTGCGGACAGCGATTCAAAACGCTGCCAGCATCGCCGGTCTTTTCCTGACGACAGAATGCGTCGTTTCTGAAAAGCCGAAAGACGAAGAGGAAGGCAAGAAGAAAACGTCAAGTTATGCTTCTTCGATGGGAGACGAGTTCTAAATCCCTGAACCTAAAAAAACCTCCCGGAGCCATCCGGGAGGTTTTTTTTTGCCCGCTGAAAGAGGACGCTCTTCTTAGTAATGGTCCCGGTGATGGCGGAAAATCGAGGACGTTTCTTTCGAGGTCATAAATTCGCTGTAAGGAACAACGCGCTTGCGGCCGCGGGGAATCTTGCTGTTGCGCCTCAGATCGTGCCGCACCAAGGTGCCGACTTTATAGAGCGTCGTCTTACCCTTGCTTTCCATGTCCTTATAGACTTCATTCAGACGGACGCCTTTTTTAATTTCGAGCACCTCTGCGACGAAGGTTCCTTGCTGGGACATAAAAGCGATGAAATCAACTTTGTGTCCCGATAGATTCGGATACTGTCCCGTTGATCGAATATGCCTCAGCTGACTGGCAGTCGCATCAACGACCATGATCAGACGGTCGTCATCCTGAGGGTCGGGCTCTGTCATCTCATTCTCTTCCATCATCCACCTGCTCCAACTTCTGCGGAAAGCATCCCATAAAAGGAGTTCCGGTTGCGTTTGAATTGCGTATACTATACAGGATTTTCAAAGTTCCCTCATCCTTTTCAGCCGAGCTTCAGAAAATGACGCGCAGAAGAAAAAAAAACAAGTCTTTCTCACGGCTGACAGCCCTCCTGGTCGTGGGAGCAGCGGTTGCTTTGCTCGTCCTGAACCGTGACCAAATCGAAGGCTGGCCCGGCATTTCCAAGCCCGTCAAGCCCGCGCCCGAGCCGGAAAAACCCAAGCTCGTCTTTGTGATCGACGATATCGGCTATCATCTCAAGGAAGAAAAGCGTCTGAATCAGCTGGCCGGGAAGGTGACGTACGCCATTCTCCCGCTCCTGCCCTATTCCAGGCATTTCGGCAATCTTGGCAAAAAAAACGGATCAGAAGTCATCCTGCACATGCCGCTCGAAACACTCGACGGGACAATCCCGGGACGGGGGCTGATCGAGCGCTCCATGAGCCGCGAGGAAATTCTCGGCATGATCGGACGGGACCTGGATTCTGTGCCTCATCACAGCGGTTCGAATAACCACATGGGCTCGCTCGGCACTTCCAGTCCCGAACTCATGCGCATCATTCTTCAGGAGATCAAAGACCGCGGACTCTTCTACCTCGACAGCTTTACTTCTTCGGACTCTGTCGTGGTGCCCATCGCCCATGAACTCGGAGTGCCGGTGCTGAAACGCGACGTCTTTCTCGACAACATCGACGCCAAACAGCCGATCCGCGATCAGATCCGTCAGCTGAAAAGCGTCGCGCGTAAAAAAGGCTACGCCATCGGCATCGGGCATTACAGGACCAACACCCTGGAGGTCCTTATTCAGGATATTCCTCAAATGGAAGCGGAGGGTTTTCAGATCGTTTCGCTTCGGAATATTCTCGACTCGAAACAGAAAAAGAAGGCGGCGGCTTAGCCGTTTTCGGAGCGTCTTTTTTTATTTCGGGCGGCGCGTTTCCTGGGGCTGGGCTGAGCTTCTTGGCCAGAGTCCGCGACGACATGCGGCGGCACTTCTGCGGCTGAGCGCTGAATCCTGATGCAGGTCAGCAGTTCTCCTTCCACCGCGCGGCCGGGAGTCAAGCGCGACAGCTGCTCCTGCACCTTTTGAAAGACAAGCCCCCAAAAGGGCAGCATCAAGGTCTTCTCTTCCGCGTCGATGAGACTTTCTAAGAATCTCTCCCGGACATCAGCCTTGAGAATACGGTCTTGGAACGCTTCCCGCAGGAAAAAATCAAGCTGCTCCTCCGAAACGGGATCCATCGAAAGTTTGGCTCCGGCACCGAATCTCACCAGAAGATTTCCGCACAGAGACATGAGCGTTTCCTCGGCGCCGCCGAGCCCGGCGCTCCTCAGGATGTTCGAAAATATGCTCGGGGATCGGCGCCGGATGAATCGGTGCATGGTTTCGATTTGTTCGACGGACCAGCGGGCGCGCTCCAGATCCTGACGGCCGGCAAATTCCCGATGATGGTAAAGACTGTCCGAGGCATTTTCATCGAAACAAAGAGGCGTTTTCTCCGCCAATCCCCGAAAGATAAACTCGTAGGGCGGTTCGAGAAAGGAGAAAAAGATTTCAGCCTCACCCTTCCATTCCGAACGGATCAGTGCCCGCACCCGGTCCCGAAGAGGATGCAGTTCGCTCAGCGCATAGCGGAAAACTGCTTCCACCCAGCGCTCTGATAAAATCTCGGAGGCCTTGGAAAGATCTCCCCCGCTTAAAAGCTCGAGGCCCAGACTGACCAGAGAGCGGACGCGGTCGACAGCGCGCCTGACTTTTTCCTGGGAGGTGAAATCCATTCCGCCGCAGACGATCATCTTATTGCATAGCCAGGCCAGTTCTTCGAAGACCCCTTCACGCAGCGAATCAGGTCCTTCCTCGAGGGCCAGCAGGGCATCGTCAAGAAAAAGGCGGTGAGACGCGCTTAAAACAAGGTAGCGGGGAGCTGCGGGCCTGCCCCCCTCTTCAGCAGTCTCCCGCGCGTCTGTTGTTTTTTCTTTTTTGGGAAAATTGCGGAAGCCCTCGAGATCAAGGGGGATGAGTGCCCGCACCGCCGTCTCGAAATCCGGAAAACCCCGGTCGGCCAAACGCCGCTCCCGATTGCTGTAAGCATCCTCTTCCATTTCGTAGTCCATCTCGCCGAGAACGCCTTCGAGCAGGGCAAAATAACGGGGCCTGTCATTTTCGTAGAGAACCTCAATCACCCGTTTGACAGTCTCGAAATTTTCTTCGGCAACGAGGATGTAATACATACGGTCGAGGGTGAAATAGGGCTGATCACCGACAATCTCGTCAACGTTCGTTTCCCAATCAGGTTTGAGAACGCTGGCAAATTTTTGAAAGCCCGCGATGATGGCTTCGTAATCCGAATGATGCATCCATCGAAGGACAGCCGATTCATCCGCCTCGAGCAGGGTTCCGAGCCAGCCGACAAACTGCGCTCCCGCAATCTGATCGCCCTGCCAGCAATCCATATCGGCCATGAAAGCCAGCTGATCCGTGCCGGCGAGGCGTAAGATCTCGGCTTTCTCCTCCCGGTCGAGATCGCGGGTCATTAAGTACAGCTCTTCGGCGGAGAGGCCTTGGGTCAAACGCCCGGGTTCATGCGCAAGCAAAATGAGTTCGCTTTTTTCGGTCAGAGGTGTCTCCGAAAAAATTTTTGCCTGCTCTTCAGGTGTAAGGGATTCGAATGTTTCTCGGTCCATAGGCTGGGTATTTTTAAGTTAAAAGGGCGCTCTTTGCGAGCGCCCTTTTTGCCGTCCCTGTTGGAGATTCCAAAATGGAATTCAGGGATTAATTCTAATAAAAGATTACACGCAGCAATGGCTTTATGCAAGTTAACTTATTTTATTATCTAAATTAACTCTAACTCTATTTTTGAAAGGGGTTTGTAATTATTTTCGATATTAAAATAAGTTATTTAGCGGTGAATGTGCGTCTCGAAAACAAGCTGATTTAGAGCCAAGCCGATCACACCTTCCATCAC
>VFQY01000047.1 GCA_018883425.1 Candidatus Omnitrophota bacterium | reverse complement strand
CAAGTCTTTTGAAGAAGGGGTTTTTGCCGTCAATAAATCGCTTTTCACGGGGCTTGACTGGACGAAGATTACTTACATTTTCTTTGTTGTAGAAAATACGACACCGGCAGGTTCTCTCGAAGTCAATTACGCGCCGGCGGATCTTCATACGGCGGGGCTGATTTCGAAGTCGAACCTTGGAGCTAATGACATTACGGCCCTTCCGAACGGTCAAATCGGCGCCCCGCATACGGCCGCTGCCAACGCCACAGGTAATACGGGCACGGTCTCTGATACGGCCCGCGGTTTCCGCCTTAATTATTCGCAGGCGGACGGCTCCTTCAGCGCGGGAGCTTTCAGCTATGACGATTTCGGGACAAGCCCGGCCAAAGAAACGGTCGACATTTCAATGCTTGATCGTCTTAACTTTGGAATCCGCGGCCAGGCGTCTCCGGTCAAGTTCCAGATTCAGGACAATAACGGTAATGATGACGTGATTATGCTGAATGGAATTACGGACACTGAGAAAGTCTGGTCAATTCCGATTTACGATCTGAATCCGAATCTCGATCTTACCAAAATCGTGGATATGTTCTTTATTGTCGAAAACACGAACGCGATTCCGGCCGGCTTCCTGGAAATTAACCGTATTACCGGCAGTGCCGATCTTGGCGTTGTGAAGCCGTCTTCCAGCCTCACAACGGCAGACCTCACCGCGCTTCCGAATAACAGTCTCGGGGCGGTGGGCATTACGCCTCTGAACCCAGCCAACGCAAGTGTTGTCAGTACGGGCCGCGGCTTTACGCTCACCTATGATACGGCGGCCGAAGGCTACAGCGGCGGCGGTTTCAAATATGACGACTTTGCTACCGGAACCGTGGAGTCGGGAAATCTTGGTAAATTCGGTCAGATGGTCTTCGGCCTGAAGGGCACAGCGTCTGAAGTGAAGCTGGAGATTATCGATGACAAGGGCTACCGTTACCAGGTCACGCTCTCGGGCATTTCGAACACTGTAGAAAAAGTGTTCTCAATATCGGCGTCGGATCTTCGGGGAGCGAAGCTGCTGCAGAGCGTTGTCTTCCTGAGTCCGACGGAGCAGTTGATCATTGACCGCGCGAACAATGAGACGACGTACGCTCTCTTTGACGGCGAGGGTAACGCGCTCCGCAATGATGTCTACAGAGGCATTTACACCCGAGCACAGGATCTGCACGAATCTAACCTGATTCGGCGCATCTTTTTTATCGATGCGAATAACCAGCTCATTCAGACGATCGGCACAGGTCCCAGTGGATCGAATCAGACTACGCATGCAGAGATCAACGCGCAGGGCAAGCCTTTTAAACAGACGCTGTATAATCAGATGTTCAGTGTCATTCGGGATGCGGATCCCTCTAAGAAAGTGAGCACAACGTTTTTTGTCACTGATTTCGAGCAGATTATTCAGATGCATACGCAGAATATTACGATGCATCGGACGTTCGCCCCGTCAACCGGGCTGATCCAGACCGAAACTCTGTACGGCGGCATTCACTCTTCGTTCGAAGGGCTTACGCCGGTACAGAAGACGTATTTCCTGAGTGATTCCGAACAGCTGATACTGGATTACCAGACGGATCCGGACGGAGACGGCACCCCGAATCCGCAGACGCGTCATCTCGTTTATAACCCGTTCACATTCGAAACTCAGAGGGTTGATATTTATGACGGCCTTCCGAATCCGGGATCAACGGATACCAGCGGCCTTGAGCACTTGATGACGATTATTCCGAAGGGGCCCGGGGTCAACCTCGTCAAAAGTTATATGGATCAGACGACTTATCTCGAGTTTTTTGATCCGGAGTCGGGCGTTGTGCTGAAACGCTACGTTTATGAGGGGTTGCATGATGATGTGACTGGTAAGTCTATCGCAAGCGCGGTTTTCTTTCTGACCCTCGACGGACGGGAGGTACGCCTGTCTAAATATTTCACAAACAGAAGAACTTTCGTGGAGTTCTTTTATCCCGATGGAAGGCTTAACATACTGGAAATCTATGAACCCGTGAAGGATAATATCGACGATGTTTCACTGGATGGGTTAACCTTGATCGAACGCATAACCTATTAGAAAAAGAATATTTCTTGTCGACCTTTAAAACTTCCATGAAGGAATTGGATTAATCCGATTGCAAGCACACGAAATTCGTCCCATAGGCGAGGATGCGGTCCTCTTCCTCTGGTTCGATGGACATCGAAGCCTTTACAATTTCCGCCAGTTGAGGGTCAACTGCCGCTGCGCGCGCTGCGTGGACGAGTGGACGGGTGTTCGGATACTCCGCGAGGAGGCAATCCCCCAAGATCTGCATCTTAGAAGCTTTGAAACGGTGGGACGCTACGGAGTCAAATACCGCTGGAGTGACGGGCACGATACCGGGATTTATGCCTTTGATGATTTGCGCCGCTCCTGCCCCTGTAATCGCTGCGCACCCTCTGTAGGGGCGGACCTGCCATCCTGTTAAGTTCTTCTCAGAGACCTTGTTGTGTCATCGGCATCAAGGTATCTTTTTTTATTACCCGAATACTTTTCATGAAGGGTGGTGCATGAACGTTCCTTTCATAGGGCGCGGAACGCGCGTTGCTGTGTTTTGTACGATTCTGACGGTGTTTTTCGCCCTTCCTGCCCCCGTCAGAGCTCAGACGGCATCGTTTGCGCTTAAGACCACAGATGCGCACCGCGAAACCAAGGCGCTTTCTCTGGCTGTACCCGAGGATATCGGCCAGGTTCAGGAGCGTTATCGAGGTAACGGCATCGGGACCGTGGTGTTGATTCAGGACGCACATGCCGTTTATGAAGCGCAGAAGTCTGTTGAAAAAACATTTCTACATCTTGCAAAGGCCTATGGTTTTAAACGCGGGGGAACGGAAGGCGGAACTGGAGCCGTGCATCCCGGTCTTCTTCAGAGTTATCCTGATGCAGAGGTCCTTCGAGAGGTTCTTAGCCAGTATCTGCGAGAAGGTGAACTTTCGGGGGCTGTCACGGCTGCGGTCCTGCTGAACGGTCAATTCCATTTGCAAGCCCTTGAAGATCGCCCCCTTTACGAAACGGCGGTGCGTGCTTATCGGCAAGCGTCATCAGTTCGCTCAAAAAATCTTGCCCGTCTCAGCCGTGCCATCCATGAAGTCGACCGATTACAAGCCCGCGTGTTTTCGCCCGAACGCCTCAGCATGATTCGTCTCGACCGTGAATTCCGATCCGGCCGGAACCGAGATCTCGCAGGATACCTCCTAGCTCTGAGTCGGTATCTGGAGGCGGGAGACCGTTTCCCCCTGATCCGTGCAATCTTCAGCAGTCTTGAGCCCCCTCTGGATGCTTCGGAAAGAGCCTGCGCAGGGGAAATCAATAGCCTTGCGAGGCGGCTCACCGATGCCGGCCTTAAAAAGGAGGATCTGAGTTCCTTGAATCAGCTGATTCAGTCCTACCGGACTTCGCATACGGGGCTCGAGACAGCTGCGGTTGAACTTATCGGTTTAGCCCGTTCAGTCGGGTTGGCACTCGACGATTATCCGCATCTCCAACAAGCTGCAGCATCAGGCAATGCCTTGCGTTTGGCGATGAAGGGTCCCGCTTTTCTCTCTGAGTTAGGAATCTACGCAGATCAAGTTTTAGCGTCAATCGCAACCGGTCATGAAGAGAGGCGGCTCGTCGCAATATCTCAAAAACTGACTCTTCTGGAACGCCTCTCCAGTCTTGAACTCACGCTTGAGCAGTGGACCCTTTACCGCGCGATGAGTGCTGCCGGGGCATTCAGCGGTCTCGTAGAATCTCTGCTTGAAGAGGGAGAACCGATTGATACGCAAGCAGCGGAACTGTTTTACAAAACGGCGGAAAATCGAGACCGTTGTTTTTTTCGGCGCATCCTGCGGGATCGAGCGGCGCACGGCGGCGGAGATTATGTTTTTCTTGCCGGCGGGTTTCATGCAGGCGGCATGACGGCGCTGCTTCGTTCCGAAGGTATCCCCTATGTCCTGATCACGCCCCGGATCACAGAGCTCCCGCGGGAGGTGCCTTACGAAAAAATGATGAGTGCGGATGTCTCCTGGAGGGAATTTTTTCGTTCAGAGCACGGAGAAGTTGATCTTGAGGCTGCCTTCCTGAAGGGGGCTGTGAGGCGTCTCATCCAAAGATCTGCCGGTGATCAACGGGAGAAAGTGCTGAGACTCTGGCGGGATGAGGCCTTGCGCCGCCTGGCCGCGGCCGGCCAGGCCTCAGATTTCGGGCGCTACGCGCGTTACCTCGATGAAACGCCCCTCGGATCAGCCGCTCAAGAGAGCTTGCGCACGGAGGCTGAAGAGCTGCTGAACAGCTTAAAAAAAAATATTTCTGTTCACCCGAGGACTTCTGAAAGTGCTGTCAAGCTTTCGGGTAAGCATGCCGCAATGCCGTTTACGAATATCAACGCAGGCCGGATCGGCGCAGATCTCATCACAGGTCTACAGGGGAGTGCAGACAGCCGAAGTGAGCTCCGGTCGGGGGCGGAGGGCCTTGACAGCCTTGGTTCGTTCACCGGGATAAATGACCGCATGCCGATCATCGATTTTATGGCGGCCTTTGGTATTGATGCGGCCGAAGCTGTTCCTGAACCGATCCCGGGAATGCCTGACTTCGCCAGGGTTCCCGTGGCTTTGACGCAAGACACACTCGAAAGCGCGGCGACGATTTTTCTAACGCAGAATACTTACGTGCAGGCCCCGTCTTACGTGACGGCCGTCAAAGAGAACAATTTGGAGTCTCTTCGGGATCTTTATCTTCTGACGTATCAAGGACGACCTGCTGCTATGATTTGGGCTCGAAAAGTTGAGTCTCTTGGCCAGAACGGCTATAGGACGGCAAAGACCCTGATCTATCCGCTGCTTGTTTATCAGCAGGCTGCGCTTTTTTCGGCATCGTCTTCCAAGCAGTCGACACCGCCCTTTCCCGATCCGAAAACGGGGAACACTTTTTATCAAAACATAATAACGCCCTTCGTTCGCAACGTTCACGGAACGTCGGGGCAGTTTCACAATCTCAGCGTGCTTGACGATCCTTACATTGAGGATCCGACGTCAGCGATGCACGTGAGGGTTTGGGATGATATGGAGAGCGGCTTTGCTTTCCCAGGCACTTACGGACCCTGGGAACGTTCGACGCGATTTTTGCTGGAAATGATGGATACGCATCTGCTCACTAAGCTTGACCGTGATGATTTGAACGGACTCAACCTGGTTGATGTGGGCTCGGGGGCGGGGCGGGTCGCTGTTTATCTGGCGGCTCAGGGCGCCGACGTTCAGGCTTACGATTTAACGCTCATGAAAGCGATGAATACCCGCGCTTGGGCCCGCGCCAAGGGTCTCTTAAGCAAAGTCACATCCCGCAAAGCTTTGTCGGCGGCGGAATTGGATTCGGCCGACGGTTATATCGTGAACTTTCCAAACTTGGATGTGAGCGCCCAGCGTCTTGATCAAAGTACCGTGATGACTTACAAGGATTCTCGGCATCTGAATATCTCGATTCATCCGGAGGATTTTCGGAAGGTCATGGAAGATCTCCGCGCTCAGGCCAAGCCGGGCGCTTTTCTTTTCATCCGAGGAAATTTCAAAGGGGCGGAACTTCAACTGTTCGAACAGATCATGCGAGCGGTTGGATGGACCGAAGGCTTGGAATCGCCCCTGACGGTTCCGGACGGGGTGGAGGCTTTTGGTGCAGCATATTTTCTTCGCCAGGGTCAGGCCCGATCCGAGCTGCGTCAAACGTTTGACCGTGCCCCCTCCGCTTCAATCTTGTCTAAGAAGTCTCAAAACGTCCCGAGTCCGGAGGAGTACGCTCTCGTATATGTGCGCGAGATTGGATACTATTTCATAGCGGCTTTATCGGAGGGTAGAAGTGTCAAAGAGCTCGCCCTTAAATTGGGCGCAGTTATAGATGCGGCCGAGGGTTCCCGGGAGATTTTATGGTCAGCCTTCGAGACTGCGTATCGCGCGGCTCTGCAACAGCTTCTCCTTGACGGGTCTCTGCCGTCCTTGAGTGCTCAAGAGGCTTCTGCCGTGCGTGCGATGATTTCTAACGAAACTCTGTTCCCGGCTCTCGAACGCCGTTATCAAAACCTCACGGGGATGAAGGCTGCGGCCGAGGTGTCTGAGCCGTCTGTTGCTTTTGCTTTGGGTGAGAAACTAGTTTATCAAGCCAGTTTGCGCTCAGAACCGGATCATCCCTCTGCCGGGGTTTCAGGAATTCTTCTGACGGCTCTGGAAAACCAAGGCCGTCTGATCGTCGCGGCTCAGGCAGGGAGTCCTTCGAGCGTCTTGACTTCACGGGCTCTTGATGAAGCGTTGGGTGCCCTCGGCCGGCAGGTCCGCTCTGACCGCATCCATCGCGTCTTGACTGGGGAGGTAACTCTGATGCGTCTACTCGAAGACCGCCTCGGCCGAGACGGCGATGTCAGCCGTTTGGTGGTCTTTTTTGAGAACGGCGATGGTCAAATCCTTTGCGAAACCGACGATCAAAAGAGGCGAGGCCTCGTTTTTGTGATTCAGCCCGAAGCGCTTTCTCTGCTGAGTGTACCTGAAGTGATGCGTATTCTGAAAAAACTGGCATCAGTTCCTGCAGAGATGCGTGAATTTTACCGCGACGAGCTCGGACTTCGGCCGGACCCGGAAAGCGGTGTGACAGTCATCGGACGCGAGTTTCTTGATCGTCTTGCGCGTATCGCGTCGGCAGAATCACAAATTCTGACCTCCGCGTAAATGATGATTTGGCTATTGCCACGCGCGAACCTGTTGTTTATCATGCCGCTATGCGAAATCTTCATCTTCTCTATGCGGGAGACAGTCCCGCCGGCGGCCCGGCCAATTACCTTCTTGCTTTGATCGCGGGACTCGGAGATGTTCGTCTTACGCACGTACCCCCAGGCCGAAAGCTCAAGCCTTCCTTGCTTGCCCGAAGCTATGACGGCTTCATTTTCAGCGATTTTTCCCGAGGGGATGTCCCTTTGGCCTCTGAAAAGGCTGTTGCGGAACAGGTCAATAACGGTGCGGGGCTTCTCATGGTCGGCGGATGGGGATCATTTTCCGGACCCTTCGGCAGCTGGAAGGGATCCTTGATAGAAGATCTGTTGCCCGTTCGGTGTCAGAAAAACGATGACAGGATCAATCTTGCAGAGGGTCTGCTGATACGCGAGGCAAGAAGGCATCCCATGTTTAGAGGACTGAATTTTGACGATTCTCCCGTGCTCATAGGTCTTAACGCTGTGAAGGCGCGCAAGGAAAGTGTGACGATTCTCGAGGCTCTTCCGATGAAAAATAAAAAGGGAAAAGTGAGTGTTTCTTCCCGAGGCTATCCGCTCCTCGTTCTTCATGCCGACCCAGCGCGGCGCACGGCTGCATTAACGACGGATCTTGCGCCTCACTGGTGCGGCGGATGGGTGGACTGGGGAAAGCGGCGTTTGAAGCTGCCTGTGACGGATGCGTTCGGAGTCGAGGTTGGACACAAGTATGCCGCTTTCGGCCAAAGCTTGTTGCGATGGCTGTTGGACAGCTGAGTTTGAACGGATTTTCCTGCCGATGGGGTCTCTCTCCGTTGAGCGGTTTTCTAAAAATCTTCCGCCCTTGTCTCAAGAGTTGCGCTTCTCAGCCCGATACTTAAGCAGCCAAAAGGAGGGGAAGCCCATGGTCAATCAGATGGTTCTGTCGACAGAAATCGAGTGGATTGGTTACGAAAAAAACACCCGGATGCTTCAAGTGGAATTCCTTTCAGGATCCGTTTATCAGTACGATAATGTTCCGGAGCATCTGTATTATGACTTTCTCGCAGCATCATCTTATGGCCATTTTCTCGATGAGGAAATCAAAGGCCGGTTTAATTACCGCAAGGTAAGATAGATTCATCCCTGACTTGTATGAGAATGCTCCTCCTCGAATCGACCGGGCTTCTCGTTGAAAAGTAAAATTCTCATCCTTGACGATGACCCCGGGCTCAGAAGTGAGCTGGCATTTTACCTGGACGAATGCGGTTATGAGGTCGTTCAGAGCCGTAATGGCACGATGGCTCTTGATCTCATTCGGGATCACGAGCCCGATATCGTTTTGTGCGATCTCATGATGCCCGGAATTAGCGGCCTAGTCGTTCTGCGGCAAATTAAAACCACCTTTCCCTCACAGCGTGTAGTTCTGATGAGCGGCTTGCTCGAGAGTTCTGCGATCGCCGAATCAAGGTCTCTCGGAGCTGAAGATTTTCTTCAAAAACCCTTTCCGGGGGACGAGTTCGTCCGCAAATTCCTCTGCTAGCTCAGGACAAACTTTAAGAGGATGAGATTCGGTCGTTCCTAGGCTCTCGGGTTGCGTACCTTGTGTCGATCATTCGAGGCATCGTAAGAGCCGCGGTTCTTAAAAGCCCGGTTCTATCTGCCGGCATCCGTACGAATTTGCGTGTGCCTTTGACGGCCAAGGGACGGGCCGTGCTTGAAGAGCCGCACCCGGTCATTGAAGCGTCTCATACCGAATTGAGACAGAATGGGAATACTGTTTTTTCGGCAACTTTGATCCAATCTTCAAAAAAAAGGGGCAGCAGCCTGGTTCATTGAAAGTCCCTTTTTATCGCCGCTCGAGGATGAAACGCTTGAAGTTGTGAAGTTGAGGATTATGCAGTTTGCCGAGGCGAAGGGAATTTCTCTGACATTCGGCTATGAGGCCGGTTCACCTCAGGAGCGCATCGCACACTTGATTTTGCCAAGCGGATTGGCGGGGCCTTAACAGCCGCGAGACGATTTGGCTCTCCCTTTAAAAAAAGCAGATTGGGCGCGCACGTGACCCGCCCAGGAGAAACCGTTGATATCGTTGAACCCCAATGGGCGGAGATCCAGGGTGTTCCAGGGGCTTCGCTAAGCGGCGATGCCGGTATCGCCGGGCCAAGTTCTCTGTTGGCACCGGGAATTCTCGACCCGCGTGATTACTTCCTTCTGGCGAACCTCCTCTTGAGCTCTCCCTACCTTGACGCGTAGTTAAGGCAGCAGGAAGGGGCTTCTTTCGGTGTTAGGGATCAGGAGATCCTGAATGGAATCATCGGATTCATCCATGAACTCGCTGAAACCGAGGGTGCCGCGACGGCATCAGCCTAACCCTGATTAAAGACCTATGAGAAAATGTTCAGCCAGCAGCAGGATGGCGAAGCCGCCGAGCGTGAGGACAAGCCCGGGCTTCATCATATCCGAAGATCTAAGGCCGCCGCAAGCAAACGCCATGGCGTTCGGGGGCGTACTGATCGGAAGGGCAACGGCGAGAGAAGTTGCGGTCGCGGCGAGAAACGCGGATGAAATTTCCCGGCCCGGACCGCCTGCGGCGATGGCCAGAGGAATCATGAGACCCGCTGACGCCGTGTTGCTCATGAAAAGGGAGAGAAAGATACCTAGAGCTGCAACAGCGGCTGTTCTTCCCGCCGGGTCAAGACTTTCCCACGAGAGGCCGCCTAGCCATGCCGCGAGTCCGCTCAGCATCATTCCCTGACTCAAGACAAGCCCGCCCCACATAAGAATGAGCACGTCCCATTCCAAAGAATTCAAATCATCCCGGTCCAAAAGGCCCGTGCAGGTTAAAAATGCTGCAGCTCCGAGAGCGGGAAGCGATTCGTCAAGACCGTGAAAGGGCTGGGTTAACCACAAACCAATGGCCGCAGCCGCGGCTGATGCCGTTATCCATCCCTGCGGGGACAGAGGCAGAGTCTTGCCGGCAGAAAGGTCCAGAGTGAAAGAACTTTGGGGCGGAAAGAAAACATACAGCGACGCGATCATGAGCGCAGAAAGAAGAAGCGTCACGGGAAGCCCTGCCGCCATCCAATCGGCAAAGGTCATCACGTGCCCGCTTTCGCGAAGAGCCGCCATGGCCATGGCGTTTGGAGGCGTTCCTATCGGGGTGGCGATGCCCCCGAGGGAGGTCCCGAATGCGACGGCAAGAATAAGGGCTTTGTGAAAGGGCTCAGGCCGGTTTTGGCGAATGGCCGGCATAAGAATTGCCAGCAGCATCGCGGCAGCGGCTGTGTTGGACATCCACATGGATAGGAAAACAGTGATGCCAGTGAGGACTGTCAAAAAAAGGAAAGATGATCTGGCAAAAGGGGCAAGAATCCTGGCCGCGAGATACTGCGCCACGCCGTGCTTGGTCATGGCGCGGGAAAGCACGAAGCCGCCGAAGAAGAGCATGATGACAGGAGATGCGAAGGGGCGTAAGAATTCCTGATACGAAATGGCTGAGGCCCCAAGTCCAGCTCCTTCCTTGGAAAGAAAAACGATGTGCAGAAGAACCAAGGTGAGGGAAACAGCATGGAGAGGCAAAACCTCGAAGGTCCAAAGCAGACCTCCCAAGAGAAAAAGGGCCGCGCTTCGGCGCATCATTTCAGTCATGCTCGAGGGTGCAAAGTTGTAGAGGCAAAAGGAGGCGACCAAGCATAATCCTAAGAAGAGTGTTTTGCTCAGACCGCTCCGCTGATCGCAGGTATTCGCCCCGATCATCGGCCTACCCCAAAAAACCAGACGGCTGCACCCAAAAGGCCCCAGAGCAGGGTGATCAAGGAAGCGCCTGCTCCCGGGGGAGTCACGCTTGAAAACATCCGTTGGAGCTGCTGGTTCAAATGTTTCAAACTTGCCGAAAGGTTCTGCTGAAATCCGGCCTGCCCCTGGTCGAGCGGCATCGAGAGGCCTCTCTGGATGAACAGGCCTCCCTTGCGGTAAATCCAGTCAAGGTCGAGCGTCAGCACCTTTTTCGGAAGGAGCGAAGATTTGAGAAAGAGGAAGGCTGTCAAAGTTCCCGCTAAAAGTTGAAGTGTGCCCAGGATATGTCCAGCTGAAAACACGTTGTAGTTCACCGGGTAGGGTAGATAGGGGTACAGGAAGGCGGCGGGATCGAGACCGAATAAAAAACATAAAAAAACACACCCTGACATGGCCAGAGTCACTGGGACAGAAAGTCGAAAGTTTGGAAGCGGGCCTGCAGGGCGCGCGGCGAAGAACGCGAAGAAAGTCAGTTTAAGGCCGATGGAGAGAAAAGTGCCAACGGAAACCCAGGTGAAGAGAACCGAAAGACCCTGCAAGTGCGCCTTCTCCGCAGAGGCGAAAAGCAGGGACTTCGTCACGTAACCGTTCAGCCCCGGGAACCCAGAGATGGCCATCGCTCCGACCAGGTAAAGCGCCAGGAGACCGCGGTTGCGGGAGGCTAATCCGCCCAATTCCGAGAGACGAGAGAATCCTGTTTCGCTGAGGATGGTACCCGCGGCCATAAAGAGTAAACCCTTGAAAAGAATGTTGCCGACAGCATGTCCTGCCGCGCCGTTGATGCCCAGATCTGTACCTATGCCGACGCCGGCCAGCATAAAGCCCACTTGGCATATCAGGTGGTAAGAAAGAAGCTTTCGGATGTCGTCGGCCATCATGGCGAAAAGCACGCCTAGTGCGGCTGCAGCCGCGCCGAAGCCTATCAACCAGTCGCAACCCGCAAAACATCGGATGAAGGCAAAGACGGCCACTTTAGAAGTGAAGGCGCAAAGATAAACGGATCCCTGGGGCGTCGAGGCGCTGTAAGCATCGGGAAGCCACGCATGAACCGGGGGAAGCGCTGCGTTGACTGCGAAAGCGGCAAAGAACAAAGCTCCTGCTGTATCCAGAGGCTGAGCTGCGAGGGCAAGCGATTGCCCCTCGCTCATCCTAAGCATGAGTCCGGCGAAGAAGCATAGGCCGCCCAGGGCATGAATCAAAAGGTATCGGAAAACCGCGCGCAGTGAAATCTCCCTTTCGGGGTTCCACACCAGCACTGCCGAGGCGAGTGCCATGATTTCCCAGAAAATAAAGAGGACGAGCAGGTCGCCCGCCAGGACGGCTCCCAGGCTACTTCCCGCATAGAGATAAGAAGCAATCAGATGAATCCGGCTTTTAACGGCGTAGGCGTAGAGGTTGGCCAGGAGCATATAGATCAGAAACACGCCGCAGAAAAGAATAGAAAGTGTGTCGATCCTCAGCAGCTGAAGCGAAAGCGAACCGACCGGGAGAGTTAGGCGATGCAATTCCCGAATTCCTTCATGAGGCAAATAAGGATAGAGGCAGGCAAAGGCCAAGACCGGCAGGGCAAGATGAACAGCCCTTTGAAAAGGGGAGCGGCCCTTGGCCAAGGTCAGGAGGGCCGCAAAAAGAAAAGCAAAAAAAGGATGCATCACCATTTTAAACCTCGTCGAAGTCCCAGGGGCGGCAAAGAAATTTTTTTCCGATTCCTTGCGCGATCCAAACCCATAGAAAAGCACCCAAAAATCCGGCAGCAGCGTAAGCCGCAGGCCATTCGGTCCAGTCCCCTTGACCTCCGGATGCGTCGGACAAAGCATAGCCCGCAATCGCGAGGAGAGCGCAGACAGTTCCGGAAATCAGTATGGACGCGGGAATTCCTGCTTCTGCTTTCGTTTGTTTTCTTTTCACTCAGCCTCCAAAGACTGCCTGAACAGCCTGATCGGCCAGACCTGATTGAGCTTTCATCAGCAAGGGCACACACCCGAACGCCAAACCTAAGGCTGCCGTAAGGCAAGCCGGGGCCAGGAGAAGCCAATTGTTATCCTGAATTTCCGGGACCGAGTGTCCGACCTTGGGTTCCGAGAAGGCACTTTGAATGACGGGAAAAAAATAGGCGATATTAAGGAGGGAACTAAAAAGAAAAACACCCATATACAGCCGTTCAAACGAGTCGGCTGATCCCAAGCAAAGATGCCACTTGCTAATGAATCCTGCGAGCGGCGGGAACCCTGCGAGACCCGCGGCTGCAAGTGCGAAAAGGATGAAAGGCAGCGGCATCTTGCGTCCGAGACCTCGAAAATCAGAAACGTTTTCCCGATGGGCCTGCACGTAAATTATTCCGGCCGTGAAGAAAAGTGTGATTTTTAAGAAGGCATGATTGGCAAGGTGAAGGATAGCTCCCTTAAATCCGCCGGCTGTAAGGAGCGCCGTTCCGAGAACGATGCATGCCAGTTGACTGATGGTGGAGTAAGCCAGACGGCGTTTGAAATTATCCTGCACAAGGGCTATCAAAGATGCGGCGATCACGGTAAAGGCAGCCAGAGCACAGAGCGGCTGGTGAATCGCTGAGCTTTGAAGAACTTCGGGCCCGAACACATAGCCTGTGATACGCAGAATACCGAAAACACCCGCTTTGACCACGGCGACGGCATGGAGGAGTGCGCTCACGGGAACGGGCGCGGCCATGGCGGATGGCAGCCAGGCATGAACAGGAAAGAGCGATGCTTTTACTGCGCATCCGGCAATGAAAAGAAAGAAAACAAGGGCGAGTGCCGAGCCGTGAAAACGTCCGTCGATAAAACCGCCCGGGGCGAAGGCTGTTGAGCCTGTGCTCAGCCAGGTCCAGACAATGGCGGTTAACAGGAGAGCACCCGCGCTGAGCGAATAAACCAGATATTTTCGGCCGGCTTTTAGAGCTTCAGCCGATTCTTTGTGGGCGACTAGAGGCCAGGTCGAGAGGGTCAGCATCTCGTAGAAGATAAAGAAAGTGATGAGGTCACCAGCGAAGGCGATTCCCACAGCGGCGCTCAGACTCAGGGCGAACGAGGCAAAGTAGCGAGTTTGGGCATGCTCACGGAGTGCCCGCATATATCCCAGGGAATAAACCGAGGTCACAATCCATAAACCCGAAGATAAGACGGCAAAAGTTAAGCCGAGAGCATCGACGCGCAAGGATAAGGGGGCTCCGGGAATCCATTCAGCCAGCCTGAATGCGACAGTGCCTCCTGCGCTCACAGCGGGATAGAGCGAAGCGATCAGACCGAATTTGAGAAAAGCCGCGGCGAACGTGACGGATTCACGCAAGGACGGTGAGCGACGCGCCAGAAAAATCAGCACGGCTGAAGCGGCGGATACTGCGATGGCGAGAAGGGGGACGGCAGAAACGATGATCATCCGAAAATCTCCTTCAGGAAGCCGTTGTGCGCCCAGGCATGAAAGAGAGGAACCAGGAATCCGCCTGCTAGATTGACGGCCGCGGTCAAAATAGCGCCCGCTAGAAGCATCGAAGGGGCTTCCTTGGTTTTAGGATCCTCGGGATTTTTTCGGAAGAAAATTTGCTCCAGTAATTTAAAAAGATACAGCGCACTCAACAAGCCGGAACCTACAACGGCCGCCGCCGCCCAAAAATCCCCAGCCAGCAGGGCGCCGCTCAGCATGTACCATTTGCTGAAAAAACCCGCGAGAGGCGGTATGCCGATAAGCGAAAAGACAGACGTCGTCATGACAGCGAACGAGATGCGCATTCGCGGCACCAGGCCAGAGAGTTCCTGCACAGTTCTCGCGCCGAATCGCGATTCAACGGAGGCCGCAAAAAGGAAAAGTCCCGTTTTCATGAATGCATGGAAAACAAGATGCAGGATCGCCCCGAAGAGCGCGTTTCTTTCATGGATACCCAAGGCGAGAACGATAAGGCCTATTTGGCTGACGCTGGAGTAAGCCAGGAGCCGGCGAAAGTTTTCCTGTCGAAAGGCGAGCAGGGATCCGGTCACGATACCGAGGAAACCAAGGATCTTCAGAAGATTCCAAAAATGCCAATGTTCAAGCCATTCGGGAGATGCCGCCCAAAAACTGATCCGAATCAGCAGATAGATAGGCGCTTTTGCGGCAATCGGCGCGATGACACAGGCGGCAGTGCGCGACGCATGGGCATAGGCGTCAGGCATCCAGCTGTGAAAAGGAGTGAGTCCCATCTTGATCGCAAGTCCCAAAAAAATCAGAAGGAAACCTGCCATCAGGATTGGGTTGTCTTGCGCTGAAAGAGAGCGGGTGACGAAATCGCTCATATTCAGGGTTCCTGTCGCGGCATACCAGTATCCAACGCCGAGCAGATAAAGAGTCGCGCCCAGGGTCCCGATGAGCAGATATCGAAAGCTGGCATACGGGGCGCTGCGGATCGGCCCCGAAGCGATGAGAGCGTAGGTTGCAATCGAAGAGATCTCGAGAAATACGAAGGCGTTGAAAAAATCGTTTGTGAGAACCATGCCCAGCAAGCCGGATACGGCAAGAAGCACCGACATAAAAAAAGGAGCCGCGCGCGATCCGATTTCTTGCTCCGAAGACGCGCCTGAAACTGAAAGGGAAAGGGCTGCTGAGAGCGTCATTAAAAGCGCCATGAGGGCGCTGAGGCTGTCGGCGCGCCACTCGATTCCCATCGGAGGCGGCCATCCGCTGAAAGCGTATGAAAGCGGTCCGGAGAGCGCGGTCTCGCCGAGCACTGCGGCAGACAATAAAACAGATATCCATAGAAAGAAAGCCGCGGCTGTGCAGGCTGAAGGCCATTTAAAACGGGCCAAGAACGGAAGCAAAAAAGTTCCTAAAAAAGGCACCAGAAATATGAGAGCAGGCCACTGATCGCGCATCATGGTTCCTTCTCCAGATTCTGCGTTATGACAGGTTCCTCGAGACTGTGATGAACCTTGTAGATCATCAGACAAAGCGCCAGCGCTGCGCCCAGAAGGCTTACACCGACCACGATAGCGGTCAGCATCAAGGCATGGGGGAGAGGGTTGGCAAAGGCTTCTGCGGCCGCGGGGGCGGTTTTTGCACTGTAGGGGAGCACGGGAAGAGAGGCTCCGTGTTTAAAAGCGAGCGAGATGAAGAAAAGAATGACACCGGTCTGCATGATCACCATGCCGATGACTTTGCGAAGGAGATGCCGGGCTGAGGTCATCGCGAAGATGCCGAAGAAAATGAGAAACAGAGACGCCCCGTAATTGAGAAAAAGAAGAACCTTCAAGAGTCAGACCCCCTGCCTGCGAGCTCCGCATGAGCGAGCGCCCGAAAGATGATGACGATGGTCATCGCGATAGCGGCCGCGACGCCGATTTCCACCGTCAAAATTCCGTAATATCGGCGGGTCGGCAGCTCGGAACCCAAAATGCTGAGCGCGCTGTAATCAAGAAAGTTGAAGCCGCTCAGCATGCATGCTGCTCCCGTGCCCGTGTAGACAAGAACACCCGCGCTGGCAAGAAGAAATTCGAGACCTACTCTGTAGCGGGGGTGATCGCCGGTCTTGCCGACAAGTTCTTTGAGAACCAGGCTCGCTCCAAGCAGAACTCCGCCCTGAAACGCACCGCCTGGACTGCTGTGTCCGTGAAAAAGAACGTAGAGCCCGAAGACCTGCACGAAGGGTGTGAGGT
>VFQY01000128.1 GCA_018883425.1 Candidatus Omnitrophota bacterium | reverse complement strand
CGGGCCATCAGCGCGCGCGCCGCATCAGGAAGCACAGGTTCGCTCCCGCCCCGAAGCGAGAACAAAACCGTCTCGGTCTGTCTGGAAATCCCGTGAAGCTCACGCAGCAGGAATGCTTCATCGTAGCAGGGAAATTTGGAAAGAATGAAAGCGACCTTCATGAGCCGACTTTTGCGCAGGACGAAGAGATAATTCTCCCGTAACGCATCTGAATTCGAAAAAGTTCGGCGAATGCTTTAAAGAAATCGGCAGGTTTCACTTTTGAACCCTTAACATCCCGCCATGTCTTCAGCGGGGATTCGTAAATCCTGCGTTCGCTGTCGAAAGGGTTATCCTGCCGGGCGCTGAGATAGCGGGCGAGAAGTTCCACATCAAAAATCCATCGCGACAGAAAGGGCTCGCGCCAGATCTCGTGCAGGACAGCATTGACTCGGAACATCTTAGCTCCGCACTGAGTGTCGTAAACAGGCAGACGCAGAACATGGGAAGCACACGTGGCGAAAACGCGCCCAAGATAGTGCCGTAAAATTTGCCTTTGGATATCCCAGCCGAGAAGTTTCACACGGGACCCCAGCACAATCTCCACCTCGGGTCTTTCCCTGAAAACACGGAAAAATTCCGGCAGGGTCTCGAGCGGAGTTGCCAGATCCGCGTCCCAATAAGCAAGAAACCGCGGGGTCTGAGACTCGAGAGCGTGAAGAAAGCCCAGCCTGACAGCCGCAGCTTTACCCTGATTAGGCTGGGATTTGAGAACGTGCAAACGATCCGGCATCAGCGCGCAGACTTTTTCGAGAAGAACTGCTGTTCCGTCGGAGCTTCCGTCATCGACGAAGAGAAAATCATAATCCTCTTCCCTCTTGATGAACGATAAAAACGACTCTGTGGGAAATCTTTTTTCTTCGTTGAAACAGGGTACGATGACCCTCACCGCAGCACGGCTCATGAGAGAACCTCTTGATAGAGTAACTCGTAGTTTCGGGCCATGATGCCCGTAGAAAATAAACGTGAAATTTTTTCACGGGACGCTGTCCAAGACAGCTGCCCCCTCTTGCGATAGATCGAACTGATCGCATGAACGAAACCATCGGCATTTCCCGGCTGAACCAAATCGCCGTTCTCGCCAGGAATAACGCATTCATGGATCCCGCCGACATTAGAACTCACGACAGGAAGTCCTGATGCCATCGCCTCCAGGACCGTAATCGGAAAGCCCTCACGGTCGGAAGTTAAAACAAAAACATCCATCGCCGGATAAACAGCAGGCATATCCTTCCTGAAGCCGGTCAGCTTCAGTACTTCGCTTAGCCCTAAGCGGCGAGCTTGCTCCATGACCTTCTCTTTGAGCGGTCCGTCCCCGGCAACAAGCGCCTTGACCGGATACCCCTGTACGCGAAGCCTTTCAATAACTTCCAAAAAAATATCGTGTCGCTTTTCAGGAACGAAGCGTCCGGCCGTACCGATGACGAAATCATTCTCAGTGAAGCCGAAAGAGGCGCGCACCGCGGAGCGCAGGCTTGAATCCCGAAAAAGTTCGGGATCGATACCGTTAAAGATCACATGACCCGAGGCTCTCCTGCCTGGAACGCGGCGGCGGTAAAAGGCCCGCGTCTCTTCCGAAACATAGACCATACGGGAACCATCGCCTCCAAGAATTGCATCGGCCGCGTGATGGAGAGGCGTTCGCCAGCCGTCCATGCCGTGTTCGGTGGCTACCCAAGGTATTCCAGCCATTCGAGCCGCAAGCCTGCCCCATAAGTGTCCATTGAAGAGATGTGTATGAACCAAAGCCGTCCGGCGTTGTCGGAAGAAACTCGCAAGCTTCCAGGGTAACGCCGCATCCAAGCCCCGGCGCTTGTGCATAGCAAAAACCTCGACACCGGCACTTCGGGCCTGCTCCGCGAAGCTCCCCTCATCATTCAGGCATACCACAATAGGCCGAAAGCTGCCCGAGGTCAACGCCCGGGTTAGGGAAAGAACCATCTGCTCGGCCCCTCCCAGACCGAGCGACCATATCACATGAGCAACTTCAGGTTTATCCGAACAAGTGTCAGTTGTCGAAAGGATGTTCTTAGTCATGAAGATAGGAACCCATCCATGCAGGGGGATTGCCCTGCCATCCCCTGCAGGCGCCCTGAAGCACAGTTCCCCCAACCCAGCCGTTTCTCAGCGGCTAACACGGGATGGGCGGTGCTTTCAGGCTCGACACAGATCATGGGAGCGCCAAGAGTCGGCGATAGATCGCGCCGATCATTTCAGCGTTACGTTTAAGACTAAATTCAGTTTTAGCACGCTGCTGACCCTGAGCGCCCAAACGGCTCCTCAGCGCCGGATCGTCAGCCAGCCTGACCATGGCTTTTTTAAGACTCAGCGTGCCGCCGGGTTCCGTAAGAATTCCCGTGACTTCATCGCGCACGATATCCAAAACGCCGCCCGCTCGGGAGGCAATCACCGCACGCCCAAACTGCATCGCTTCGAGAATGACGAGACCGAACGGCTCGGGGCGAACCGAGGCGTGAATCACGATATCCGCAGCGGCATAGGCGCCGGAAATGTCCTCCATCCAGGGAATGAAAGACACGCTGCCGCCGATTCCCAATTCTTCGCTAAGAGCCCGGAGTCTCTTCGATTCACTCTTATCGCTCGAGGGATCTTCTCCGACAATCGCCCCTTTTAAGCGGGGATTATCGTTTAAAGCGGAAGCCAACGCCCTGATAAAGACCTCCTGCCCCTTCCACGCCGTCAAACGCCCGGCGATGACGCACCCCACAGTCGCCTCGTCCCACCCCCAAGCGAGACGCGTTTTCGCACGGACCGCTTGAACTTGCCCGGAGTCAAGCTGAGGCTCGGCAACTCCATTAGGGACAGCCAAGACCGGCCGACGAATCCCGCCGCAGAAATAACGGGCACCCGCTTCGGAGATGGACATGAACTCATCCACCCACGGCAGAACTAATCGTTCCGTCATAGTCATCGGTCTCCACCCGTGTAAATGGCAAAGAATGCGGCAACCCGCAAGTTTCGCAGCCAGAATGAGCGGCAGATGGCTCAGAACTTCATTATTTAAATGCACAAGACCCACCCGGTGTTTGCTGAGCCAACGGACGATTGCCGGCGAGAGGATCATCATCTGAAAGAGGGTCTTCATCAGATGCCGGGCTCTCGCAAAGGGGCGGCCGCTTGAGTCTTCGGCGCCCGCGGTCCGCCATTCGGAATGCAATTCCGAGTCCGGCATTTTTTCCAGGATCGATCTCGCAAGCGGCCCATCCCCGTAAAAAACCGCAAAGGGGGAAAAACCCAGCGAACGCAATTCGGGAAGCAATTCGCCCAGGTATTTAGAGGTTCCGCCGAAACCCGCTCCAGAGTCAGCGATCAGAATGTTGGTCATTTTATTTTTTTTCACGCATCACTTCTTCGTAGAGTTCATGCGTCCATTGGGCTGTTCGACGCCATGTGTATCGGGCGGCCTGCTGAAACCCCTTCGCTCTCAGATCTTCTCTGAGTTTCTTATCCTCATGCATGCGGACCAGCGCCTCCATTATGGAAACTGCCTGCTGGCCGTCGAAATAGAAAGCCGCATCTCCTGAAACTTCCGGGATAGATGCCGACCGTGAAGCTGCAACGGGTGTACCGCAGGCCATAGCCTCGAGCGGCGGGAATCCGAATCCCTCCATGAGCGACGGATAAACGAAGAAACGGGCTCCGTTATAGAGAGCTATCAGTTCCTCGGCGCTCACATAAGGCAGAATGA
>VFQY01000127.1 GCA_018883425.1 Candidatus Omnitrophota bacterium | reverse complement strand
GATCCGAGGTCGGATAGAAGCGCTCGAGGTCTTCGGTTTTTTCGGGCCAGCCCAGCGTCGAAAAAGGCCACAGCCAGGAAGAAAACCACGTATCAAGCACATCGGGATCCTGTGTCAGCTCAACCTGGCTGCCGCGCAAACGCCGGGCTTCCTCCAGCGCTTCTTCATAGGAATGCGCGGCATAAACATTTTTGAGCTCGTCATACCAGACGGGTATTTGATGTCCCCACCAGATCTGACGCGAAATACACCAGTCGCGGATCCCCTCCAGCCATCGCGTATAAACCTTGGTCCATCGATCAGGATAAAACTCGGTTTTCCCCGCCCGATGCGCTTCGAGCGCCTTCTCCGCGAGAGGCTGCATCCGGACAAACCACTGTTTGGACAGGTAGGGCTCAACCACCGTATGGCAGCGGTAGCAATGCCCCACAGCGTGCGTATGCGGTTCTTTTTTGACGAAAAGCCCCAACGACTCGAGATCTTCGATGATCCGCTTCCGGGCTTCGAAGCGGTCCAAGCCCACGTAAGGTCCCGCCTGAACATTCATAGTTCCGTCAGGATGCATCACATTGAGCTGCGCGAGGTGATGGCGTTTTCCCATTTCAAAGTCATTGGGATCATGCGCGGGCGTGACCTTCACGGCTCCCGTTCCGAAGGACGGGTCGACAGCGGAATCTTCGATCACCGGAATCTCACGGTTCATCAGCGGCAGGATAACCTTGCCCCCCTTGAGATGCTGATAGCGCGGATCTTCGGGATGAACCGCAACCGCAAGATCGCCCAGCAGAGTCTCAGGACGGGTCGTCGCAACCACAACACCCTCGCCTCGGTTTTCCGCGGCGGGATAACGGATATGGTAGAGAGCCCCCTGAGTTTCACGATGTTCGGCCTCTTCGTCAGAAAGAGCCGTCTGACAGCGCGGACACCAGTTAATGATGTAATGGCCCTGATAAATCAGTCCTTTTTTGAAAAGCCTGACAAAGCATTCGCGCACAGCCCGGGAAAGGCCCTCGTCCATCGTGAAACGCTCCCGGGACCAATCGCAGGAAGAACCCAAGGCTCGGAGCTGCGAGGTAATCGTATGGCCATGCTCCTCCTTCCACCGCCAAACCTCCGCGAGAAATTTTTCACGCCCGAGTTCCTGCCGGGTCTGATTCTGTCTGGCGAGTTTTTTTTCAACAACGTTCTGCGTCGCAATTCCGGCATGATCGACGCCCGGGATCCAAAGCGTATCGATACCCCGCATGCGGTTCCACCGAACCAAAATATCCTGAATCGTATTGTTGAGAGCGTGCCCCATGTGCAGGATGCCGGTCACGTTGGGCGGAGGTATAACGATGACATAAGGCCGGGCCGAGGTCTTCGGATGCCGGTCGCTCTGCGGACGGAAATAACCGGACGACTCCCAAATCTTGTAGCGGGCGCTTTCAGTCTGGACGGGGTTGTATTGTTTCGGGAGTTCCGGCATGAGGCGGCGCGAATCAGGCTTTGAAAAGTTTATACTGAATGGCATCGACCAGCGCTTTCCAGCTGGCCTCGATGATGTTCTCGTTGACTCCGACCGTCGTCCAGGTTTTGTCTTTGTCCTGAAACTGAATGAAGACACGCACCTTGGCGGCCGTTCCCGCTTCCGAGTTGACCACGCGGACTTTGTAATCCGTCAAATGCGTTTCGTCGATCACGGGATAAGACCTTCTGAGGGCTTTGCGCAGCGCTCGGTCCAGAGCGTTGACCGGACCGTCTCCGTCCGCCACTTCATAAAAGTCTTTCCCCTTCGCGCTGACTTTGACTTCGGCGACGGAGCCCGGCGCCTTGCCGCCGATATCCTCGGTGCGCACAGCCACCTTCTTGACCTCAAAATAATCTTTGAGTTTCCCCGTGAGTCTTCGCACCAGCATCTCGAAGCTGGCTTCAGCCGCTTCAAACTGATAGCCCTCGTTTTCCAAACGCTGGATCTCAGCCATGATCATACGCGCCTCGGGCGACTCCTTAGCCAGGTCCAGTTCGAGCTCGCGGGCCTTCATCATGATGTTGGTTTTGCCGCCCAGCTCAGAAACGAGAAAACGGCGGTGATTGCCGATGACTTCCGGGTTCATGTGTTCATACGTTCCGGGATTTTTTGCCATAGCGTTGATGTGGACGCCGCCTTTATGGGCAAAGGCCGCCCGGCCTGTGAATGGCTGATTGATAGGAATCGGCATGTTGCAGATTTCGGATACAAAGCGTGAAACCTGCGTCAATTCTTTGAGTTTTTTATCCGGGAAACAGGCCACTCCCATTTTAAGCTGAAGGATGGGAAGAATACTCATGAGGTTGGCATTGCCGCACCTTTCTCCCAAGCCGTTAACAGTTCCCTGAACGAGAACCGCACCTTCTCCTAGAGCCTGAATCGAATTGGCGACCGCCATTTCGGAATCGTTGTGGCAGTGAATCCCCAAAGGCGTCTTCAAAACCCGTTTCACTTTGAGAATCGCGTGGCGGATTTCGTGAGGCAGTGTTCCGCCGTTCGTATCGCAGAGCGAGAGATTATCGGCCCCCGCGCGGGCGGCCTGCTGGAGAGTCTTGAGCGCATATTCCGGATTCTTCTTGAAGCCGTCGAAGAAATGCTCGGCATCATAGATCACCTCAAGTTTCTTCGATTTGAGATACGCTACAGAATCATAAATCATCTGAAGATTTTCTTTCAGCGACGTGCGGAACACTTCCGTCACGTGAAAATCCCAGGATTTTCCGAAGATTGTGACCACCTTGGTCTTGGCTTCCAGAAGCGCCTTGATGTTGACGTCCTCCTGAACCCGGGTGTTCATCCTTCTCGTCGATCCAAACGCCGCAATTTTCGCATGCCGTATTCCGGCCTTGCGTATGTCTTTGAAGAAGGCGAGATCCTTCGGGTTGGATCCGGGCCAGCCGCCCTCGATGTAATCCATGCCGAAAGCGTCCAGACGCTGCGCGATCTGAATTTTGTCCTGAACGGACAAACTTATGCCTTCCGACTGAGTTCCATCCCTGAGCGTCGTGTCGTAAAAAATGACTTTTTTCATATGCTTCCCCGAGGGGCCGGCCTTTCTCTACTTTTTCTTGCCTTTAGCCAGACCGAATTCTTTGTGGATTTCACGGACAGCTTCCTTGCCCTTGTCTCCGCCGATCACGCAGGAGATCTTGATTTCGGAAGTCGAAATCATATCGATATTGATTTTTCTGCGCGCCAAGCAGCCGAACATTTTCGAGGCCACGCCCGTATGCGACCGCATCCCGACTCCGACCACGCTGACCTTGGCGATATTTTCGTCGACATCGATCTTCTCGGCGCCGAGTTCACTAACAGCCTTCTTCACCACAGGCAAAGCCCGGTTGAGCTCATTTTTGAAAACCGTGAAAGAGATGTCCGTGGTTTTGGTCCCGGTCTTGTTTTGAATAATCATATCGATGTTGATATTCGCTTCGGAAAGTGTCGCAAAAAGCCTCGCCGCGACGCCGGGCCGATCCGGAACCTTAAAAATCGTTATCTTCGCTTCATCTTCTGCCAGAGCGACGCCGCTGACCACCACATCTTCCATCTTTTTACTCTCCTTTGTAATCAGGGTCCCTTCCTTATCGTTGCCGGAATTGCGCACGTAAATCGGAACATTAAACTTTTTTCCCACCTCGATGGACCGCGAATGCATCACCTTGGCGCCTAACGAGGCCAGTTCGAGAATTTCATCATAACTGATGACATCGATTTTACGGGCGTCCGGAACCACGCGCGGATCGGCCGTGAAGATGCCGTCGACATCCGTGTAGATCTCGCACTGCCGCGC
>VFQY01000006.1 GCA_018883425.1 Candidatus Omnitrophota bacterium | reverse complement strand
AGTATATCTTCCCCGACGGGCATTCGATCGTGCTGCTTGCCGAAGGCCGGCTGGTCAATCTCGGCTGTGCGACAGGCCATCCGTCGTTTGTGATGAGCAATTCTTTCACCAATCAGGTGCTTGCGCAGATTGAACTTTATAACAACGCGAAAGCCTACGATTGCAACGTTTACCGCCTTCCCAAGCACCTCGACGAGGAGGTCGCGCGGCTTCATCTGGAAAAAATCGGCGTCAAGCTGGAGACGCTGACCGATAAGCAGGCGCACTACCTGGGGATTGCGAAACAGGGTCCCTACAAGCCCGATCATTACCGCTACTAAAGTCGAGCTCGGAAACACGGCAAAAACCCCGGTCTTTTGAGGCCGGGGTTTTTTTTAACGCAGAGCTGATTCGGCAGCTCTCAAAAGCCATGAGGGGAATAGGCCCGCTGCCGTCACGGCCGACGCAAGAAGAATCAGCAGAATTCTGAGAGGCAGGGGTGTGGGCGCCGCGCAAAGAGCGATCAAGGGATCCGAAAAATAGAGTGTGCGCAGGATCTTGAAGTAGTAAAAAATGCCGATCATGCTCGTGAGCGCGGCCGTTACAACGAGGAACACTTCGCCTTCTTTCAGAGCGGCCGCAAAAATCCAAAACTTGCCCAAAAATCCTGCCAGGGGCGGGAGTCCCGCCAAAGACAGAAGAAACACAGTCAGGCAGCCTGCCGCGAAGGGGTTTCTCCAGGCGGCGCCGGTCAGATCCTCAAGATGATCCTGAGTTCCCCGCTGAGACAAAGCCGTGAGCGCGGCAAAAACTCCCAGGTTGGCAGCTCCGTACGCGGCCAGATAGAAAAACGCCGCCTGCAGTCCCTCGCGTGAAAAAAGCGAAAGTCCCATCAGCAGGTATCCCGCCTGGGCCATGCTTGAATAAGCGATCAGCCTGCGCACCCGGGTCTGGGCGAGCGCAAGAAGGCTCGCGGCCAAGAGTGTCAGGATGCAGAGAGTCTGCAGGACCTCGGCGCCGAAGGTTTGCATGGACGGAAAAACCTCGCTGAAAAGCCGAATGAGAATCGCGCACGCCGCGGCTTTGGGCGCCACAGTCAAATAAGCTGCGACGGGAGAGGGAGCCGCCTCATAAACGTCAGGCGCCCAGAAATGGAAAGGAAACAGAGAAAGTTTGAATCCCGCTCCGGTCAGAATAAAAAGAAGCGAGGCGGCGGCCGCCGTCCGCTGTCCGCCGTCTTGAACAGCCGCCCGAACTGAATCGAAATCCAGAGATCCGGTGAGGCCGAAGAGCAGTGAAATTCCATAGAGCATAAAGGCCGAGCAGAAACTTCCCAGAAGAAGGTATTTGAGAGCAGCTTCCCGCGCTCTCGTGTTCTGAGGAGAGAAACCCGTCATCAGGTAGGAGAGAAGAGACACCATTTCAACGGCAAGCAGAAGCGTCAGAAAATGTCCCGAAGCGCAAAGCACAATCAGGCCGAACGTCAGAAAGAGCATCAGCGCCGTCGATTCGGCGAAGAAAGAAAGGGCTATTGCGCCCCGCGTCATGCCCAGCAGGACAGAGGCTGCCGCGGCCAGAATCATCCCGAATCTGAAAAAGCGTGTCGCTCCGTCCAGCGTAAAAAAACCGCCGAAGAGCTGAAGAGACTGCTGGGAAGCCTCCGTGAATGCCGCAACGCCTGCCAAGGTGAGCGTCAGTAAAGCCGCGGTACCGGCGAGGAATCGGCTGCCTTTGGGCGAATCTGAGAAAAGCGTGATGAAGGCGCCGATGAGGAGAATTATTTCGGTTTTAAAATGCGCCAGGCTCTGCAGGGTGCTCATCCGTTTGAGGCTCCGATGACGAGGGGGGGCAGGGACGCGGCTGAAAGCCCCGTAAAAAGGGAAGGGCAAATGCCGGCTAAAAGGATAAGGATAACCAGCGGCAGCAGCACCAGCGTTTCACCGGGCCGGATGTCGGAAGGTACCGGCGCGTTCTGAGGGACCGGACCCCAAAGAACTTTCCGGAGCATGGTCACCAGGTAAAAGGCTGAAAGAAAAATACCCGCGGCGGCGGCTGCTGAGGCGCCTGGATGGCGCTCAAGGGTTCCGGCCAGCACCAGCAATTCCGCGGGAAATCCGCTCAAGCCCGGAAGGCCGAGACTCGCCATGCTGAAGAAAATCAGAAGACCCGCATAGCGCGGCATTCCGGCCGCGAGACCGCCGAAGGCGTCCTGATCGCGGGTGTGAGTGCGTTCGTAGAGATATCCGGCCAGGAGGAAAAGTCCGCTTGTGATCAGCCCGTGACTGATCATCTGAAAAACGGCCCCGCTCAAAGCGGCCTCGGTACCGGCTGAAATTCCGAGGACAACAAAACCCATATGACTGACGCTTGAATAAGCGATCATCCTTTTGAGATCTTTCTGAGAAAGAGCAGCGAATCCTCCGGCAAGAATTCCCGCAACGGCCAGACCCATCAGCACCGGCCGGAACTCGAGGGCTGCCTCCGGAAACAGCGTGACGCCGAAGCGCATGAGACCGTAGGCACCCATTTTCAGAAGAATTCCCGCAAGAAGAACGCTGATCGGCGCGGGCGCTTCGACGTGCGCCTCCGGCAGCCAGGTGTGCAGCGGGAACACCGGTATTTTGACAGCGAATCCGGCCAGGAAACCCAGGAAAACCATCCGTTGGATTTCCAGGGACAGAGGGCTTTTCAGGAGTTCCAGAAGATCAAAACTGCGCGCCGGAGAAAGAAAATATACCGCAGCGACGGCCAGCAGCATCAAAAGACTTCCGCAAAACGTGTAAAGGAAGAATTTTACGGCCGCTCGATTTTTCCGCTCGCCTCCGAAAATACCGATCAAAAGGTACATCGGAATCAGGACCAGTTCCCAAAAGATGTAAAACATCATCAGATCGAGCGCCAGAAAGCTCCCCATCACGCCCGTTTCGAGGATCAGCATCAGAGCAAAGTACTCTTTTTGTTTTTCCTTTCTCTGCGAAGAGGCCGCGCAGGCGACGGCAAAGAGCAGAGCGCTCAAGAGAATCAGGGGAAGGCTGAGTGTGTCAACGGCCAGATGGTAAGAGACGCCCCACTCAGGAATCCAGGGCATTTTTTCTGTCAGCTGAAAACCCGGCTGCGTGGGGTCGACAGCGCCTAAAATCCCGAAGGCGATAAAGAGCGTCAGCCCCGTGAAACCCATCGCCAGAGGAAAGGCCCGGCTTGCGAGCGTTCTGGGCAGGCCTAGGAGGACAAGAGCCCCTGCCAGAGGAAAGAAAACCACCGATGAAAGAAGTGTCATGAACAATCCGCCCTGAGTTATTTAAAAGTTCATTCCTGCAGCCAGAAGTCCAATCACGGCAGCGAATGCTGCCAAGAGATAATGAAGAATAAAACCGGATTGGATTTTTCTAAAACCGGCTGCGGCGAGCTGCAGCAAAACCCCCGGCAGCATGACGGCGCCGTCGAGAAGCAGTCGGTCGGTGCAGGCAGCTGCTCGGCCTGCTGTCTTGAGCCCTGATGCGAAGAGCCGCGCGGCAGAATTCGGCAATTCCATGCCGGCTTTTTCAAGGAATCGTCCCGCACCGGCTGTTTCTTTCAGACCCAGCCCTCTCCAAGGTCCAGCGCTGAGCCAGGCCCCTGCAAGGCCGAGCGCACAGGCGATGAGAGATCCTGCGAGGACTGCGTAGGACGCAGGGTCCCCATGCGGGGAAATTCCGATGAACGTCTGGAAAAAATACCCCATCCAGGGTGAGCCCGGAATACCGGCGGCAGCGGCCAGAACACCAAGCGTCAGCAGGGGGATCGTCATACTTTTCGGGCATTCCCGAGCGGTTTCGGCGTCTGCGCTCCGTGACGCAGACCCTTCAAAAATCTGCAGGTAAAGTCGAGCGCTGTAGAGAGCAGTCAGGAAAGAAGTCAGAAGCAGTGCTCCGAAATAAAATGGGGAATACCCATGCGCTGCCGCAAGGATTCCCTCTTTGCTCCAGAAACCTGAAAGAGGCGGCAGTCCCGCGAGAGCCAGAGAGCCGACGAGGAAGGCGCCCGAGGTGAGCTTCATTGGCCGTCCGAGACCGCCCAGGCGTCCGAGGTTCTGTGTTCCGCACGCGTGAAGGACATTGCCCGCCCCCATGAACAAAAGCGCCTTGAAGAAAGCATGAGTGACCAGATGAAAAAATGCCGCACCCGGATTTGAAAATCCGATGCAGGCCGCCATCATGCCCAGCTGGGAAAGCGTGGAAAACGCCAGGGTCTTTTTGATTTCCTGCGAACGAAGGGCGAGCAGAGCCGTGAGAACGGCTGTGAATGTCCCGACAGCCGCGATGACTGAAAGCACCCGGGCGTCGAGCGCGAGAACCGGAAAAGTCCGGATCAACAGATAAATTCCGGCGGCCACCATGGTTGCGGCATGAATGAGCGCACTGACGGGCGTGGGACCTTCCATGGCATCCGGCAGCCAAATGTGGAAAGGAAATTGAGCGGATTTTCCTGCGGCGCCTGCGAAGATGAGAAGTGCCGCCGCGCTGAGCCATGCCGAGGCGCCGAGCGCGGCCGCCTTTTCCGAGAGGGCCGTGAATTGAAGGGTTCCCAGGGAGGATGAAAGCATCAGCAATCCGAGTAAAAGACACAGGTCCCCTAGGCGCGTGGCAAGAAAAGCTTTATGAGCCGCCTTGGCCGCGGCCTCTTTTTGGAACCAGAATCCGATCAGAAGAAAAGAGCAGAGCCCCATGATTTCCCAGGCCATAAAAAAAAGCAGGAGTCCATCCGCGGCAATGAGAGCGGTCATCGCCGCCATAAAAAGCGAGAGAGTCGAATAAAAACGCGTAAACTCGGGATCGTCTTTCATAGAGCCGGCCGCATAGATCTGGATCAGCATGCCGACCAAGCTCACCACCGCGAGGAAGGAGGCTGAAAGGGGATCCAGCAGGAAACCGGATGTGATTTTAAAATTTCCGGCTTCAAGCCAAATGATGCTGCCCTGCATCACGCCATGCGCTGCCGTCCGGGTGAGCAGAAAGATGGAGACGGCAAAGCTCATGAGGCTTGCCGCCGACGAGATCCAAGCGGTCTTCGCCTTCAGCTGTTTGCCGAAAATAAAATTGAGCGCCGCCGCGGCCAGCGGAAATGCTGCGGGACTCAGAGGATGAAGCAGCAGTGTCACCATTTTAGTAAATTCGTGTCGTCGGTTTGAATGCTTTTACGGGAGCGGTATACAGCCAGTACGATCGCCAAACCTGCGGCCGCGCCGGCGGCTGCCAAAGCGATGATGAAAAAGGCGCTCACCTGTCCTGACGCCGATCCTTCCGGAGCGGTTCTCGAGAAAATCACAAAATTGAGCGCAACGGCATTGAGCATGAGCTCCAGAGCGATCAGCACCCCCAGTGCGTTGCGCCGCGTGAGCGCTCCGAAAATTCCGGCGCTAAAAAGTATGAGAGAGAAGATCAGGTAGTGGGATTCCGGAACCGGCGTCATGATTTTTCCCTCCGCGCGGCCGCCAAGGCCCCGATCAAGACCGCAAACAGCAGGATGCCCAAAACTTCAAAGGGAAACACATGCCGCTTCATCAGATCAATGCCGAGATCTTTGACCGAAGGAAGAGGATTGCCGCCTGGCGCCGCCGGCCAGTTCGTGCTGAGAAGCACTCCGCAGACGAGCACAAAAAAAATAGCACAGGAAACTCCAGCGGCGGCTCTTTGAATCCTGCCGGACGGGGTCACGGTCTCCTCGAGCCGGCCTGTCAGCATCACCGCGTAAATGACAAGAGTCATGACAGCTCCCACATACACGAGAATCTGAACCATTGCGAGAAACTCGGCTCCGAGCGAAAGATAAAGACCCGCCACGGCGAGGAGGACGGCCGCCAGAGCCAGAGCTCCGTGAAAGAGGTTCGGGAGCAAGGACGAAGCAAAGGCAGCTGCCGCTGCAAAAACCATCAGAATATAAATTCCTTTCACCGCGATGAGTTCAAGCATCTGCTGCGCCTCAATCCGTAAAATGGTAAACGCGTTTTTCCGCCGCGTAGCCTTTGTTGAAAAAACTCAGAACGGCAACCGAGACCATGAGGATGGCCAGGGGAACCGCGGTACTGAAAGGCTCCGAGAGAAAGTGACTCATCGCGGCCGCCGGAATGTTCATGACCGCCAGAGGCAGGAGAAATTTCCAGGCCAGTCCCATCAGATGATCGGCTCGAAGTCTGGGCAGTGTTCCTCGGAACCAAAAGACGATAAAAATGAGCAGGTAGGTTTTGATCAGAAACCACAGCCAGGAGGGCAGTAAAGGACCTTGCCACCCGCCGAGAAACAGTGTGACGGTCAGGGCGCAGATTGAAAAAACATTCATGAATTCCGCCATGTAAAAAAGCGCGAAACGCATACCGCTGTATTCCGTGTGATACCCGGCGACGATCTCGGATTCCGCCTCAGGGAGATCAAACGGCGAGCGGTTGCACTCGGCAAGACCGCAGATGAAGAAGATCATGCAGCTGAGAAGACCCCAGGGTGTCGCGGCGTACCATCGCCCGGATTGGGATTCGACGATCGTTTGCGTCGAAAGACTCCCGGCCGCCATGAGAATCGGCACGACTGAAATGACCAGCGTTACTTCATAGGAAATCATCTGAGAGACTGAGCGCATTCCCCCGAGGACGGAATACTTGTTCCGGGATCCCCAGCTGGCCATAAAAATCACGAGGGTTGTCGTCGAAGAAAGAGCCACAAAGTAGAGAACTCCCACGTTGAGATCAGCCGCCGTCATGCCTTTTCCAAAAGGGATCACGGCAAACACCATGAGTGCCGGCACAGCAATCAGAATCGGAGCCAGAAAATACAGAAGCGGGTCAGCGGCTGAGGGCCGGATATCCTCCTTCGTCAGCATCTTGATGCCGTCCGCTAGCGGCTGCAGAAGTCCCCAAGGCCCCGCGCGGTTCGGGCCGATGCGGTTCTGCATGCGCGCCAGCACCTTGCGCTCCATCAGCGTTAGATACATCATGATCAAGGGTCCCAAACCCAGGATAGCGAGAGCGCTGATGATCATGCTGCTGAGCGTGACGCCCCAGGGCGGAAGAACCAGCGCTGCAGCGTTCACCAGAAGAGTTTTGATTTGGATAAAGAGGGTTTCCATGATCTATTCTTTTTTCTCAGGCGGTGCGGCAGGCTTGAGCGCCGCCTTCTTCTTGTCTTCGGCTTCTTTTCGGCGGGCATCGATGAGAGCGGCGTCCGAGGGCCGAATCTGCCGGAAATAGCCGTTGGATTTCAGCAGATCTTCCTTGTGATAAAGAAGGCTTTGATGCCGTTCCGTCCCCGCAATTTCAAATTCATGATCCATGAAGATGGCATCGAAAGGGCAGGCCTCCTCGCAGATTCCGCAATTCATGCAGACACTCAAATCGATGTCGAAGAGAGCGGGTTTCTTTAAGGGCCGCCCCTCGGCGTCCGCGTCCCGTACGATGGTGATGCATTTGGGCGGACACTCTTTGGCGCAGATGTCGCAGGCCACGCAGCGGGGATCCTCGGGTTTTTCATCGTAGACCAGAAAGGGAAAATTGCGGAACCTCTCCTTGGCGACCAGTCTTTTTTCCGGGTACTCGACGGTGAAAAGACCGCCTTGATCGGGCTTCTTGAAATAAGAGTTCACGAAGCTCCTGAGCGTGACCAGCATACCTTTGAGAATTCCGGCTCCGAAAATCAATGGTCCACTTCTCCCAGAACAATGTCGATGCTGCCGAGGATGACCATGGCGTCAGCGAGCTTGTGGCCGATGCAAAGATCCTCGAGTACCGTGAGGTTGATGAGCGAGGGAGCCCGCACATGGTAGCGCCAGGGCTGAGGCGAGCCGTCACTGACGACATAAAAACCAAGCTCGCCCTTGGGCGACTCGACGCGGCCGTAAGCTTCCCCGACGGGCGGTTTGAAATTTCTGGGCGCCTTGAGAAACGGCGCAGCCTTGCGGCTGATAATGTCTCCCGAGGAGGGGATCTGACGCAGAGCCTGATCCAGAATTTTTAGGGATTCGCGCATTTCCAGAACGCGGACGTAGTAACGGTCATAGACATCCCCCTTGCTGCCCACCGGAACCTTGAAGTCGAAACGGCCGTAGATCGAGTAGCGGTCGACTTTGCGGATGTCGTAGCCCAGTCCCGAAGCCCGGAGCATCGGCCCCGAGAGCCCGGCGTTGAGCGCAAGTTCCCGTCCGAGAACTCCAACGTTTTGACAGCGCAGGCAGAGAATGTCGTTGTCGGTCAGCAGCGCCTCAAATTCATCCAGAAAGCGGGGAAAAACGTCCATCATCGTTCGAATGCGTTCGAGCAGGCCTGGGGGTAAATCCCGTTTGACGCCTCCGAAGCGGAAGTAATTACACATCATGCGGGAGCCCGCAATCTCTTCGAAAAGATCGAGAATTTTTTCGCGTTCGCGGAAGGCATAGGTGAGCGGTGTAAAGAAAGCCCCGAGATCATTCAGAAGAAATCCGATCACGGAGATGTGGTTGACGATGCGCGTCAGCTCCGCCAAAATCACGCGAATGTAATCGGCCCGCTCCGGGACCTCGATGCCTGCGAGTTTTTCGACGGCTAGGGCATAGCCGAAATTGTTGGACATCGAATTGAAATAGTCGAGGCGGTCGGTGTAGGGCATGGAAGCCGCATAAGTCATATTCTCGGCAATCTGTTCGTGATTGCGGTGCAGGTAACCCATCACAGGCTTGAGCCGCACAACCGTTTCACCGTCGAGAGTCAGATCCATTCTGAACACGCCGTGGGTCGCCGGATGCTGAGGCCCGACATTGATCTGCAGTGTTTGGGTGTCGAAATCTTCCGTCAAGGGAGTGTCCGTTTTGTTTTTCAAGGCGCACCGCTGTTCGCGGGTCCCTCTGCCGCCGGACGCTGAGCGTCGGCGCGCAGGCCCCGGGCTTGGAGATCAAGGGCGCGCGTTTTCAGTTCCTGAGACACGTGAATAGAATTTTTTTCGAGCCAGGCTAAGTCCTGAGATTCCAGGACATCCGAGTCTTCCTGGACGTAATCCTTGCGCAAAGGCCAGCCCTCGAAGTTGTCCCACATGAAAAGACGGCGGAGGTCGGGATGTCCTTCGAAGCGGATGCCGAACATATCATACGCTTCCCGTTCCTGAAGTTCAGCGCTCCGGAATAAGCCGCAGAGGGAAGGAATCTTGGGATCGTCGCGGCGGGTTCTTGCCCGCAGGACCACGGGACCGATCCTGAGTTCGACCGAGTAAAAGTGATAGACCGTCTCTAGAAAGTCCAGATAATCCGCCGCGGTCACGGACGAGAGAAAATCGATTTTTAAACGGGGAGAGCTTTTCAAGGCCCGAACGGCCCTCGCGAGATCTTCGGGATTTTCTACGAGCAGGCTTTCCAGGACGATTCTCAAGCGCAGGCTCGAGTCGAGGGACTGGAGATGATCGCGGATTTCCTCGGTTCTCATTTTGCGGGTCCTCCGGAAGCTCGGCGGAGCGTCTCGGCGTCGAGATCCGGCGCCTTGATTTTTTTTCCGATGAGAATGGGTTCGCCGTAGCGTTCTTTACGGTTGTCTTTTGCACGCGGCTGCCACACCTCGGGATTGAATTTGGGGATGAGGCCGCGCGGCCCGAACTCAGGCACCGGATATTCTCTCTTCAGGCCTTTCTGGTACCAGGCGGTTTTTTCGATCTCCTGCGACTCAATTTTTTTTTGAAGCTGCATGAGTCCGTGCAGAAGCGCCTCGGGCCTGGGCGGACATCCGGGCAGATGAACGTCGACGGGAATGTAGCGGTCGATTCCCCGCAGAACGTTGTAGCCGTCGATGAAGGGTCCGCCCGCGATCGCGCAAGCGCCCATCGTGATGCAGTACTTCGGCTCAGGCATCTGGTTGTAGAGACGCACGACCTGGGGCGCCATTTTTTTGGTGACAGTTCCGGCAACAATCATCAGATCTGACTGACGGGGCGAGGCCCGGAAAAGTTCCGCTCCGAAGCGGGCCATGTCGTAGCGGGCGCAGGCTGTGGCGATCATTTCGATCGCACAGCAGGCCAGTCCGAACTGCATCGGCCAGATCGAAGAGCTCCGTCCCCAGTTGTAAAGATGATTCAGCGTCGTAACGACGACGCCCTTTTTCGAGAGTTCGCTTTTCAGCCCTTCGTCAATGGCAGAAACGTTCGGAGCGTGTGCCAAGATCACTCCCAATCGAGATTCTTTTTTCGCCATTCATAGACGAGCCCGAGGAAAAGGACTCCGATGAAGAGGCTCATGGCGGCAAACCCCTCAAGACCGGTTTCTTTAAATGAAACGGCCCAAGGGTAAAGGAAAACGGCCTCGACATCAAAGACGACAAAAATCAGAGCGATCAGATAATACTGCACGTGAAATTGGATCCAGGAATCGCCTTTGGATTCAAGACCGCATTCATAGGACGTGTTTTTCACCGGAGAGGGTTTCTTGGGCGCGATCCTGCCGGCGATCACAACCGGCAGCAGTGCGAACCCGAAAGCCATCAAGGCGAAAAGGGCGATGAAAAGATAGTGGTGGAAATAAGATTCAGGGTTCAGGCGAAAGTCCTCAAGGGTTGGAAAAGATACTGTAGGAATATCGGCTCGGCTCAGGATTCACTTGATCGGCTCCGGCTTTTCCCGATAATACGCGCATGCCGAACCCCGGCGGTCTGCCGCCCGTTTTTCTTGAACGCCTTCAGCGCCTCTTTCCCGAAAGCCTTTACGGCGAGGTCCTGACTTCCTTTTCCGTCCCCAAAGACATAGCGCTTCGGCTTCAGAAACCGGGTTATTCCAGAGAGGATTTGGCAGGCCTTTTACGGAAGGCCGGCCTAGAACCGGAAGAGATCGAAGAGCTTCCTTTTCCGGCTTTTTTTGTCTCCCGCGAGACTTTCCGGAAACTTCAGGAACATCCGCTCTACACCCAGGGAACGCTGTACGCGCAGGGATTGTCGAGCATGCTGGCGGTTTTGGTCTTGGCGCCGCGGCCCGGCGAGAAAGTTCTCGATATGGCGGCAGCCCCCGGAAGCAAAACGTCCCTGATCGCGTATCTCATGAAAGGCGAGGGGGAGCTTACGGCCAATGACACGCATCGGGGCCGTTTCTTCCGGATGAAAACGATTCTGGAAAATCAGGGTTATCGGCACATCCGCATGACGTTGACGGCGGGAGAAGCCTTCGGCAGACGGGAACCTGAGTCCTACGACAGGGTGCTTCTCGACGCTCCCTGTTCAGGGGAAGCCCGTTTTCAGGCGGACGATCCTAAGAGCTTGGGTTTTTGGAAGATGATGAAGGTGCGCGATTTGGCCAAGAAACAGAAGAGGCTTTTTCTGTCGGCTTTTTCAGCGCTTAAGCCCGGCGGTGTTCTCGTCTATTCGACCTGCACTTTTTCTCCCGAAGAAAATGAGGGGGCTGTCGCGGCGGCACTCAAAAGAATCGGTTCGGCCGCTGAGCTGGAAGCCGTGAGTCTGCCGCCGTCGGTGAGGGTGATGGCGGGGCTTACATCGTGGGAAAATAAAGTTTACCCGCCGGCCCTTGCCCGGGCTTGCCGGATTGTCCCCGGCCCGAGAACCGAAGGGTTTTTTATTCTGAGAGTTCGAAAAACCGGTCCCTGGCGATGGGACCGCGGCTTTGCCGACGAGGAGATGGCGTGAACGCGGAAACTCCTAAAAGAAGGGTGGATGTCGGCTGTGCGCTGATCCTCAAAGCAGGCCAGCTGCTCATTAGCCAGCGCAAGCCCGGTTCGAATTTTGCCGGTTACTGGGAGTTTCCGGGCGGCAAGCGCGAACCCGGCGAGTCGCTCGAAGACTGCCTCGTCAGGGAAGTTCTGGAGGAACTCGGGGTTTTCATCCGTCCCAGGAAAAAAATCCGTCAGGACGAGCATGTGCTCCCGGACCGTGTGCTGGATCTGCATTTCTATGTGTGTGACTGGGTTTCCGGCTCGCCCTCCCGGCGTGATTGCCACGACTTCAGGTGGACGGCCCCTGAGGAACTGAGGCGCTACCGATTTCCGCCCGCAGACAGAGCACTGATTCATGCTCTGGCGGTTCAGAAGAAATTTCTTTTGGAAGGCTGCCGCTAGAAAATTTTCGGGACGGGCTTAATCGTATTTTTCGAAGAAAATTTGATCTTTACGGAAACCCATGTCAAGAGCGGCGGTCTCGACCTCTTTGATCATCGCGCTCAGGCCGCAGATGAAAAGATGGGTATCCCCTGAAACAGGAATGTACTTCTTGAGCAGGTTTTGAACGTAGGCTGTTTCTCCAGCCCAAGTTTTAGGGCGGGATACCGTAAAAACGTTTTTGAAATTTGAGTGTTCCCGGGCAAGGTTTTCAAACTCTTCCTTGTAAAGAATGTCCTCTTCATAACGGTTGCCGAAAAGGTTCCAAATCTCAAGAGATTCCTTCCTGTCGAGAAGGTCGTGAATCATCGAACGGAAGGGCGCGATACCGGTCCCTGTGGAGATGAAGACGATTTTGGCAGGAAGCGGTTTGCGCGCCGTGAAGCGTCCGAGCGGGCCCTGAATCTCCAGCTTGTCGCCCTTCTTCAGGTCCCAAAGATAGGCTGTCGCAAAACCTCCCGGCACGCGTTTCCAGCACAGATCAAGACGGCCCTGTGCGGTCCACTGAGGGGGCGATGCGATGGAGTAGGAGCGCTTGACGGTTTTTTCCGGTGTGGGAATCATGATGTTCAGAAACTGCCCTGCCTCGAACTCAAAAAGAGTCCCTGCGGGGAACGACAGACGGAAAAGCCGTGTGTCTTGAATCCCGATATCCTGAACGTCTTCAATTGTGGTCGTAAAGATTCCGGCGCGCATAATCGTTATATAAGGTGCGGATTATAACGATAAATAAATCGAAAAGCCAAGGCAAAAGAAGCCAAGGCCAAGAATATCGGAACCTCTGTGAGCCGTCCTCTCAAAAAATCCGATTCAGTCTCTTTCCGGCTTTCGCTCCGCTACAAAGTTGCTCTGCCCGTTCTTATTTTGGTGACGGCCATGCTTTTCACGCTTTTTCAGGGCACGTTCCGCTTTGTCCGCGATCTTGTTCTCGAACGCAACGAACGCCGTCTCCTGTCGATCTCGGAGGTCTTCCGCGAGTCGCTCAAGGTGCCTCTCAGTCTCGGCAATCAGCAGGTGCTTGAGGCGACGCTGCAGTGGATGTCCGACCGGGCGGATGTTCTTGAGGTTCAGGTGGAAAACGAACTCGGTGAAGTCATTGGAAGCACTAATCCCCAGCCGATGAAACTTCCCCAGCCGCTCGCTCTGAAGTCTTTCAGCGGAGCCCAGCGCATCTCTGCGAACCGATACGGCACGGCCGTCAAAATCGAAATGGGCCCCCGCCCCCTGGGTCGTCTTGTGATTGTTTTTTCCCAGATGAGTCTGGAGGAGGAACTCAAGCAGATTTTCATCGAAAAGATGCTTTTGGCCTTCGTGATGGGCAGTGTTCTTGCGCTCACGACGGCCGGTGTCGTCTGGCTCGCCTTGCGGCCGCTTTTCAAACTCAAAAGGACTGTGCAGGAAATTCTGTCAGGGAACCTTGAGGCGCGCGCCGACATCCATTCGTTTGACGAGATTCAGGACTTGGCGGAGGCTTTCAACGAAATGGTGTCGCGTCTTTCGAAGAGTTTGGAAAATCTTCGGGCAAGATCCCAGGCTCTCGAGGACTCGGAAGAAAAATACCGCCTGATCGTCGACAACGCAAGCGACATTATTTTTGCGCTTTCGCCCGGGGGCGAGATGGTTTTTTTGAACGAAGGGTTCTCGGGCTGTTCCCGCGAAGAAATTCTGGAAGGGGGTCTTGAGCTCTTTCGTCAGCTGCATGAACCCTCGACTCTCGGACGCTTTGACGAAGCTCTGAAAACCGCGCGCGAGAAACACGAATCCGTCATCAACGTCGCCACGGCTCATGTGCACCGGGGTCTGGAGAGCGAGATTTTCTATTTGACCAACTTTACGCCGCTGCTGGACCATGAGGGCCAGGTCAAAATGATTCAGGGGGTCATGCGTGATGTCACGGAACTCCGCCGCATCGAACTGATGAAGGAATCCCTCATCCGTGACGTAGCCCACGAACTGAAAACCCCGACCGCAAAGTTCGAAATGGCCGTTCATTGGTTCAAACGGGAGCTGGAGCTGAATCCCGACATCCGTAAATATGAGCCCGTTGTCGAACTTCTCAGAAGCAACACGGACCGTCTGATGCGCACCATCACGAGCATCATGGATTTGTCCAAGCTCGAGTCCGGCATGCAGGAAATCGTTCCGCAGGAGCTGGATCTCAATCTGATTTTGAGTCAGGCTGCGCTGGATCTTGAGCCGATGGCCGCCAAGAAGGGCCTGAGCCTTGAGATGAAGCTCTCAAAAAGTCCTCTGAAAATTCAGGGCGACCGCGACATGCTTTACCGTGTCTTTGTGAACCTGATCAACAATGCGATCAAGTACACCCCGAAGGGGGGGATGACGGTGTCGAGCTATACCCAGGGCGGGCATGTCATGGCCGAGGTGCGCGACACCGGCATAGGAATCGAAGAGCTCGACCTGAAAAGTATTTTCGACCGATTCGTGCAGAAGACTTCGGCCTCCGAAGGCATCGGGGTGGGGCTGACGATCTGCCGCGATATCGCCGTTCTGCACCGCGCTAAAATCTGGGCCGAGAGCGAAGGCCTTGGAAAAGGCTCGGTTTTCAAGGTAAGATTCTAAACGAGGCATCCGATGACGTCAGAGCGTAAAAAAATCATGATCGTGGAAGATGATGAAGACCTCCACACGCTTTATGGGCTTTATCTGCAGGGGCAAGATTATGAGATTCTCAGGGCCTTTAACGGGCTCGAGGCTTTTAAAATTCTGGAAACCGCGAAGCCTGATCTCATCATCCTCGACATGATCATGCCCGTCATGGACGGCGAAGAATTTTTTGTCCGCCTCAGGACGGAAAAAAAACTTACGGATATCCCCGTCATCATCGCCAGCGTGAACGATAAAATCGCCCCCAAAATCCTCAAGCTCGGCAACATCCACAAGATCCTCAAAAAACCGTTCCCGATCGAAGTTCTGCTCAAGGAAATCGAAGCCGGTCTTTCGGCGGGTGCCCGTCCCGCGTGAAGGCGGAGGCCTCGCCCCGGGGTGCCGGGCAGGCGGGCAAGAGCTTTGTTGACCGCCGCGAAATAGAAGTTAGAATGATCCTGTCCGAAGTCCAGCGCCGTGATTCATAACACGAATTTTTTGCGGTAAACCATGTCGAAAGAAACCGTTCTGATCGTCGAGGATGAGAAAAGCATTCTCGAACTTCTTGCCTACACCTTTGAAAAAGAAGGATTCCGCGTTTACGCCTCGGGCGAAGGCGGGGACGGGCTTGAAAAAGCCGGACGCCTTCAGCCGTCGCTGATCCTGCTGGATCTCATGCTTCCGGGAATGGACGGCCTTGAAATTCTCAAAGCGCTGCGCGCCAATCAGACGACCGCCTCGATTCCTGTCATCATGCTGACGGCACGGAGTGAAGAAATCGACAAGATCGTCGGTCTCGAACTCGGGGCGGACGATTATGTCACCAAGCCGTTCAGCCCCCGAGAACTGATGGCCCGAGTTAAAGCTGTGCTGAGGCGGGGCCGGCCGGCTCATTCTCAGCCTGTTCTTCGGGCGGGCGCGATTGAACTGCAGACAGAAAAGCACCTTGTCCTTCTCAAAGGAAAGCCGGTGGAGCTGACTTCGAAAGAATTCGGACTGCTCAAGGTTTTGATGGAGTCTGACGGCCGTGTTCTTTCCCGCGAAGTCCTGCTCGAAAAAGTTTGGGGATTTGACCGGTCCATGCATATCGAAACCCGAACGGTGGACATGCACGTCGGGCAGCTTCGTAAGAAACTGCAGATGGAATCCGAGAGAATTCTGACGGTAAAAAATGCCGGATACCGGTTCGAAAATGAAAAGTAACCGTAAGGTGCCGTGGACGCGCAGCTTTGGATTCCGCACCGCGGGAGCTTTCACGGTCCTGTTCCTCGTCGTCGGAGCCGCGGCTGCCGCCCTGACCGCCCGCGAGCTTCGCCGTCAGCACCTTGAACAGTCCCGTCAGGCTCTTCTCAGGGAAAGCCGCGTTCTGCTCCTGGTCTTCACGCCGGAAGTTCTCAGGGCAGGGCCCGAGGCGCGCATCCAGGAACTTGCCGAGCAGGCAGGGGCTGACAGCCCTTACCGCGTGAGCGTCTTCGATGCCCAGGGTCATCTGCTCGGTGATTCGCGGGGCAGGCCTTCGGGAGGAACCGAGCGCGGCGCTTCCGCTCTCAGACCCGAAATCCTGCAGGCGCTTCAGGGCAGGCCTGTCTCGGGCATTGCCTCCGGAAATGCCTCGCGCGAAAATGCGATTTTTGCAGCTGTTCCTGTTCTTCATGAAGGTCAGCCTTCGGGCGGGATTCTTGTTTCGGTTCCCGCCAACCGCCTTTTGCCGATTTCAGCGCGCTCCCTGGGTGTGATCGGGATCTCGTACGTTTTGTCAGCGCTCCTTTTTGCGGCGGTAAGTCTTTGGATCGGAGCACGTATCTCCCGCCGGATTTTCCAGATGTCGGCGGCTGCGGCCCGATACGCGCGCGGGGATCTCGAGGAGAAAGTGTGGGTTGACGGGCGCGATGAAATTCAGCGCCTGGGCAATTCACTCAACAAAATGGCGGCCGCTTTGAAATCCCGGGGCGGAGAGTCCGAGGCTGAAAAAGTCAAATTGACCGGGATTCTCAACAGCATGAGCGAGGGCGTGATCGCCGTCAATGCCGGGCTTCAGGCGATTCTTGTGAATCCTTCCGCGGAATCGATGTTCGGAGCCGCTCCGGGTTCTGCCGCAGGCAAGAGCCTTGTGGCGCTGACGAAGAAACCTCAGCTCGATGCCCTTGTGAGCCGAGCGGTAGCCTCAGGCGGCAGTTTCGCTCAGGACATAGAGATCCTTCAGACCGGGGGAACTCGATTTTTGCATGCTTGCGCTACAGGCTTTTCCGAATCGGCCGGCGGAGCGGCCGGGATCCTGGTTTTATCCGACGTGACCCGAATCCGAAAATTGGAAAATCTCCGCCGTGAATTTGTCGCCAATGTTTCTCATGAACTCAAGACCCCGCTCACGTCCATCCGCGGGTTTATCGAGACGCTGCTCGGCGGCGCTCTGGAGGATGCCTCCGCCCGCGAACGGTTTTTGAAGCTGATGCAGGATGATGCAGGGAGACTGGAGCGTCTGATCGGGGATTTGCTGGAAATTTCCCGCCTGGAAGATAAACAAATCTCCTTGCAGATGCAGAGGCTTGATTTGGCGCGGGAAGCCGATTATGCAGCTGCGCATCTTCAGCCGCAAATGCAGGAAAAAAATATCCGGATCGAGAACCGGATTCCGCAAGACCCGCCGATTTTTGTGACCGCCGACCGAGACAAGATCAGGCAGGTCCTCTTGAATCTTCTGGATAATGCCATCAAGTTTAATGTGCCCGGGGGATGGATCACTCTGCAGGCCGCCGAGAGAGGACCTGAAGCCGTGATCAGCGTCGAAGATGGAGGTCCAGGAATCCCGGCGCATGCCGTCGCACGGGTCTTCGAACGTTTTTACAGAGTGGATAAAGCCCGGTCGCGGGATGTCGGCGGCACAGGACTCGGTCTGTCCATCGTGAAACACATTGTCGAAGTCCATGGGGGAAGCGTCGGCTGCGAGAGCGGGCCCGGGCGCGGTGCCCGTTTCTGGTTTTCGCTGCCGATCGCCGGTGTCCAGAATCAAATCCGCAGTTGAGAGCCGGCGCGGAATCTGCTAACCTTCCTCTGTCAGTCAACCCCGGAGAGACTTCTTGAAACGCCACTTCGACGATGAATTGAGAAATATCAAAGAAAAAGTTTTCCGCATGGGACTTCTGGTCCTGGAGGCCATCAAGGAGTCCACCGACGCCCTCTTTGAACGGGATTCCTCCAAAGCTCAGAATGTGATCCGGCGGGATCAGGAAATCAATCTGCAGGAGATCGAGATTGATGAGGTCGGCCATGAACTCATTGCCCTCTATCAGCCGGCGGCCTCGGATCTCAGACTGATTACCATGGTGCTGAAGATCACCAACGATCTGGAACGCATGGGCGATCAAGCCGTCAATATCGCGGAAAAGGCTATGATCCTGAACCAGGAACCCCCCGTGAAATCTTCGCAGGATCTGCCGCGGGTTGTTGAGACGGTTCTGAAAATGGTGCGCGACGCGCTCGACGCCTTTATGGACGAAGACGCGGCCAAGGCTAAAACGATCTTGGAGGCTGACGACATTATTGACCGCTTCAACGATCAGCTCTATGAGGAAGTTCAGAATATCATCGAGAAGAAACCCGGCAGCACCCGAGCCGGCGTCAGTCTCATCATGGTCTCCCACAACCTTGAGCGCGTCGGCGATTTAGCGACCAACATTGCCGAAGACGTGATCTACGTCAACCGCGGCGTTGATGTGCGTCACCACATCCGTGAGCGCCGCGCTGACGCTTGATCAGGAAATCCTCAAGTTGTTTGTTTGAAACAAGATAGAATGTCCCGCCTAGACAAAAAACGAGGCCTGTTGTATCCTATCCGATCTCAAGCCGCATGTTTTCTTCCCCGAGCGGATTTCAGCAGGCTTGCTTGAGTCGTTTCAGTCCCCCATGATGATCGGCCGGCAGGCGTCTTACCTCCGGAAAAAATTCATCAGGTTAGCAGAGTTTCAGTTCCGGCATTTTGAGTGCATTTTGCCCCAAGAACGCTTAACGTCGGGGGCCTTGTCTCCAGGAGGTTTTTTCATATGAGTCTTCGTCAAGAGTGGGTCAAGAAACGCAGCGGCAGCGCCAATCAAAGCCAGATGCACTTTGCCCGCAAAGGCGTCATCACGGAAGAGATGGACTACGTCGCCAAGCGTGAAAAGCTCGAAGCTGAGTTTGTCCGCTCCGAAGTGGCCCGCGGACGGATGATTATCCCCGCCAACATACGGCATCTGGGTCTGGAACCCATGGCGATCGGAATTAACGCCGCCTGCAAGATCAACGCGAACATCGGCAACTCTGCCGTCACCTCCAACATTCCAAAAGAAATCGAGAAGCTCCGTTTGGCCGTCAAATACGGGTCGGACACCGTGATGGACCTTTCCACAGGCCGCGACCTGGATGCCACGCGCGAAGCGATCATCGCTCATAGCCCCGTTCCTGTCGGCACGGTTCCGATTTATCAAGCCCTTGAAGAGGTTAACGGCATCCCCGAAAAGCTGACGCCCGACATCATGTTCGCGGTGATCGAAAAGCAGGCCCAGCAGGGCGTGGACTATATGACGATTCACGCCGGCGTTCTGATTGAACATCTGCAGCATGTGGCGGGACGTCTTACCGGAATCGTGAGCCGCGGCGGAGCGATCCTGGCCCAGTGGTGCCTTCGCCATCACAAGCAGAATTTTCTCTACACGGAATATGACCGCCTTCTGGAAATTTGCCGGAAGTACGACGTCACGATCAGCCTCGGCGACGGGATGCGCCCGGGATGTCTGGCAGACGCGAGCGACAAAGCGCAGTTCGCCGAACTTGCGACGCTCGGGGAACTCACCAAGAAAGCGTGGGAGCAGGATGTGCAGGTCATGGTGGAAGGCCCCGGCCACGTTCCGCTCGATCAGATTCCTATGAACATCCAGAAGCAGATCGAGATTTGTCACGAGGCGCCTTTTTACGTTTTAGGTCCGCTTGTTACCGACATCGCTCCGGGTTATGACCACATCACTTCCGCGATCGGAGCGGCGGTGGCGGGGCAGTCAGGAGCTGCGATGCTCTGCTACGTGACGCCCCGAGAGCATCTGGGACTTCCGGATCTCGATGACGTTAAACAAGGCGTGATTGCTTATAAAATCGCAGCCCACGCCGCGGATATTGCCCGCAAAAGACCGGGTGCGCGTGACCGTGACGACGCTCTTTCCCGGGCCAGATTCACATTCGATTGGAACAAACAGTTCGAACTCTCCATCGATCCGGAGCATGCCCGTGCTCTTCACGATGAAACCTTGCCGGATGACTATTTCAAAGAAGCCGAATTCTGTTCCATGTGCGGCCCCAAATTCTGTTCCATGCAGCTGTCCCAGGAACTCACTGAGCTTGGGCAGAACAATCAGGAGCAGCGCGAGAGAAAAAAAGAAGAAAGGCGGAACAAACTCCTTCATTCATGAAAAGTGTTTACGATACGATCCAAGACGAAATCAAGGCCCTGAAAGCCAAGCGTGAGGCCGTTATCCTTGCGCACAATTACCAGCCCGGAGAAATTCAGGACATCGCCGACTTTGTCGGCGATTCCCTCAAGCTGGCTCAAGAGGCCCGCAAGACGGACGCCAAGGTCATTCTGTTCTGCGGAGTGCATTTCATGGCCGAAACGGCGAGCATCCTCTGTCCGGACAAAACCGTCCTGGTTCCGGATCTTCAGGCCGGATGCTCCCTGGCGGACATGGTGCTGCCTTCGGATATCCGGAAATGGAAAGCTGCCCATCCCGAGGGTGTTGTGGTCTGCTACGTGAACACGTCGGCTGCCGTCAAAGCCGAATGTGATTACTGCTGCACCTCGTCGAATGCCGAAAAAGTGGTCAGCGCGATTCCGGCCGGAAAAAAAATCCTGTTCGTGCCCGATTACTTTTTAGGGTCTTTCGTGAAACAAAAAACTGGCCGCGCTGACATGGAGCTGTGGAAAGGTTATTGCCCGACGCATGTGATGATTCAGGCCAACCGGATTGAACAGCTGAAAAAGGAGCATCCCGAGGCTGAGTTTGTGATGCATCCGGAATGCGGGTGCACGACCAAATCCATGCACCTTGCGGACCGGGTGCTTTCGACCGAGGGTATGGTACGTTACGTCAAGGAGTCTTCGGCCCGGGAATTCATCGTCGCGACCGAAACGGGAATTCTGCACCGGATGCAGCTGGACAATCCCGAAAAACGGTTTATTCCCGCAAGTGAGCAGGCAGTCTGCGGCTACATGAAAATGAACACGCTGGAAAAAATGGCAGATGCCCTTGAAAACATGCGCAACGAAGTCCGCGTCCCCGAAGATTTAGCCCGCCGCGCCTCCCGCTGCATTGAGCGCATGATGGAGATCGTATGACGGAGCGGCGCGCCTCAAGGCAGGTGAATATCGGAGGCGTCACGATGGGCGGGGGAGCCCCCATCCGCATTCAGTCTATGTGTACGACTCATACTCGGGACGTCGAGGCGACCGTGGATCAGATCCAGCAGCTGACCGAAGCCGGCTGTGAACTTGTCCGGGTGGCTTGCCCGACGGAAGAAGACGCGCGCTCTCTCGGGAAAATCCGCAGCCGCATCAAGATCCCGCTCATTGCCGACATTCATTTCAATCAGCGTTTTGCCCTGATTGCTCTCGATGAAGGCGTCGACAAACTCAGGCTCAATCCGGGCAACATCGGGAAAAAAGAGCGTGTGGTTGAAATCGTCAAAAAAGCCAAAGAGAGAAATGTTCCGATCCGCATCGGCGTCAACGGAGGTTCGCTGGAAAAAGACCTTATGGAAAAGTACGGCCCCACGCCTCAGGCGCTTGTTGAAAGCGCAAAGCGCCACGTGCAGATCTTGGAGGAGCTTGATTTTCAGGATATTGTCATTTCGCTGAAAGCCTCGGATGTCCCGAACATGATCGCTTCCTACCGGCTTGCAGCGGAGACCTTTCCGTACCCGCTTCATTTGGGCGTGACGGAGGCGGGCTCTCTGCTGCGCGGAAGTATTTACAACGCGATCGGGATCGCGACGCTGCTTCAGGAGGGAATAGGCGACACGATGCGTGTTTCCCTGACGGCCGAATCCGTCGAAGAAATCAAAGTGGCCAAGATGATTCTCGAGGCTCTCAATCTGCGCAAAGGGGTCCGCGTGATTTCCTGTCCCAGCTGCGGGCGCGCGGAGGTCGATGTTTTTAAGCTCGCCGGTGAAGTGGAGAGCCGCGCGATGAAGCTCAAGGATCCCCTGGTCATTTCGGTGCTTGGGTGCGTGGTCAACGGTCCTGGAGAAGCCCATGAGTCCGATTTCGGGATCACGGGAGGCAAGGACAAAGGGATGATCTACATCAATGGAAAGCAGCACCGCGTGGTCGACGAGCATGCTTTGGTGGACGAGCTTTTCAAAGAAATCGAGAACCGAAAAAAAACGCCTGAAGGAGAGACCGGACAGGCGCTTTAAACCCCACGATCCGGAAACCGTGCAGGACGCATTTTTTGATTTCGCCGGCTTCGAAGATATCGCCGCAAAGATCGACGGCGCTGAACGTCTGACATTCGACGACGGCGTTCGGCTTTACCGCTCCAACAACCTTCCCCTCCTGGGTCTGCTTGCCCAAAAAGTTAGAACACGCTTGAACGGACGCAAGGTTTTCTATTCCTTGAATCTCCACATGAATCACACGAATGTCTGCACGCTGCGCTGTCTTTTCTGCGCTTTTTCGAGAAGGCCCGGCGAAGCGGGCGGCTACACGTTCACACCTGCCGAGATTCAGAAGAAGGTTGAGGAAGCTCTTCATCGTTGGAAAATCAACGAGGTTCACATCGTGGGCGGGCACAACCCGGATCTCGGGATGGATTATTACAAGGATGTTTTCGGCAGGATACGCCAAACGGCCGGATCCCTTTACATCAAGGCGCTGACGGCGCCTGAAATCGACGACCTTGCCATGCGCTCGGGACTGACTTACCGGCAGGTGCTCGAGGAGCTCAAGGCGGCCGGCCTGGACGGGATGCCGGGAGGAGGCGCGGAAATCTTTGCGCCCCGAACGCGCCGTAAGATCTGCCGGGAAAAGATCAGTGCTGAGACCTGGCTTGAAATTCATGAGACCGCTCATGGGCTCGCCCTGAAGACCAATGCTACGATGCTTTACGGACATATCGAAAGCGATGAGGACCGCGTGGATCACGTGCTGCGTCTGCGTGAAACCCAGGACCGGACCCGGGGTTTTTATTCTTTTATCCCGCTCGCCTATAACGCTGAAAACACACCGATGCAAAAACTGGGCGAAGCCGGGGGTTTTCTGGACCTCAAGGTCTATGCCGTTTCCCGTATGCTTCTCGATAATGTTCCTCACCTCAAGGCCCATTGGATTACCACAGGGCTGAAGATGGGGCAGGTAGCGCTTTCCTTCGGCGTAGACGATTTGGGCGGCACCAATCTGAATGAAAAGATCATTCACGATGCCGGCTCGGAGACTCCCGTGGATCTCAGTCAGGAGGAATTGGTCCGCCTCATCCGCGACGCGGGTTATGACCCCTGCCTTGTCGACAGCTCTTACCAGCACTGCGCGCTTCCGGCCTAACTTTTTTTCGTTCTGATTTGCGAATCTCAAAAATGCCGAGCATAATTCGCATGGAACCGGCGATTGCCGGGAAGGCTGCGAAGCGTCTTGACGTGATGGTTTTTTTCCGTGGATGAACGCATGAGAGAGTACAGCAGGCATTACCGGCAAAGGATTGTTCAAGAAGCCGGCCATGAGGGTCAAAGACGCCTGTCGCAGGCCTGCGTTGCGATTGTCGGGCTCGGCCCCTTGGGCTCGATGGCGGCGCACATGCTGAGCCGCGCCGGAATCGGAACCCTGCGTCTGATCGACCGGGACTCGTTGCGCACAAACCGGGCTGCGGCGGATGACATCCGGCCGCTGACCAAATTGCCCAAAGCGGTTGCCCTTCAGCAAGCCCTCTCCCGGCTGAGTCCCGGCACACGGACTGAAGCTCTGGTCGCAGATGTCAGCGCTCTGAGCGCGGAAGATCTTCTCGGCGGCGCCGATCTCATTCTTGACGGAACCGATAATTTCGAGACCCGCTTTCTCCTCAATGATTACGCCCTCTACAAAGGCAAACCCTGGATTTTCGGATTTGCCCGGCGCACCGAAGGCATGGCTTATGCGGTTTTTCCCGAAGATCCTCCCTGTCTGCGCTGCCTCTTCGGATGCGAACCCCGCCGTGCCGAGACGCAAATCTGCGATCCGAGCGGCAGCCTGGTCTCGGCGGCTCACCGGATAGCCTCCTTCCAAGCCACGGAAGCTGTCAAAATTTTGGCAGGATGGGGTGAGCGCGTGGACCGCCGCATTTGGAAAGTGGATGTTTGGAGCCGGTTTTTCAAATCCATCGCCGTGTCCCATCTTGAAAATCTGCCGTGCAGCGGCTGTTCCTGCGAGGATTATCCGTATCTCTTTCCGGAGACTTCGGAAAAGAGGCTGGCTTTGTCCGGACGCAACGCGGTACAGATTTGTTTGGTTTCCGAACTGCCGATTGATTTCCGTGAGATGGCGGAGCGTCTCAGCGGGCAAGCCGAAATTTCCTTCAATCCCTACCTGATGAATATCTCTGTGGAGCCCTACGAGATCACTGTTTTTAGAAACGGGAGGGCCATCATCGAAGGCACTGAAGATCCCCAGCGCGCCATGAGTCTTTACCAGCGCTTCGTCGCCGCCTGAGAAGGATTGGGAAGATAGAGGCTTCCCGCGCGCCGATGATTGTGGTAGCTTATGAGCCGGAAATTTTCAAACGCATTTCACAGAAAGAAGGGCAGATTCTGATCCCATGGAAAAAGTGATTCTCACGAAAGAGGGCTACGAAAAGCTCCTCCAGGAATTGCAGTATCTCAAAACGACCAAGCGCATGGAAGCCGCCAACGCCCTGGAAAAAGCGCGCGCGCACGGCGATCTCCGGGAAAATTCCGAGTACGATGCGGCCAAGGATGCCAAGTCGCATCTTGAAGGCCGAATTGCCTCTCTTGAAGAGCGTCTGTCCCGCGCAACGGTCGTGGATTTGAAGGATATTCAGTCCGACAAGGCCTATTTAGGAGCCACGATCAGGGTGAAAAACCACACGAGCGGGGATACCTTTCAGTATACCCTCGTGACGCAGGATGAGATGAACTTCGAAGCCGGAAAAATCTCGGTTGTTTCACCGATCGGCCGGGGACTTCTCGGCAAGGCTGTTCGCGAAATCGTGGAAATTAAAGTGCCCGCGGGCATGATCAAACTCGAGATTCTCGAAATTACCTACGGGGCTTAATGCGGATCCTTACCGCACCCTATTACGCCCTCTTCAGCGCGGATTTTTACCGAGACGTTATCGGCAGTTCCCTGAGGCAGGGGATCCTTTATCTGGTCTACCTCAGCGGTTGTTTAACGATTCTTTTTGCGGTGGTTTTCGCCGGTTTTATTCTCCCCCGGGCGGATGCTTTTTCCGAGTGGGCGGCCTCGGAGATGCCGCCCATGACCTGGACGCCCGAGGGGCTTGTCATGGATGGTCCAAGCCCTTACGCGATGGTGCATCCTGACTACGGGCTCATGGCCGTGATCGACATGACCCGGACGGAGCTCTCCGAAGATGAAATGGGAGACGCCGCCGTTTATGTGACGTCCCGCAAGCTCTACGTGCGTGACGGGCGCGGGGGGATGCGCATTCACAGTCTGACCCGTTCGGAACGGGATCTTAAGCCGGATCAGCTTGCCGTCTTCTGGGACGGCGCCCGCCTGCGGGAATTTTACGGAAAGATCCGGCCCTGGATTTTTGCAGTTCCCGCGGCTTTGGCATGGCCTCTTCTTTTCGTGCTGAAAGCGGGTGAAGCCGTTCTTTTCTCTCTTCCGGCTTTCTTCATCGCGCGGACCCGGCGCGAACCCCTCGACTATGCACCTGCGCTCAACGTGTCATGCTTCGCTTTGACGGCATCGACCCTGATCGAATTGCGGTGGATGATTCCCGCGGTCTCTCAGATTCCGTTCGGTTTTATCGGAGCGGCGATTGTGACGGCAGGTTATCTGGTCTTTGCTCTGAAGAAAACCGAGTATCCGGAGATTCCTCCCGCGGTTTGATCCAAGCGGAGCGGCTGGGCTTTCTCAAGGTCCCGTAGTGAGAGAGAAGACAACCGCCCACAATGATCGTCACCGCCCCCGCCAAAGACAGCGGAGCAATTTTTTCCCCGAAGAAAATCAGTCCGTAGAAAAAGGATAGGAGCGGGGTCAGGTAGGAAAAGGGACTGACCAGAGAGGCTGGCGCCCGGCGCAGAGCGATTGTCATCCAGAGCTGACCGTAATAAGAGCCCAGGGCCACTCCGGCAAGGTAGGGCCAATCCGCAGCCTTCGGCCAAACAAACCCGTCCAGAAAACAGACAGATGAGCCCAGCGTTGAAATGGCTGTGAAATAAAAGACGATCGTCAGCGGTTTCTCGCGCCTCTTGAGCGAGGAAATAGTCAGGTAAGCGAAGGATGAGAAAACGGCTGATAAGATTCCCCAGAAGGCATCCGCTCCCCAGATGCCCAGGCCGCCCTCGATGAGGAGAAAAACTCCGAAAAAACTCAGGCCGACAAGCAGGGGAACCGCGGGGTGAGTTTTTTCTCTGAGAAAAAAAAGGGAAAACACGAGAATAAAAAGCGGCGCCGTGTAATTCAAAAGAACTGCGGTTCCCAGGGGAAGCTTGGAGATTGTGTAAAAGTGCAGGGCCAAAGCCGCGAAGCCGTAGAGGCCTCTCAGGGCGAGTCTCCCGCGGCTGAAACCTGAGACTGAAATTTTTTGGACTCTCGCCGCCGCGAGAACCAGCAGACAGCCCAGAAGACTGCGGATGAAAACGATCTCCATGCTGGGCAGATAAGCGCTCAGTTTTTTGACGCTCAGAACCATGACCGAGAATGCTAGGGCGGCAAAGATCATCAGGCGGACAGCCGAAAGACGCGTTTTGGAATATTGCATGATTTTTGGGATCCGAGGGGAGACTCAAGAGGCCGGAAGCGCGTTTTGCGCCCGGCGTTTGAAGGCGACAAGCTAGCGAAAAAACAAGAGGAGCGCAAGCTTAAAAACCATCCAGGAATCATCCGCCCGGAACTGTGATAGAATTCGCACCCGGAAGCGGGGAGTGCTGCCATGCGGGAAAGCGGAAAAGAAAAGAAAGTCCGTGCGGGCAAGATTCTGGCGCGTTTGCGCCGGGCCTACCCGCATGCCCGCTGTGCTCTGGAATATTCCAACCCGCTGGAATTGCTGGTAGCGACGATTCTCTCGGCGCAGTGCACCGATGAGCGCGTCAACCAGGTCACGCCCGCGCTCTTTAAAAAATACCGCAGCGCGCGCGCCTACGCGGACGCGGATCCCCAAGAGATCGAGGCTCTAATCCGCAGTACGGGATTCTACAAGAACAAGGCGAAAAACATCCGCGGGGCTGCCGGCAGAATCGAAAATGCCTTCGGCGGACAGGTCCCCCGGTCTCTGGATGAGCTAGTCACGCTGCCGGGCGTCGGCCGCAAAACGGCCAACGTCATTCTCGGCAACGCCTTTGGTATCCCGGGACTCACCGTCGATACGCACATGATCCGCCTGAGCAACCGCTTGGGTCTGACGCGGCGTCAGGACCCGGTGAAAATCGAACTGGACTTGATGCCGATCGTTCCCGAGACAGCCTGGACGGAATACTCCCATCTCATCATTCACCATGGACGAGCCCGCTGCCGGGCCCGGAAGCCGGATTGTCTCAACTGTGAAATCCGCTCCCTTTGCCCCTCTTCGGGCGCGGATTGATTTTCTCCAAGTCATTTCCGAGGCATAATTTAAACTAATCCAGGCAGATGCCAATACCTCCAAAAAACAATCATTATTAATTAATTTAGCTCAATTATTTGCTTTAGGCATAATCCTTATGTAAGGTTATAACGAACAAAACCTTGCAATAAGGAGAACCCATGGAACCTTATGAGAGTAATTCCCAAGGTCAGCCGATGCCTGAGATTTTGACGCTCCAGGAGGTCGCAGACTACCTAGGGCTTCACTACCTGACGATCTACCGGCTGATCCAAGAACGGAAAATACCGGCAGCCAAGATCGGCGGAAGCTGGCGTTTTCGTAAAGATGTCCTCGATCAATGGATTCGTAATGACATGAACCAGAGATATTCGCGTCCCAGAAAGAAAGCCGCGTAAACAAAGAGGGCTTCACCGTGAGCGACGAAAACAAAATGTATTTCTTGCTCGTCATGCATGATGACGCTGAACGAGCCAGCGTCGAGAAGACAATCCGAAAGCGTTTTCTCGAGGGGGATTGTTCCATCGCGGAAGCTTGCTCGGCCGAGCAGGCCATGCGGGTGCTTCAGGATTTTCCCTGCGACGTCTGCTTCCTGGATGCCGAGCTTCCCGGCAAGGACAGTTTGTCCTTCCTTCAAAGTATCGCGGATCGGGCCATGACCTTTCCGGTGATTGTCCTTGCCGAGCCGGGGCAGGAGCCGCAGGTTTCCGCGGCGTTGCGCAAAGGGGCCAAGCAGCACCTCATCAAATCGGCCCTCAGCCCTGAGCTTGTTGCCGCCACGGTCCGCTACGTTCGCGTGCTCGGAAATCATGAGAAACGCCGAGCTGACTCCGATCAGCCTCCGTCGCAGAACCGCAATCGGCAGCAGCATCTTTTGAGTTCGATCGGTTCGATTCTGATCGGGGTGAGGCATGATGGGATTGTGACGCATTGGAATCGAGCGGCTGAGAAGGTGTTCGGCGTGTCGGCGGAGTATGCCGTCGGACGTCAGTTGGCAGATTGTCCGATCGGCTGGAGTTTTGATTTCATCGACCGTGCCATTCGTGTTTGTCTTTCCGAAAACAATCCCGTTTCGGTCGATGACATTCCCTACTTGCGAAGCGAAGGGGAACCTCGGCTTTTGGGCTTCAGTATCAATCCGATTCAGCAAGAGGGCGAAGGGCGCGGGGAAGTTCTGCTTTTCGGCGCCGATATCACGGAAAAGAGAAAGGCCACAGAGGAACTCAAAGCGTATACGCGTCAGCTGGAAAGGGCCAATGCCCAAATCCGCAAGGACATTGCCAAAGACGAGGCTATTCTCGCAGGCATTGGTGAGGGGCTGGTTCTCACGGATGAAACGGGGCGCATTACGCTCGTGAACCGTCAAGCCATTTTGATGTTCCGCTGGCCCGGCCGCGAAGTGATTGGAAAAAATCTGGTCTCTGAGATCGCCATTCAGGAGGAAAGCGGACAAAAAATTGCTGAGGGCCAGCATCCTGTGGAGCAGGTTTTGAAAACAGGGCGCCGGGCTCTTGCGGCCGGCAGCTATATCTTCAAAGATAAGACGGAACTGCCCGTTCAGATCACCGCTTCGCCCGTTGTTCTCGACGGGAAGCTCACGGGCGTTATCAGCATTTTCCGCGATCTGACGAAAGAGAAAGAACTTGACCGAACTAAGACGGAGTTTGTTTCGACCGTCTCGCATGAACTGCGCACGCCCCTGACGTCCATCCGTGAAAGCGTTTCTCAGGTCCATGAGGGCATCCTGGGCAATATCAGCGCGGATCAAAAAGAGTTTTTGGGAATTGCCCTCGACGAACTCGACCGCCTGGGCGCAATCATCAATGACCTTTTGGATATTTCCAAAATCGAATCCGGAAAAGTCGTTCTCAAAAAGAGCTGGGTTGATTTCAAGGAGCTTGCCGAACAGCTTGTCCTCGAGTATCAGCCGCTGGTGCGCAACAAACGTCTTGAAATTTACGCGGATGTCCCCGACGACAGTGTTGAAGCTTTCTGCGACCCCGAAAAAATCAAACAGGTTCTGACCAACCTTCTGGTGAATGCTTACAAATTTACCCCCGAAGGCGGGAGGATCACGCTCAAAGTGGAGAGGACTCCGGAAGAGGTGCGCGTCACGGTCGAGGATACAGGCATCGGGATCAGCGCGCAAAGTCTGCCGAAACTCTTCGGAAAGTTTGTTCAGATCGGGCGCACGGAAGGTCCCGGCATCAAGGGCACGGGACTGGGACTTGCGATCTGCAAAAGCTTCGTTGAGATGCACCAAGGTAAAATCTCGGTCGAATCTCAACCGGGCGCCGGAAGCCGCTTCATCTTCAGTCTTCCGCGCATGGATGCCGATGGCGCGGCCAAGGAAAACATTCAGCACGATATGAACGGGTCGCAGAAGCTTTCCATTCTCCTGATCAAGCTCTTCCGGCCCCGTCATTTTGAAACTGCGCCTGGCGGATTGAAACCTCAGTACGTCCTCAGAAAATTTATTCAGAAAGTCCGCCGAGAGTCTCTTGAGGACGATCAGGACATTTATTTAAACGGATCGGATGAAGCCCTTGTGGTGCTTCCGGGAATGGGCAAGGAGAAGTCTCTGGAGTTTGCTGAAATCCTTCAGAATGAGCTGCACGGCCTGATCCGCAAGGTTCAGCAGGACGGCGCTAATCCCTTTGTCATTCATGTGGGCGTTTCCTGCTATCCGGACGATGCCCATTCAACCGAAGATCTTCTTTCGGGGGCGCGTTTCTCGGCGGCCTCCCAAGGCGGCGGGATTGAGCGGCGGGCTGCAGTCCGCGTTGAAATGCGCATGCCGGTACAGCTCAAGACGGGCCGAGGGCCGGCGAGAAAAGCCGTTTCGGCGGACCTGAGTGAATGCGGCGCGAAGATTTTTGCCTCCAAAAAACTTGCGGTCGGAAACCTTGTCGAAGCCGTGATCCGGCTTCCTGAAGATCACGGACAGCTCAAGCTCCAATCCATGGTGGCATGGGTCCGCGAATGCGCCAAGGGCGAGCCTTTTGAGATTGGTCTGAGGTTCATCGGAATTTCCGAAGCCGTGAAAAACAAGCTGCATCAATTTCTCGAAAGTTACGGGCGAACGCCTGGAAACGCCGAGCTGGAAAACCGTAAAATTGCCTAAAAAAGCGAGGAGATATGGCCCAAAAAAAAATTCTTTTTGTCGATGATGAACCCATGATTTCGAAAATTATGGTCAGCCGTCTGAAAGCTAAAAAGTACGATGTCGAATCGGCGGCGAGCGGTCTTGAAGCTCTCGAGAAAGCCAAAACGGCCAAGCCGGACCTCATCCTGCTCGACATTCTCATGCCCGGACTGGACGGATATGAGGTGTGCCGGCGCCTGAAAGAGGACCCGCTGACCTGCCTGATTCCCGTCATCATGTTCACGGCTTGTCAGGACGAGGAGTTTATCCGTAAGGCCCTGCAGAACGGTGCCGAAGATGTGATCAATAAACCCTTTGTCGCGGAACTGCTCGAGGCGATTCAGAATGTTTTCGAGCATAAGAACGAAGAGGATGCAGCGTAAGAAAATCCCCGAGGGAGGGGCCTCGAGGGCCCCAAACTCAGCTTGATGCCCGTCCGCCTTCCCCGTATGATAAGGTCTCGCGTCAAACGTTCAACGGACCGCAGGCCTATGACACCGCGTGACTCTCGAGGTTTTGCCTTCACGGATTTTCTGATGGCGATGATTCTGGCGTCCCTTCTGTTCGCCGCAGTGTCGGCTGTCGGGCGGGATTTGCAGGGGACCCGAAAAGCTCCGGGGCAAGAACTGGGTGCAGAACCCCGCCGGGAGGGAACACAGCCAGGGGCCGCGGCTGGACAAAGATGAAGGCCTGGGGTATATTACAGCACTTTATGAAAGGCCCGACTTAGAGGAGATAACGCTATGGGATCAGAGAAAACATTTACCGACGCTAATTTCAAATCCGAAGTTCTCGACGCCTCGCAGCCCGTCCTGGTTGATTTCTGGGCCGAATGGTGCGGTCCCTGCCGGATGCTCGGACCCGTGATCGAAAGAATTGCCGGCGCCAACCTGGGTAAGGTGGTGGTGGGAAAAATGAATGTGGATGAAAACCAGGACACGCCCCAGAAGTACGGTATCCAGGGAATTCCCACGATGATTCTTTTTAAGAATGGACAAGTGGCCGGCCAGCTTGTGGGTTTCCAGTCGCAGGAAAACATTCAGCGCGCCATTGACGAGGCTGTCAAGGCGTAGGTCTCGCCGTATCCAGGGTTCTTATCAATCCCCCGAATAGAAAATCAAAATCAAGGAGCTTTCAATGCCCGTAGCCGATTATAAAACCTATTGCAAAATGCTCGATTCCGCCATGCAGAATAAGTATGCGTTTCCTGCGATCAATGTGACGTCGATTGTCACCGCGAATGCAACACTCCGAGGGCTGGCCGAAGCCAAGTCAGACGGTATTCTGCAGGTTTCCACGGGAGGCGGCCAGTTTGCCTCCGGATCTTCGGTGAAAGATATGGCGCTCGGAGCGATCACGCTGGCCGAGCATGTTCACCGCGTGGCCGAACGCTACAATATTTTCGTGGCTCTCCATACCGATCACTGCCAAGCTGACAAAATCGAAAAATTTGTCGGGCCGCTGATTACCGAGACGGAAAAGAGGCGGGCCGCGGGTCTTCCCAATCTTTTCAACAGCCACATGTTCGACGGCAGTGAACTTCCCCTGAAAGAGAACATGGACATCGCCGTGAAACTTCTCGAACGCTGCGCCAAGAACGAGATCATCCTCGAGGTCGAAGCGGGAGTCGTCGGCGGCGAGGAAGACGGCGTGAACACGGAAGATGCGCCGGCTGAGAAGCTCTACACGACCCCTGAAGACATGGTGGAAGTCGCTAATCGTCTGAATGCCGTGAAAGGCTCCAGGTACATGTTTGCCGCGACCTTCGGCAATGTCCACGGTGTCTACAAGCCGGGTAATGTCAAGCTGAAGCCTGTCATTCTGAAGCAGGGGCAGGATGCCGTCATGAAGGCGCATGGTCCCGACTCCAAGTTCTACCTTGTTTTTCACGGCGGCTCAGGTTCGTCGATCGAAGAGATCCATGAAACGCTTGAGTACGGTGTGATCAAGATGAACATCGATACCGACTGTCAGTATGCTTTTACGCGTCCCATCGTCGATCATATGTTCAAAAATTACGACGGCGTCCTGAAAGTCGACGGCGAGGTCGGAAATAAGAAGGTCTATGATCCGCGCGTCTATCTGAAGGCCGCCGAGGTGGCCATGGCGGATCGGGTCAGGCAAGCCTGCGATGATCTCAAGTCGACCGGCAAGACTCTCCGCCAGGGAGTTGCGGTCAGCTGACCCGCTGTGAAATACCGGGAGTTAGGGCGTTCAGGGCTCAAAGTCTCTGAAATCGGTTTTGGCGCGTGGGCCATAGGCGGGGACGCTTATGGCCCAACGTCTGACCGGGAGTCCCTCGAAGCTCTAGAGGCGGCTTGGGATCGGGGAATCAATTTCTTTGACACAGCTGACAGCTACGGCAAAGGGCGAAGCGAATCGCTGCTGGCCCAATTCCTGAAAGGCAAGCCTCGCGGTGACGTTTGTGTCGCAACCAAAGCGGGCTGGGATTTCTACCAGGCTCCGGTCCGCAAGCGTTTCGACGCCGCCTACCTGGGTTTTGCTCTCGAGAGAAGTTTGCGCCGCTTGAAAGCGGAGGCGGTCGATCTTTTTTGGCTTCACAATCCGCCGCTGGAGTTGATTCAGAGCGGGGAAGCGGCTGATGTTCTCAAGGAACTCAAGAAGGCTGGCAAAATCCGCTTCGGAGGCATTTCGGTTCATCGGGTCGAAGAAGCTCAGTCTGCGCTTGAGTTCCCGGAGGTCGAGGCGCTTCAGATTCCCTTCAACGTGATGGATACCCGGATGGAAGCGGTTTTCGCCGAAGCTGTCCGAAAGAAGACGGCCTTAGCTGCCCGTGAGCCTTTGGCCTCGGGATGGCTGAGCGGGAAGTACCCGGCCGATTTCGAGTTTCCCAAGGGGGATCACCGCCGGCGCTGGCACGCTGACAAACTCCGCGCGGACGAAGAAAAATTCAGGCTCCTCTGCGGGGTCGTTCCCAAAGCGGGATGGCCCAAAGCGGCCCTGGAGTTTGTTCTCTCCCGCGGTGAAATTGCCTCGGTCCTTGTGGGGATCAAGCAAGCTCAGCAGGCCCGGGATAACGCCGAGGCCTCAGAATCGCCGGAATTGACGCAGAATCAAATCATGGCTTTAAGCAGGCTTTTCAAAGAAGAGCCGATTTTTCAACAGGGGCTGAATCCCCGCTAGAAGAGGTCCGAGTATGGAATCCAAGGATATGGAATTAACTTCAGAACAGCTGACGCGTTACAGCCGCCATTTTATTCTGCCGGAAATAGGCGAGGAAGGTCAGAAAAAGCTCCTGCGCTCGAAAGTCCTGCTGATCGGTTCCGGAGGGCTGGGTTCCCCGATTGCGCTCTACCTGGCTGCCGCGGGTGTCGGAACCCTGGGACTTGTGGATTTTGATAAAGTCGATCTTTCCAACCTTCAGCGTCAGATTATTCATACCAATGATGCCATTGGAACACCGAAGATCGATTCAGCTGAGAAACGCATCAAGGCCATGAATCCCGACACGAAAGTCGTGAAATATGAAGTCAAGATCACCTCTGCCAATGCCCTGGAAATCATCCGCGATTACGATTTGGTGATCGACGGTACGGACAATTTCCCCACCCGCTACTTGACGAGTGACGCGTGCGTGTTTCTCAACAAGCCGAACATTTACGGCTCGATTTTCCGCTTTGATGGCCTGGCGACGGTGTTCAAGGCGGATGAAGGGCCTTGTTACCGGTGCCTTTACCCCGAACCGCCTCCTCCCGGGATGGTGCCGAGCTGTGCCGAAGGCGGCGTGCTGGGAATTCTTCCGGGCGTGATCGGGCTGATTCAGGCGACGGAAGCCGTTAAAATTCTCTGCGGTATCGGGCGCACGCTCGTGGGACGGCTCCTCGTTTATGACGCTCTTCAGATGACCTTTCGTGAACTCAAACTGAAGAAAGATCCCAACTGCCCCGTGTGCGGGAAAAACCCCGTGATCACGAGCTTAATCGATTATGATCAGTTCTGCGGTTTGACCCGCGGAGGCGCCTCCGACGGCATCGCGGATATCTCTGTCGAGGAATTGAAAAAGAAGCTTGATCAGCGCGAAGATTTTTTCTTTCTCGATGTCCGTGAACCTTTCGAGTATCAAATTGCCCGCATTGAGGGGGCCCGCTTAATCCCGCTCGGCGCGATTCCGGACCGCGCCGGAGAATTGGAGCCCTACCGGGAAAAGGAGATCGTGGCGATTTGTCATCACGGAGGACGAAGCCGCCGCGCTCTTCAGATGCTTCAGTCCCGGGGATTCAAGAAACTCAAGAATGTTGCGGGGGGCATCGACCACTGGTCGGACCGCATCGACCCCGCTGTGGCGCGTTATTAAGGTCCGCTTCTGATCCCGCTGAGCCTGGCGGCGGCGCAGTTTTCCCGCGGAGCGAAAGGCTAGAGGCATGAGTTCTTTCTGGGAAAAAATCCGCAGGGACTTTCCGCTCACCCGAAGCGGCCTTTATCTGGACCATGCGGCCGGTGGTCCCCTGGCAGAACCTGTGCGGATCCGCATGCAGGAAGCTCTTCGGGAAAATGCTCTAGAAGCTGATTTTGCATGGCCGCGCTGGATGAAAAGAGCCGAACGGTGCCGGGCGGCTGCCGCGAAATTTATCCATGCCGAACCTGAAGAAATCGCCTTTGTTTCCAGTACCTCGCAGGCGGTGAATGCGGCCGCTGAAATGCTGGCCGGTGAAGGTTCTGTTCTGACCAACGTTTGCGAATTCCCCTCCAGCACCCTTCCCTGGATTTGGAGAAAAGCGAAGATCTTTTATCAAAAGCCCCGCGCCGGCGGCATCCTTGCGCTGGAGGATCTGCAGCGCCAGCTTCGGCCCGAAGTCAAAACCATCGTGACGAGTTCGGTTCAGTATGCGACGGGATTCCGTCAGGATTTGGAGGCGCTCGGGCAAATGAAGGGCCGCCGTTACCTGGTCGTCAATGCGACTCAGTCGCTGGGCGCCGTTCCGTTCAATGTCAAAGCCTGTAACGCCGACATCGTTTGCTCGAACAGTTACAAGTGGCTCATGGCGGGCTACGGCGGAGGTTTGATGTATATCCGTTCGGAAATTCTCCGGAAATTCAAACCGGCATCGATCGGCTGGCGCAGCGTCAAGGACCCTGACGCCATGAAGAACCGAAAGACGGCGATCCGCAGCGAGGCCGCGCGCTACGAGATGGGAGTGCCGGGATTTCCGGCTATCTTTGCCGTGGGCGCCGCGATCGAGTATCTTATGGACATCGGGATCGAAAAAATCTTCAGGCGCATTCTGGAGCTTTCCGCTTATGCGGCTGAGAGGCTGGAAGACCGGGGTTTTCGGGTTCTTTCTCCCCGTGAGGAGCGTTTCCGTTCGGGGATTGTAATCGCCGAGATGAACGCCGCCGTCCGGGTCTGGAAGAGGCTTCTAGCCCGGGGTGTTTTTGTTTCCCCCAGGGGAGGAGGGCTCCGGATCGGGCCGCACTTTTATAATACGCCGGAGGAGATTGACCGGTTGGTTGAAATTCTTTCGGCTTGCCGGGACGAAGAGTCCCGAAACAGCGGACGCAAGGGGGTAAAAAAATGAGAGTAGGCGTTGTGCTTTCCGGATGCGGTGTCTTTGACGGGGCGGAGATTCATGAGTCTGCGGCTGTTCTTCTGGCTCTCTGTGAGGCTGGAGCCGAGGCGGTTTGTCTGGCCCCTGAGATCGAGCTTGCGCACGTCATCAATCATAGGACGGGAGAGGCCGCGCAGGAAAAGCGCTCGGTCCTGACGGAATCTGCCCGCATCGCCCGGGGGAAAGTGACTCCGCTTCACGAGGCGCGGGCCGAGGATCTTGATGCGCTTATTTTTCCGGGAGGCTACGGGGTCGTTAAAAATCTCTGCACCTTTGCCTTCGACGGCCTGCAGGCGGCCGTTGAGAGTTCGACGGAAACGCTGATCCGGCGCATGCACGCCGCCGGCAAACCGATTGGGGCGGTATGCATCGCGCCCGTCCTTCTGGCGAAAGTTTTTGAGGGCAAAAACCTGAAGCTGACGATCGGTTCGGATGCTTCGACCGCTGAAGTGATCACCGCTCTGGGCCACCGCCATGAAGTGTGTGATGTTCACGGCGTTTGTGCCGATAAACAAAACCGGATTGTCTCCACGCCCGCGTACATGCTCGCCCAAAATATTGGAGAGGCGGCCTCGGGCATCCGTCAACTTGTACGTGAAGTCCTTGTCATGGTAAAGGAGTTCAAGACTCTATGAGTCAATTCCCGCAATCGAAGAAGACGCCTCCCAAGACCAATGCGTTTGAAAGCGTCAATGATTACCTTGGGCAAGCGTTTGATTTTCTGGATTACAAGCCCTCGCTTCGCAGGCTTTTGACTGAGCCTTGGCGTGAGATTAAAGTGGCGGTGCCCGTTCGCCTCGATAGCGGAGAACTCAAAATTTTCGAAGGCTACCGGGTTCAGCACAGCGGCGCCCGCGGTCCTTACAAGGGCGGTATCCGCTATCATCCCGACACCGACCTGGATGATGTCCGCGCCCTGGCTTCCCTGATGAGTTGGAAAACGGCGCTGGTCAATATTCCTTTCGGAGGAGCGAAGGGGGGAGTCGCCTGCAATCCCAAGGAGTTTTCACCCCGGGAGCTGCAGACTCTGACCCGAACTTACATCAACAATCTTGCGGGGGCTATCGGGCCTTACCAAGACATCCCGGCGCCTGATGTCGGGACGAACGCCCAGGTGATGGCCTGGATCATGGACGAGTATTCGATCACGCACGGACATTCGCCCGCGGTGGTGACGGGCAAGCCTCCGGCTCTCGGGGGCGTGAGGGAGCGTGAGGAGGCGACCGGCCGCGGAGTGAGTCTGGTCGGGGAGATGATTTGCGAGGATCTGGGTTTATCTCTTCCCAAGACAACGTGTGTGATTCAAGGGTTTGGAAACGTCGGTTCCTGGGCCGCGTATTTGCTCTGGGAAAAAGGCGTTAAAATTCTCTCGGTTTCGAATGTGAAGGGCGCGCTCTATGATCCCAAGGGTCTGGATATCGGCGAACTCATGAATTTTGTCAATCACGGCGGGGAGTTGACGGATTATGCCAAAGCAGAAAAAATGACTCATGAGGAGATGCTCGCGCTCAAGTGCGATATCCTGATTCCCGCGGCCCTCGGCGGCGTGTTTCATCGGAAAAATGCCGCCAAGGTGCGCGCCCGTGTGATTCTGGAAGGCGCCAACGGGCCGACCAGTCCCGAAGCGGACGAGGTTTTTCAGTCCAACGCGATCGCCGTGATTCCCGACGTTCTTGCCAATGCCGGCGGCGTGATCGTTTCCTATTTTGAGTGGGTGCAGAATCTTCAGCAGTATTCCTGGGAGAAATACCATGTGAATGCAGAGTTAAAAAAGATTCTCGGCCGCGCTTATTGGGAAATGAAAGATACGGCTAAAAAAAACAAACTTTCCAACCGCATTGCCGCGTTCGTTCTGGGGGTGTCCCGGGTCGCCGAAGCAGAAAACCTCCGCGGCACCTGATGCGCCGTTTTGTGCTTGTTTTTCTGCTTGCTCTCACGGCAGCCTTCACCTTCTCCGACCGCATCGCAGGCGCTCTGCTGGATCCCTACCTTGAATCGTCCTTGCGGCGTCTCTTCGGCATGACTTTCAAAGTCAACTCGTTGAGGGCGGATCTGTTCACGGGGCGGGTGAGCGCGCGCGGGGTGAGTTTTGTCAATCAGCCGGGGTATTCTTACTCGCCGCACCTGTCTGTGCGTGAACTGGATTTTCATGTCGATTTTCCGGCCCTGCTCCGCAAAAAAGTTTTGATCAGCCGTATCGAGATGAACGAACCCTACTACTTGATCGAGCGCCGGGCTTTCAGCGAAGAAAGCTCATCGAATCTCCGGGATTGGATCCGTTACATGAAGGCCCGGAAAAAAAAGAAGAAGCAGGAGCGCCAGGCCGAGGAGAAGCCGACCGAGTGGGAAGTGCGGATTGATTTCATCTCGATAAGACGCGGGGTTTTCATCTACGATGACCAGCGCTCCAGTGATTCAGCGAACCGTTTTGTTTTCCGTGATCTTGACGGCGGGATGAGCGGATTTGTCTGGCCCGCCGGCAACCCTTCGGATCTTAAGCAGACCGTGCATCTGCGGGGCCTGATTGGAGAGAGTTTTCCGGCCGCCGCCGAGGTTCACGGCAAAGCCAATTTTCCGACCGGAAGAGTCAGCTTTGATCTCGAAGGCCGCATTCGGGGCGGTCAGATGTTCGATTACCGGCGTTTTTGGAGCGATCTGCCGATCCTGATCGAGGAAGGGCGTTTCGATTGGCGTATGCGGATGATTTGCCGTGAGAAAAAAGTGGAATCTCAAAGCGAACTCCGGCTCTACGGACTCAAGGTTGTCCCCGCGGTCAAGGGCGCAGACCTTCTTTGGGGGCTCCCGATGACGGGGGCGCTCGGCTTTCTTCAGAACGAGAAAGAGATTCTTCTGAAGGTTCCGGTGGCCGGAGATATCACGGATCCGCAGTTTTATTTCTACAAAGCTTTCAGCAAGGCTTTTCAGGACGCGCTTGGCTCCCGGCTTCAGGGAGGATTGAAACTTTTGACGCAAACTCCGGCGGCGCTGGTCGAACAGACCAAAACCGTTGTGGTCAAAGCCCCGTCAGTTTTGGTGCAGACCCCCTCGGCCATCGTTCAGGCGCCTGAAAAAATAGCCGGCGGAATTACGAGTCAGATTGAAACGATCGGTACCCTAGTCACACCCAAAAAGGAGAATTCAGGTGAGTTCTAAAAAGTGCGGTTATGTTTCGATTGTCGGACGCCCGAACGTGGGAAAGTCGACGCTTCTCAATCAGCTGATCGGCGCCAAAATTGCCGGGGTTTCTCCGAAACCTCAAACAACGCGCGGAGCGGTTCAGGGCATTTTAACGCGGCCCGAGGGGCAGGTGATCTTTCTGGATACCCCGGGACTTCACAAACCCAAGGACAAACTCGGTCACTGGATGCTCAAGGAAGTGGAGAAAGCCATGGAAGGCGCGGATCTTCTTTACTGGCTCGTTCTACCGGGCGAGATTGATACGGGGGATCTTGCGATTCTGCAGACGCTGCGCCGCACAGAGCTGCCGATCATTCTTCTGATCAATCAGGTGGACCGATTCCCCAAGCCGGAGGTTCTTCCCGTCCTGGATTTTTATTCCAAGGAATACGCGTTTGCCGACATGATTCCGATTTCGGCCAAGCTGGGAACCCAGACGGATGTGCTTCTGAAGAAAACCCTCGAGCTTCTTCCGGCGGGCGACCCTCTTTTTCCTGAAGATCAGATTTCGGATCAGACCGAACGTTCGATTGTGTCGGAGCTGATCCGCGAGAAGATCTATCACTTTACGTCCGAAGAAATTCCCTACGGGACGACCGTCACTATCGAAAAATTCGAAGAGCGCCCTGATGGAATCGCGGAGATTCACGCGTCTTTCAGTGTGGAGCGGGAATCCCAAAAAGGCATCGTGATCGGCAAAGGGGGGCTCAAGATGAAAGAAATCGGCCAGGCGGCCCGCGAAGATATTGAAGCGTTTCTGGGCAAAAAAGTTTTTCTTAAATTATGGGTCAAGGTCGTTCCGGATTGGAAGTCAGACCCCGGCGCGCTCCGCAAGCTCGGTTATGAGTAAGAGCTGCGGGAGGCCGGGTGAGACGTTAGCCCCAGAGCGGCGGCGGTGATCCCGCAGCGGAATTCCCGCAGTTTTTTTAAGGAGGAGATTTGCAGCAAAGCCGTTTCTTGATGTGTCCGCCCGATTATTTCGAGGTGGCCTACGAAATCAATCCGTGGATGAGTGTGGAGAGGCTGGTCGACCGTAAGAGGGCCGAAGCCCAATGGAGAGCCTACTACGAGCTCCTGAGCGGGCCTCTTGACGCCCAGGTTGAGCTTCTTGCGCCCGCTCCCGGATTGCCGGATCTTGTCTTCACCGCCAACGCGGGGCTCGTGCGTGAGCGTATTTTTGTCCGCAGTCATTTCCGTTTTAAGGAGAGGCGCGGTGAAGAAGCCCATTTTGAGAAATGGTTTAAAAGCCGGGGCTACAGAGTCAAGACGCTGGATCTTCCTTTCTGTTTTGAGGGAGAGGGAGACGCTCTGTCGATGGGAGAGGAACTCTATACGGGCTACCATTTCCGTTCTGATCTCGAAGCGCACGAACAGGCGGCGGGGATCCTCCGCTCCGACTATTTCGCTCTCGAGCTTTGCGACAAACGCTTTTATCATCTCGACACCTGTTTCGCGCCTATCGACAGCCAAAGCGCCCTTGTTTTTTTTCCGGCCTTCGAGTCCTGCTCTCAAATGATTCTCTGGGAGACCGTCCCGGATCCCATCCGGGTTTCCGAGGAGGAAGCTTTGAGATTTGCCTGCAATGCCGTTGTGGCGGGACAGAATGTCGTTTTGCCGTCCGGGTGTCCGAACGTCTCCAAGGAGCTTGAAAAAAGAGGGTATGCTGTGTATGCTCTCGATTTCTCGGAATTCATCAAGGCCGGCGGCGCCGCGAAATGCCTCGTCCTCAAGCTTTGAGTTAAAGAGGTCCAGCCCGGCCGCGCATCCTCTAACCTTCGAAAGCAGGTCATCATGGCGAAAGAAAAACCTGAAATTCACTCAGTCATTTTCGATCTCGGCAACGTTCTCCTGAATTTTGACGCAAAGAAGTCAGCGCTGCGTTTTGCCGAGGAATGCGGCGTCAACATGACGCGGGCCTGGGAGCATTTTTTTACTTCCCAGACGGAGAAGGCTTATACCCGCGGAGAAATTACGTGCCGGGAATTTTATGAACACTCTCTGAAGGTGCTCAAAACGCCGGTCGATTTCAAGACCTTCAAGCATTACTGGAACGATATTTTTTGGGAAAATGAAGGCATGGATGAACTTCTGGCACGTCTCAAGAAGCACTATCCGCTTTACCTGATTTCCAACACGAACAAAATGCACTTCGATTACATCAAAAAGAATTTCAGGATCCTGAGGCATTTCACCCGGACCTTTCCTTCCCATGAGGTGGGCGCCCGCAAACCTGACGCTCTCATTTATGAGAGGGTTCTCAAGGCGGTCCGCCTTAAGGCTGAACATACTGTTTTTGTGGATGACAAAATAGAATTCATCCGCGGAGCAAGAGCCGTCGGGATGTACGGCATTCGCTTCCGTAATCCTGAACAGCTGGTGCGGGATCTCAAGAAGCTGGACGTGAAGACCGCGTAACGGCTGAAACCCCGGGACCCGGAGCCGCATGAACAACATTTTTAAAACGGTTTTTCTTCTGAGTCTTCTGACGGTCCTGCTTGTTCTTCTCGGGCGGTCGGCCGGCGGCGATTCGGGGATGCTGGCGGCTTTTGCGGCGGCCTGTGTCATGAACTTTGGGGCGTTTTGGTTCAGCGATAAAATTGTTCTCGGCCTCTACCGGGCTCAGAGGGTTACGGAGGCCGAGGCTCCCGAATTTTTTTCGATCGTGAGCGAATTGGCATCCCGCGCCAAGGTTCCGATGCCGGCGCTTTATGTGATTCCCTCGGCCTCGCCGAATGCCTTCGCGGCCGGACGCGATCCCGCCCATGCGGCAGTGGCGGTGACGGCGGGAATCCTTGAACTTCTCAACCGCGAGGAACTCGAGGGAGTTCTTGCGCACGAGATGACCCATATCGTGCACCGCGACACCCTGACAGCCGCGATTGCGGCCGTCTTAGCGGGCGCGATCAGCATGCTGGCTTCGGGGATCCGCTGGACGTTCCTGCTGGCCGGGGGAAACAGGAAACAAAACGCTCATTCAAGCGGATCCAACCCGCTGGGTACGCTCTTGGCGGCCATGATCCTTCCCGCGGCGGCCTTGCTGATCCAGCTGGCGATTTCCAGGACTCGGGAGTATGAAGCTGACCGCGGAGGCGGGGAGCTTTGCGGCAATCCCCTCTATTTGGCAAGTGCACTGAGAAAGCTCGAGTCCTCGGCCAGGAAACTCCCGATGCGGCAGGCCGAACCCGCGACCGCTCATTTGTTCATTATCAATCCGCTGAAGCCGGGCGGTTTCGAGACGCTTTTCTTGACGCACCCCAGGACCGAAGACCGTGTGGAACGCCTGGCGCAAATGGCCCGAGAAAAGGGGCTGTGATATTTCGCTTTATTTCCGGCGGAACTTGACGTTAAATGTCAGACCATTCGACGCATTTATAAAGAAAGAAAGGAGCGGTTGAACATGGCGTATGTGATTACTGAGAAGTGTCTGGGCGAAAGGTACGGTTCCTGCGTAGCTGTTTGTCCGGTGGACTGTATCTATCCCGGGGAATACAAAGGCGAAGAGTTCATGGTGATCGATCCCACGATCTGCATCACCTGCGGCGCTTGCCTGCCGGAATGCCCGATCGGCGCGATTGTGGAGTCGGAAGACTACAGCCCGGATTGGGCGAAGGTGAATGCTGAAAACGCAGAAGCGTTCAAGCAGAACCCTAAAGTCGCTGAACGGCCCAAGGATGATCCGCCCCGTAAACCGGGCAACAAACTGGTTCAGTAAGCGTTTCGAACCTGAGACACCGCCGGATCCCCGGCGGTGTTTTTATTTGAGGACCTCAGGATGCAGGATCCCCTGGAGCTTTTGATTAAAACCTACCTCGAGGAGTTTGTCTCCCGTAATCGGGCTGCCAAAACCCTGGCCGACGGCCTGCGTGTCGTCGGAACCGGTCTGAGGCCCCTCGTCGAACGTCTGTCCTTCCGCACGAAGGATGTCCAGACAAGAGCCCGTGAGTTCCTCAGCCTGGGTTATGAGTCCGATGAGATTTTCGGAGTTCTTGAAAACGCCCGCGGATGGGGGAAGCTTTACCGCAAAGCCGGATACCCCGCGATTTTTATCGAGCAGGCTTCTGAATCCGCCCGCGGGCAGGATTCACCGATCTCGGAATGGCTCCGGGTTTTCGGTGAAAAGCCGGTCTGCCATGCTGCGATTCTTGTGGAGGACATCGAGAATGCTGTTTTTTATCTCGAAAAGCAGAGTGTAGCTTTCGCGGGAAGCATTACCGGAGCACGGGACTCGGATTGCCGCCAAGTTTTTGCTGCCCCCGAGATGATCGAGGGCAGAGCGTTTTCAGTTCTTGAACTGACGGAAAGGCATCGAGGAAGCACCTTTTTTCTCCCCCCTGAAGCAGAAAGCCTTGTGCCCCCCGCCCGAAGCAGGCGCTAAGAGGGCTTTTTCATGCGATCGTGCCCCTTGCCTCACGGGGCCGCTTCCGTTATCATGACGCCATGATCATTGGTCTGACAGGAAAAAACGGCGCCGGCAAAGGCGAAGTCGCAAAATATCTCCAGGACCGCGGGTTTTGTTACTACTCCCTTTCTGACGTTCTTCGTGAAGAAGCCCAGAAAGAGGGTCTCGCGGTTTCCCGTGAAGTGCTGGTCGAAATGGGAAACCGATTGCGCCGCGATCTGGGCCCCGGCGCACTGGCCGAAAAAATTTTCTCCCGCCTCGATCCCGAAAAGCACTATGTGATTGATTCTGTCCGGCATCCCAACGAGATTCAGGTTCTGCGCCGGCGATCGGATTTTTTGCTGGCCAATGTGAAGGCGCCCGAAAGGCTGCGTTTTGAGAGGCTCCGTCAGCGCGCGCGCGAAAAGGATCCCGTGACCTTTGAGGAGTTTCTTGCCCTCGAAAAACGCGAGGCTGTGAGCGAGAATGCCAGCGATCAGCAGCTCGACCGGGCTATTTCGATGGCGGACGTTACCCTTGAGAATACGGGGCCCATCAAGATGCTCCATGACCAGGTCAAAGAAGTTCTGCTGGATTTCTCGAAGAAGCAGAACCGGCCCGATTGGGATGAGTATTTCATGGGGATTGCAAAAGTTGTGGCGCTGCGTTCCAACTGCATCAAGCGCAAGGTCGCTGCCGTGATTACCAAGGAGAAGCGTATTATCGCGACGGGATACAACGGGACACCCCGGGGTGTGAAGAACTGCAGTGAGGGCGGCTGTCCGCGCTGCAACGCGATTGACAGTTCGGGTAAAGGTCTTGACGAATGTCTCTGTTCCCATGCTGAGGAAAACGCTATTGTGCAGTCGGCTTATCATGGGGTCTGCATCAAGGATTCGGTGCTCTACACCACCTTTTCTCCCTGTTTGATGTGCACCAAAATGATTATCAACGCGGGAATCCGCGAAGTTGTTTTCAACGTCCAGTATCCGATGAGCGAAACGTCCCTCCACCTTCTGCGCGCCGCGGGGGTCTCGATCAAGCAGCTCCCGACGGCGTCTCTGTGAACGGTGAGGAAAATCCCATGGCCTCTCCCGAGCCGCTCAAGGCGGAGATCATCCGCAAAAGTTTCGGCCTCAAAAAGGAAATTGATCCCCAGCTCAGGCAAGCCTACAGCAGCCCGCTGATTGAGCGGATTAAAAGCGAAGGATTTATCCACCGTTCCGGACGTCTCACTTTCCGTCTGGCAGAAGAGTTCGGTTTTTGCTACGGGGTCGACCGTGCGATTGATTATGCCTATGAGACCCGCGCAAAATTTCCGGACCGGAGGATTTTTTTAACCAATGAGATCATTCATAACCCGCGCGTGAATGCCAAACTCCAGGAATTGGGGATCGAATTTCTGTCCCGCCGGCAAGGGCAGGGTGTTACGGCCGAAGATCTCTGCCCTGAGGACGTTGTGCTGATTCCCGCTTTCGGAAATCCGACGGCGGAACTGGAGAAGCTTCAAAGACGGGGCTGCGTTCTGGTCGACACGACGTGCGGATCCGTTATGAGCGTTTGGAAGCGGGTGGAGTCCTACAACCGTGACGGTTTCACATCGATCATTCACGGGCAGTTTGATCATGAGGAGACATTGGCCACCAGTTCCCGCGCCGGACGCTATGTGATTGTTCGAGACCATGCTCAGGCGGAGATTGTTTGCGGATGTATTGAGGGCCGGGTCTCCCACGAGGCTTTTATGGCCTCGCTTCGGCATGCCGTCTCGGCCGGCTTTGATCCTGAGAAAGATCTCGGGCGGATCGGGTGCGCGAACCAGACAACGATGCTTTCAAGCGAGTCGCTCGGAATTGCCAATCAGCTGCGCGAAGCCATGGTGCGCCGGCACGGCGAATCGGGAGCTCTTGAGCGCTTCAAACACTTTGACACGATTTGTTCGGCGACGCAGGACCGCCAGGATGCCGTGCTGAAGCTTGTCCGCGCCGGCGTGGATCTCATGATTGTGGTCGGCGGTTATAACTCGAGCAACACCGGGCACCTGGTTGAAATCTCACTGGAACACTGCCCGGCCTATCACGTGCAGGACGCAGAGTGCATCCTTTCGCGCGAAGTCATCCGTCATAAGAAAGTCATGGCGCAGGATATTTTGGAAACCCTGGGATGGCTTCCCTCGGGAGAGGTGCGGATCGGTCTGACCGCCGGGGCCTCGACGCCGAACCGGGTGATTGAAGAAGTCCTTATCCGAATTGCGCAAGTCGCCTAAAGGGCCGGAGGAAAAGATGAGTGCCAAAGTCAAAATCTACACGACGCAATATTGTCCCTACTGCACGAAAGCTAAGAATCTGCTCAAGAACCGGCACATCGATTTTCAGGAAATTGATTTGACCGAGGACGGCCCGACCCGGGAAAAACTTCAATCTCAGACAGGATGGATGACGGTTCCCATGATTTTTATCGGAAATGAATTCGTCGGCGGATGCGATGACCTCCACCGCATGGCTCAATCCGGCGATCTGGACCGGAAGCTCAAAGCCTGAGATTTCCTTGAGAACAGCGGCCGCATAAGGCAGAGCGGACTAAAAGCACTGTGCCCAGCGCCGCCGAGACAATCAAAACTCCCAGCCCCTGGCGCATGCCGAAGGCGTCAGAGGCGAGGCTGTAAAGAAAACTCCCCCCTACTGAAATTTTGGTCGTCAGGCCGTAAAGTCCGAAGTACTCTCCGGTTTTTTCCGCAGGTGAAAGTTCCATGACGGCCTTTCTTCCCGCCGTCCATGTGCCGGCGAGAGCGAAGGATCCGCCGGCGAAACAAACGGCTGTAAAAACCGGAAAACTCAAGGGCTGAGTCAGTCCAATCAGCGTGGCGAGAAGTGAGACCCCCGAGAGAATGAGGATTTTGAGGGATCCGAAGCGGTCACAAAGAAAACCGCTGACCAGCCCCGATAAGAAAGCGCTGACGTTGAGTCCCGTCAGCACAAAAATGAGCTGATCCTGCGGAGGGTTGAAAATGTCCCGGATATAGACGGACAGCCAGAAAATGACGCTGTTGACGGCATCGACGAGAAAAAAATTTCCGGCCAGAAAGAACATGAGTTTTGGAGATTGAGGAAGTGATCCGACAGAGGCGAACACGGCGGACCACTCCCGCCTGAAGTCTCCGGCCGCGGGCCGCTGCGGTTTTGAGACGGCCCGCTCCGGAACAAAAAGAAAGAGGGGAAGGCTCAGGATCAGAAACCAAAAGGCGCAGGCAAGAAAGACAGCCGAAACGCCGTAAGCCTTGTCGATTTGATTCATGATCGGCAAGGCCAGAACAACTCCCAGGTAGCCCAGCCCGGTTCCGAGTCCCGAGGCGAAGCCTTGTTTTTCCGGCGGCGCGGCGCAGGGCAGCAGAGCGTTATAGAAAACCAGCGAAGCGTGATAAAAAAAACAAGCGGCGACAAAAGCCGTCAGCAGCGGAAGGGGTGTTCTAAAAACAGACAGAACAGCCAGAGAGCCGGTGCAGCACACTGTGGAATAGAGAAGGTAGAGTTTCGTCTTTCCGGTTCTGTCGGTGAGAGCTCCTGCCCATGGCGTCATGATTCCGGCCAGGATCATGGAGCCGGTCGTCACGGCGCCTAAAACCGAATTGGATCCCGTCAGCGAGGTCAGGTAGAGGGGAAAGTACACCGTCAGAACGACCGCGGAAAAAAGGGTGTTGGCCAGATCGTAAAGAGCCCAGCTTGAAAGCGGCAGGAAAAAGATTCGTTGTTTCACCCAGGGCTACCCCCTTTAAGAAGAGCATAGGGCTCTGCCCGCCCGGCGTCAAACGCAAAAAACTTTTGACACTGCTCCTGAAATGCAAGAAAATACCCAACCCCAGAAAAGGACTTCATAAAGCGCTATGCAAAAACAAGGTCTTTACGATCCCCAATTCGAACACGATGCCTGCGGTGTGGGTTTTGTCGCCCACATCAAGGGAAAGAAATCTCATGAAATTGTTCAGCAGGCCTTGACGGTCCTCAACAATCTCCGGCATCGCGGCGCATGCGGCTGCGAGGCCAACACCGGCGACGGAGCCGGCATCCTCATCCAGGTACCTCACGAATTTCTCCAAGAGGCGTGTGCGGGCATCGGGATACAGCTTCCCGCAGAAGGTCAATACGGCGTCGGCATGGTTTACCTTCCGTCGGATAAAGAAGACCGCAAAGCCGCGGAAAAGACTCTTGAGAAGATCATTCAGGAAGAGGGGCAGAAGCTTCTCGGCTGGCGCAAAGTGCCGACGGACAACTCCACGATGGGACCGACGGCCCGTTCCGAAGAGCCTGTCGTAAAACAAATTTTTGTCGGCCGCGATGCGGGCATGACGGATCCCTTGGCATTCGAGCGCAAGCTTTATGTGATCCGCCGGCGGGCCGAGAACGAAATCCGTTACGCTGGCGTGAAGAGCGGAAAATATTTTTATATCCCGAGCTTTTCTCACCGCACGCTCATCTACAAGGGAATGCTGATGTCTGAGCAGGTCGGAGAATTTTATCCCGAGCTCGGAGACCCGAACCTCAAGAGCGCTCTGGCGCTGGTGCACTCCCGCTTCAGCACGAATACCTTCCCGAGCTGGGATCGGGCTCATCCTTACAGATTTATTGCCCACAACGGAGAAATCAACACCCTGCGCGGCAACGTCAACTGGATGCATGCCCGGCAGGCGATGTGCGCGTCCGAGCTTTTCGGCCCCGATATGAAGAAACTTCTTCCGGTGATTGCCCCGGACGGAAGCGATTCAGCGATGTTTGACAACTGCCTTGAGTTTTTGGTCCTGGGCGGACGTTCATTACCCCATGCGGTGATGATGATGATTCCCGAGCCTTGGTCGAATCATGAAGGTATGAGTGATGAGAAGAAGGCTTTTTACGAGTATCACGCCAGCCTCATGGAGCCCTGGGACGGCCCGGCCTCGATTGTCTTCACCGACGGAATTCAGATCGGAGCCATTCTGGACCGTAACGGCTTGAGACCCTCGCGGTATTATGTCACGAAAGATGATTTGGTCGTGATGGCCTCCGAGGTAGGCGTTCTGGAAATCGCGCCCGAACGCGTCTTGGAAAAAGGACGTCTTCAGCCCGGCCGTATGTTTCTCATCGACACCCGCGAGGGCCGCATCGTCGCCGACGAAGAAATTAAACAAAAGATTGTCCGCGAGCATCCATACCGTGAATGGCTCAAGGATAACTTGGTGCATCTTGAGAGCCTTCCGGAAGCTCCGCATGTCCATGAGCCCGAGCATAAGACGATCCTGCTGCGTCAGCAGGCTTTCGGCTACACTTTTGAAGATTTGCGCGTCATCATGGCCCCGATGGGCCGTGACGGAGTGGAACCGGTCGGTTCGATGGGAACCGATACGCCGCTGGCTGTTCTCTCCAACAAGCCCCACCTCCTTTACAATTACTTCAAACAGCTTTTTGCCCAAGTGACTAATCCGCCGATCGACTGTATCCGCGAAGAAATCGTCACGTCTTCGGAAACCAACATCGGACCCGAGCGCAACTTGCTGAAACCCGAGCCCAAGAGCTGCAGGCAGATCCGGCTCAAGAGTCCGATTCTCAGCAACGAAGATTTTGAACGGCTCAGGCACATCAATCACCGCGATTTCAAATCGGTTACCCTGCCGATTCTTTACTCCGCGGACGGAGGCGGAGAGGCTCTTGAGGCGGCTCTTGAAAAAATGTACGAGCTGGCCAGCAGAGCGATTAAAAACGGCTCGAATTTAATTGTGCTTTCAGACAGAGGAATCAGTCACGAGCACGCCGCTATTCCTGCATTGCTGGCGGTCGCGGGTTTGCACCATCATCTGATCCGGGAAGGCACGCGGACAAAGGTGGGGATTATTCTGGAGTCCGGTGAACCGCGTGAGGTCCACCACTTCGCGCTTTTGATCGGCTATGGCGCCGGCGCCATCAATCCTTACTTAGCCTTCGAGACTCTGGACGACATGATCCGCCAGGGCCTGTTAAAAGGCGTTGATCACAAGACAGCGGTTAAAAATTACGTGAAAGCCGTGACCAAGGGTGTGGTCAAAACAATGTCGAAGATGGGCATTTCGACGATCCAGAGTTATTGCGGCGCTCAGATCTTTGAAGCTGTGGGACTGAATCAAGCCCTGGTCGACAAGTATTTCACCTGGACGCCTTCACGTATCGCGGGCATCGGCCTCGAACAGTTAGCCGACGAAGTCACTCGCCGTCATCGCCACGCATTTCCGGACCGCCAGGTCAACGGACAAACTTTGGATGTCGGCGGCCAATATCAATGGCGTAAAGACGGGGAATACCATCTTTTTAATCCGGAGACGATCCACAAGCTTCAGGCTTCGACCCGTACCGGCAATTACCAGCTTTTCCGGGGTTACTCGGATGCCGTCAACCAGCAGGCCAAAAATCTCTGCACGCTCCGCGGCCTTCTCGATCTGAAATTTGCCGAAAACCCGATTCCTCTGGAAGAGGTGGAATCCGTGGAGACCATTGTGAAGCGCTTTAAGACCGGTGCGATGTCTTACGGTTCGATCAGCAAGGAGGCTCACGAAAGCCTTGCTGTCGCCATGAACCGAATCGGCGGCAAAAGCAACACGGGCGAAGGCGGTGAAGACCCTGAGCGTTATGGGCCGCAACCCAACGGAGACTCCAAAAACAGCGCTATCAAACAGGTGGCCTCCGGCCGGTTCGGCGTGACGAGTGAATACCTGGTAAATGCCCGGGAAATTCAGATCAAGATGGCGCAGGGAGCCAAACCCGGTGAAGGCGGTCAGCTTCCGGGCAGTAAGGTTTATCCATGGATTGCCAAGGTGCGTCACAGTACCCCGGGCGTGGGATTGATTTCTCCGCCTCCCCATCACGACATTTACTCGATCGAGGATTTGGCCGAGCTGATTCACGACCTCAAAAACGCCAACACTCAGGCGCGCATCAGCGTCAAGCTTGTTTCGGAAGTCGGTGTGGGAACCATCGCGGCCGGGGTTGCCAAGGCTCATGCTGACGTGGTGCTCATCAGCGGTTACGACGGCGGCACGGGCGCGTCGCCCCTTTCCAGCATTAAGCATGCGGGCGCGCCGTGGGAACTTGGACTCGCGGAAACCCATCAGACCCTTGTGCTCAACAATCTTCGAAGCCGCATTGTGGTCGAAACGGACGGCCAGCTGAAGACGGGCCGTGACGTGGTGATCGCCGCCCTTCTCGGTGCGGAAGAATTCGGATTCGCAACGTCGCCTCTGGTGGTTTTGGGATGCATCATGATGCGCGTTTGTCATCTCAATACATGCCCGGTCGGAGTTGCGACTCAGAACCCTGAACTTCGGAAGAAATTTACAGGGGATCCGGCTCATGTGGTGAATTTCATGCGCTTCATCGCGGAAGAAATGCGCGAGCTGATGGCGCGGCTTGGTTTCCGAACGGTCAACGAGATGATCGGACGGACGGATCGGCTTGATTGCCGTAAGGCCGTTGATCATTGGAAGGCCAAAGGACTCGATTTGACGCCGATTCTCCATCAGCCGCAGGTTTCACCTGCCGTTGGGCGTTATGCTCAAATCCCGCAGGACCACGGTTTAGACAATGCTCTGGATAATCAGGTTCTTCTTGAACTGGCCGAGCCAGCTCTGTCCCGAGGCGAAAAAGTAAAAGCTACCATTCATGTGCGCAACACCAACCGCGTGGTGGGAACCATTCTTGGCAGCGAGGTGACGCGCCGCTACGGTTCCCGCGGTCTGCCGGAGGATACGATTCATCTTCACTTCACAGGTTCGGCGGGTCAGAGTTTCGGAGCTTTTGTTCCAAAGGGAATGACGCTTGAACTGGAAGGCGACGCGAATGACTACGTCGGCAAGGGGCTTTCGGGAGGCAAAATCATGGTTTACCCGCCGAAAACCGCCACCTTTAAACCCGAGGACAACATGATTATCGGCAACGTAGCTCTCTACGGCGCCACAGAGGGCGAGGCGTACATCCGCGGTATGGCGGGTGAGCGTTTTTGTGTCCGCAACAGCGGGGTATGGGCTGTCGTAGAGGCGGTAGGCGATCACGGATGCGAATACATGACCGGGGGACGGGTCGCCGTCTTAGGTCCGACAGGAAGAAATTTTGCAGCCGGCATGTCGGGCGGTGTCGCATACGTTCTGGATATCCACGGTGACTTCGCCTCGAAATGCAACAAGCAAATGGTCGCATTGGAAAGTGTCGAAACAGAGTCTGAAAAGCTCGAGCTCCGCAATATGATCGAAAAACATCAGCAGTACACGAACAGCTCGCGCGCGGCGCATATTCTCAATCTTTGGGACGAGATGCTGCCCCGGTTTATCAAGGTCATGCCGAAAGACTACAAACGCGTTCTGCAGTGTATGGAAAAAGTGAAAGGTGCCGGTCTCAGCGGGGATGAAGCGATCATGGCGGCGTTTCAAGAGAACGCCCGCGATCTTTCCCGCGTCGGCGGCAACTAACGGATTACCATGGGCAAACCTACAGGCTTCATCGAAATTTCCCGAGAACTCCCCAAAGACCGCGAGGCCAAAACGCGCATCGCTGACTGGAAGGAATTTCACGAGCATATGCCTGAAGAAAAGCTTCAGGCCCAGGGAGCCCGCTGCATGGACTGCGGAATACCGTTTTGTCATACGGGAACGCTGATCTCGGGAATGGCTTCAGGCTGTCCGATCAACAATTTGATTCCAGAGTGGAATGATTTGGTCTACCGTGGTTTGTGGCGCGAGGCCCTGGATCGTCTTCTCAAGACAAACAATTTTCCCGAATTCACGGGCCGTGTGTGTCCGGCCCCGTGCGAAGGTTCGTGTGTCCTGGGCATCAGCGAGCCTCCGGTGACGATCAAAAATATCGAATGCGCGATTATCGACAAAGGTTTCGAAGAGGGCTGGATTACTCCGGAACCGCCGGCCAAGCGCACCGGAAAGAAAGTTGCGGTTGTGGGGTCTGGCCCCGCGGGCCTCGCCGCGGCAGCCCAGCTCAACAAAGCGGGCCACCTCGTTACGGTTTTTGAACGGGCCGACCGTATCGGCGGACTGCTGATGTACGGTATCCCCAATATGAAGCTCGATAAGGCGATCGTTCAGCGCCGTGTGGACCTCATGGCAGCCGAGGGGATCACATTCGTCACGAAGACTGAAGTCGGCAAGGACTACCCGGCGCAAAATTTACTGAAAGAATTCGATGCCGTTGTTCTTGCGGGCGGAGCCACTCAACCCCGCGACCTCCCGATCGAGGGCCGGCAGCTCAAAGGCGTCCACTTCGCCATGGAGTTTTTGCACGGCAATACCTACAACGTTCTGGAAGGTCAAAAAAATGCTCCGGCGATTACGGCTGCGGGCAAAGATGTTGTGGTGATCGGCGGCGGCGACACCGGAACGGATTGCGTAGGGACGTCGATGCGCCACGGCTGTAAGAGTCTTGTTCAGTTGGAAATTATGCCCCAGCCGCCAATGACGCGTGCCGGAAGCAACCCATGGCCCGAATGGCCCAAAGTTTATAAGATGGACTACGGCCAGGAAGAAGCCGCTGCCGTTTTTGGGGCTGACCCGAGGCGGTACTTAGTCACGGCCAAGAAATTTGAAGCGGATGATCAGGGATCCCTCAAAGCCGTGCATATCGTCGGTATTGAGTGGCAGAAGGACGCTCAAGGAAGAATGGCCCCCCGTGAAATTCCCGGAACCGAAAAAGTTTTGCCTGCCCAGCTTGTCCTTCTGGCCATGGGATTTCTCGGGCCCGAAGAGACGGTTCTCAAAGGGCTGCAGGTAGATCGGGACGAACGGACGAATGCCAAGGCCGAGCACGGAAAATTTGCCACCAATATCCCCGGTGTTTATGCCGCGGGCGATATGCGCCGCGGTCAGAGTTTGATTGTTTGGGCGATCAATGAGGGTCGGGGCGCGGCGCGTGCCGTTGACCTTTACCTTATGGGCGCAAGCGATCTGCCGAATTAAGTCTGCAAAACGGGCGGCTGAAATTCCGCTTCTTTTTTCCCCGCTTTAAAAAGATCTCCCGCAAAGAAAAACAGCTCCGTCCTGTTGCCTATCCGGTTTTTCCGGGTTAGTCTTTCGTTAGAGTACAAAACTAACGAGGATTTCAAAAGATGCTCAGGAAGCGCACTCCATTCAATAAAAATTCCCAGGGATTCACCCTCATCGAGCTCATGATCGCGATGGCTGTTCTCGTCCTCGTGCTCGTGGGTTATTTGTGTGCGAACACCACCATTCAGCAATCCAACGAAGCTGCCTTTGAAAGAACTCTTGCGCTGCAGGATGCTAATCAGGTTCTTGAAAGAATGCGCATGGAGTCCGCTTCAGGAATCTTTCCCGGCAATGTGACGGCGGAGTTCCCTGACGGCGAGCCTGTGAGCGGCTTCACGAGCCTGTCAAGCCAGTCCGTGACGGTTGATTATGTCGATTCAACGGCGGACCCGCTGGATGTTACGGTGACTGTGAATTGGCTTGAGCGCGGTGTGCGCAGCACGAGCGTTTCCATCAGGAGCCGGCTTACGCAAGGGGGGGGATCATGAACCGTAAGCATCAAGAAGGTTTCACGCTCGTGGAGATGATGCTTGTGGTCGCGATCTCTACGTTTGTTGTTTTTGCAATCTTTAGCGTGCTGAGAGCCGGAGATGAGCAGGCGCAAGTAGCCCAGGAAAAAATGACGATCCAAGAGTCAGTTCGTGAGGGTCTTTACCGCATGATGCAGGAACTGAGAATGTCAGCGCCTGATCAAATAACCATACCGGCTGATCATAGTTATATTCAATTTAAAATTCCCGATCCCGTTAACCGTGTCACAGATCAATATGTGATCGATTGGGCAAAGGCCAAGACAGTTCGATACTACCGCGGCGGAACGGACGGTAATCAATTGCTGAGAACAGCCTGGGATTATGATGATCCTGCCCGGCCGACTTAACTGTGCTATGACCGGCTGCTGACCGTGAACTCAGGATGCTGTTTCGGGTCTGTGTTTTAGGTCCTAAGGCGAAGATGATTCAGATCAAATCTGGGAATTTATGAAGCGTCTGAGAGAGGAAGCCGTCTAGGGAGCAGCGATTAGAAAATTTGAAAGAGAAACTCAGGAAGAGAACAGTTTTTTCAGGAGATTACGCATGAGGGGAGATTGTTTATGAAACTATTCCGTTTGTTAAGAGGTGTGATTCTGACGGTGCTATTTCTTTTAGGGACTTACGAGGCTTATGCGAGCCCAGCGACTACATGCAATCCGGTTAACACTTGCCGAGGAAATGGCCAAGGCGCTGGGGCTGGAGGGGGCGGAGGGGCTGGAGGGGGCGGAGGAGCTAGCGGCACAAGCACAACTACAACCACGACCACGAGTACGGGCGTCACCTCAACCACCGACACCGGTACGGCAACGACCACGAGTACGGGCGTCACCTCAACCACCGACACCGGTACGGCAACGACCACGAGTACGGCAACCGACTCAAGCACCAGCACCGGTACGGCAACGGCCACGAGTACGGGCGTCACCTCAACCACCGACACCGCTACAAATACGGCCACGGACACGGGCATGACCACAACCACTGCCACGACTACAACCACGAGCACGAGTACTGGCACCATCACGCTCACTGACTCCAGTACGAGCACCCTAACTGAGACGGACACCAGCACGGACACTCAAATGGCTCTAGGCAGCAGCGATACCAAGGTGATTGCTAACCAAATCACAGGTATAAATTTTTCCAGGACTGGACCAGGCAACAGCGGGGTGGCTGTCTCTGTTACAGCTCAAGGTAATACCTCGAAAGGGACGTCGGTCGTGATCGAGGACGCTGAGCTGTTTGCTGGGTATCGAAATTCGTGAGATTTGAGGAGGCTGGGATATGGGTGCGATGACGAGGGTTTCGTTCGGAGCTTTCAGGGTAATAAAGAATTCCCGGGGAACTATTCTGCTGATGTCTTACTTTGTCATGGCGGTGATGGCGATTTTTTCATTGGCACTCTTTGTCCGGAGTCATGTTTTTCTTCAATCAACGGAACGCCATCAAAACCGCATGGTTGCATTCAACATGGCCGAGGCGGGCCTTGCCACAGCTCTGAAAGCCCTTGAAACCAACCTTGCTTATGCGGGAACCGCGGGGTTCACCTCGCTTTCGACGCAGACGGTAAAGGGCGGTTTCGAAGTCGAGGTTTCAGAGGTGACGGGCAGGAGCGATGTCCGCCTGATTGAGGCAACGGGGTATGCTCCTGATGACGGCGAGGATTCCAGAGCCGCAGAACGGCGGGCGGTGCTCGGTTATGCGCAGATTCAGCAGCCGAGTCTTTTTAACTATGCGGTCTTAGCGAAAAACTCGATCACGATCAATGGTGTTCCGACGGTTGACAGCTATGATTCCCGAAATGGCGCATACGGCGGCAGTAATCGGGGAAGCGAGGCGCACATCGCGACCAACGGCACAGCGAACTCCTCCATTAACGTGATCGGAACCTCCACGGTCAACGGCAGTGCCAGCGTGGGGCCCCAGGCCAATACAGCCACCGCCATCAGAGTAACCGGCCGCTCTTCCATTACAGGCACCAAGTCTGCCTTAGCCGAGGCTGTGGATGTTCCCACAGAAACGACCTCGGTTTCCTCAAGCGGGGCTATGACCGTCGGTCAGAACCAGACGACCACACTTTCCGCGGGTACGTATCACTACAGTTCTCTGACCATCTCTGGAAATGGCGCCCGTGCCGGAAGGCTGGATGTCACGGGGCCTGTCAAAATCTATGTGAGCGGATCTGTAGATATCGCGGGGAGCGGTATAGTTAGTGCCAACAACCTTCCCTCCAATGTGGTCATTTACGTGACGCAAGCCAGCAATGTCAGCATCCGCGGAACGAGTAATTTTTACGGAGGTGTTTACGCTCCGTTATCCGATGTCAATGTTTCGGGGACGCCGAGTTTTTTTGGAGCCGTCGTCGCCAATAACTATACCCAGCAGGGTACCGGGCAGCTTCATTTCGACAAGGCTATGACTCAGTTCACAGGATCGGGTCGCGCGGAAGTTAATGTTCTCTCCTGGTGGGAGGATCATACAGTCGCGGGCGGCTAGAATAAGCAGAGACTGCTTTGAGATGCCTTGAGGCTTTAGGCCCGGAAGATCTCGGCGGCAGCCTGCCCCGCTTGGAGTTTTAACTTCGGGCGTCCCCCTCTCTCTCTCTCTCTCTGCCCGCTTCGTTTCAGGATGCTTAAGAGGTCTTTTTTTATGAGATTAAATAACTTGTTCTCTCCCACCGAAAAACCTGACCTGGATTTCCTTTTCCGAATCTTCGAGGTTACACTCTTCTTGTAAGTCCTTCGATCGGGTTACTAAGGCGCTTGTCTTAGTATTTTCATGAGACACTTTGTTGACAATTCAAAAAGCCAAGACGCAGCAGACGGGTTCGTGGCGAAATCGGATGAGGGGGACGGAGTGAATTTCGTGAGGCGGATCATCAGGAAGACTCGGAAGCGCTTGACGGACAGCCGCGGGACGGTTTTATTACTGGCTTATTTCGTGATGGTCGTTGTCTCCATTTTTTCGTTGGCGCTTTTCAGCCGCAGTCAGATTTTTCTTCGGTCTTCCGAGCACACTCAAAATCGAATAGTTGCCTTCAATATGGCAGAGGCTGGTTTTGCCACAGCCCTTCAAGCTCTCGAAACGAATATCGCTTATGCGGGAACGGGCGAGTTTACATCGCTAGCCACGCCGTCTGTTCAGGGAGGTTTCGAAGTCGAGGTGCAGGCAGTGGGGGATAGCGGGAATGTTCGATTTATCCGTGCAACGGGCTATTCTCCGAGCAATGATCCGGGGACCAGGGCTGCTGAAAGACGAGCCGTACACGGCTATGTTCAAGTGCAGTCTCCCGGTCTTTTCAATGCGGCCGTTTTTGCTGACAATGCGATCGCGATGAGCGGCTCTGTTCAGGTCGACAGTTATGATTCCCGCGTTGGGGTTTACAGCGCGAGTAACCAGGGCAGCGACGGGGATCTTATGACCAACTCGACGGACCCCAGCGCTATCAGCATCGCGGGTACCTCCCAGGTGCAGGGGAATGTTACCGTAGGACCGACAAGCGTCACGGATTTGACGCAAGTGGTTTCCATGGGTGCGAATGCCGACGTCTCGGGAACTGTTGCGAGCTTGAGCACGGCTATTGAAACTCCGGTGGAGACGACCAACGTGATTTCTTCGGGGGCTATGGACCTTACTGGGGATCAGATTCAGTCGCTCTCTTCCGGGACTTATCATTTCAGCTCCTTAACGGTGAGTGAAAACAGCAAGCTCTTCATACCGGAGGGACAAGTGGTCAAGATTTATGTATCCGGAAGTGTCAATATCAGCGGCGGGGGTATCCTCAATGAAGCGGCGCTGCCCCAGAACCTTGTCATTTATGCGACAAAGGCGCAGGATGTAAGAATCACCGGAGATACTCCTTTTTATGGCGGGG
>VFQY01000046.1 GCA_018883425.1 Candidatus Omnitrophota bacterium | reverse complement strand
TTTTATGCCCAATCAAAGTCAATCGGTTCGGATCAAGCTGAAAGCATGAGAGGCCGGACTTCGTGATCTCTTTTTTTTTAAGAGTAAAATCATGACGATCTCTCATTCTAAAAGTGGCTGGAGAAACTTCAGAACTCGAGTGCGCACGCCGCCCCCTCGGTGCGCATTTGGAACAGTCGTCAAACCATCAGATGATGACGTTTTTTTCTGGCCAACCAGCTCAAAATCGGCAGCACTGAATCTCTAAGCGTCTCAATGGGGTCAACTTGGAATGCTGCCGGCGTCTGGAGTCTGGGCAGAAAGGGCTGGGAATTCGCAGAGCAGATTTTTTTTGCCTAAGGCAAGAGCGTTCGGCCAAGGGCTGACCCAGCGGATCTTGCCCTGTCCCCAGTGGGGACTGTCCCTGGCATGCTGATAAAAATGTGAGCCCGGATGGATTCGAACCATCGACACCATCCTTAAAAGGGATGTGCTCTACCACCTGAGCTACGGGCCCGTAAGGGGAAATTAGATGACGTGTATTTCCTGCTCTTTTTGCTTCAGAGCCTCGTCAACATCAGCGACGTTCTTATCGGTGTGTTTCTGGATTTCTTTTTGCGCCGCGTGGGAGATATCTTCAGGGATAGCCTTAGATTTTTCAAGTTTTTTAACGGCTTCGATCGCTTCGTGACGGGCATTACGCACGGAGACACGGCCCTCTTCCGCGACACGGCGCACGACTTTCGTCAGATCGTCGCGCCTTTCCTCGGTCAACGCGGGGATCTGAATGCGTACGACCTTGCCGTCGTTCATGGGATTGAGACCGAGATCCGACTTAAGGATCGCTTTTTCAATTTCAGAAATTCCGGTGACATCCCAAGGTGTAATCAGAATCGATTTCGGGTCAGGCGTCGAAATGTTCGCAAGTGAGCGGAGCGGTGTCGGCGTGTCGTAATAGTTCACAACAATCCCCTCAACCAAGGCCACTGAGGCTCTTCCGGTGCGGATATTCTTAAACTCTTTTTTGGTCGCTTCAACAGCCTTAGACATGTTCTTTTGCATGTCGTCGATAATTTTCTTTGTTTCAGGCGATGCTGACATACAGACTCTCCTCGCTGGGTAAGCGGATGATTTAAGAATGCACCAGGGTTCCGATAGCTTCGCCCTCAATCACACGGCGGATATTGCCGCGCCGGTTCATGTCAAAAACGACGATCGGCAGATCGTTTTCCATGCAAAGCGAAATGGCTGTAGCATCCATCACACGCAGACGCTTCTTGAGAGCTTCCATGAACGGAAGATGTTCGAATTTTTTGGCTTTTTTATCTTTGACAGGATCGCTCGTATAGACCCCGTCCACCTTCGTGGCCTTGAGAATCACATCGGCATTGATTTCCACAGCTCTCAGAACAGCAGCCGTATCGGTCGTGAAATACGGGTTGCCTGTGCCCGCCGCGAAAATGACCACGCGTCTTTTTTCCATGTGCCGCATCGCGCGCCGGCGGATATAAGGTTCGCAAAGCTTATGAACGTCAATCGCGGACTGCACCCTCGTCGGAACGCCGATCTTTTCGAGAGCTTCCTGCAGCACCATCGAGTTGATGATCGTGGCAAGCATGCCGATATAATCGGCCGTTGAGCGATCCATTCCCGCCTGCGCTCCCTGCAGACCGCGGAAAATGTTTCCCGCCCCGATCACGATAGCCAGGTCAGTTCCCAGGTCATAGACTTCCTTGACCTGCTCAGCGATACTCGAAGCGACCTTGGGGTCGACTCCGTAGCCCAAACTTCCCTGCAATGCCTCTCCGGAAAGCTTGAGGAGGACTCTTTTGTAGGCACTGCGTTTGTTTTTTGCGCGTCCGGCCATGGCGAAGATTTTGGTTATGGGTAAGTCTTGAGGGAGGAAGGAACCTTGTTAAAAAACCCGGCCGGATTTTGTCCGGCCGGGGTCTGTCCTGAATCTTAAAGCGAACCGCCAACTTCGAAACGCACGAAGCGGCGTATCACGATGTTCTCACCGATCTTCGCGATCATTTCGTTGAGTAAATCCTGAACCGTCCGAGTGTCATCTTTGATAAATTTCTGGTTCAAAAGGCAAAGGTCTTCGTAGCGCTTAGCCAGCTTACCCTCGATGATCTTGTCCTGAACGTCCTGTGGTTTTCCGGCGACTTGAGAGCGGAAGGTTTCTTTTTCCTTCTCCAGTTCAGCAGCGGGAATATTCTCCGGGCTGACATACAGAGGGAAAGCCGCAGCGATCTGCATGGCGACGTCCCGCGCAAAAGCCTGAAAAGTTTCGTTCTTGGCCACGAAATCTGTCTCGCAGTTGATTTCGACGAGGACGCCGAGCTTGCCGCCGGAGTGAATGTAGGAAATAATCTGTCCTTCCTTCACTTCACGCGTGGCTTTCTTCTTGGCGATGTCGAGGCCCTTCTTGCGGATAATCTTCTGAGCTTCCTGAAGATCCCCCTTGGCTTCGTCGAGCGCCTTCTTACATTCCATCATACCGGCGCCGGTCAATTCGCGCAGCTTAACAAGATTTGCTTTCGGATCAGTTTCTGTCATAGACATTGAGTTGCTTTCCTTTTCAGATTGGAGTGAGCCGGTTTTTGATCTTGCGGATTATTTCCGTACCGGCTTCTTGGCTTTGGCCAGTTTCGCCTGCTTTTCCTCGTCAGTCAAAGCGGTCTTGGCGAACTTTTGCTCGACTTCTTCAACTACGGTTTCCTGAGGAAACAAGGGCGCTGATTCGTCAGGCGCCTGCTCGGAACCCTCGACGGCTTCCGCCGCCGCTGCCGCTGCCTTAGCTGCTAGATCGTCCTCAGCTTCCTTGGCTTGGCGGGCTGCCTCGTCGGCAATGACTTTCTTGAAGGCATCACGGCCTTCGCGCGCAGCCTGAGCAACAACTCCGCAGAAGAGCTTGATTGCGCGGATTGCATCGTCATTACCCGGAAAGGCATAATCAACGAGGTCCGGATCGCAGTTGGTATCCAGCACAGCGACAACCGGAATCCCGAGTTTTCTTGCCTCATAGATGGCGATTTCTTCTTTTTTGGCATCGATCACGAAGATCGCAGCCGGAAGGCGTTTCATGGTGCGGATACCGCAGAGGTTCTTCTCGAGCTTCTCGCGCTCCTTCTTCAGGGAGCCGACTTCTTTCTTGGTGATGTACTGAAAGCTGCCGTCATTCTCCATGCGGTCGATCGTCTCTAACCGGCTGAGGGACTTGCGGATCGTTTCGAAGTTGGTCAGCATGCCGCCGAGCCAGCGCTGATTGACAAAGGGCATTTCGCAGGCCTCAGCCGCCTCGCGAATGCAGTCCTGCGCCTGACGCTTCGTTCCCACAAAAAGGATTTCCTTGCCTTCGCGCGTCAGATTGCGAACGTACTCGACACCCTTCTTCAAAAACTCGAGGGTGATCTCGAGGTTAATAATGTAAATGCCGTTGCGCTCTCCGAAGATGTATTTTTTCATCTTCGGGTTCCAGCGCTGCGTTTGATGACCGAAATGTACTCCCGCTTCCAGTAATTGTTTAATGGTTGTGTCCGCCAAGATACGACTCCCTTACTTGCATTTTGAAATATTTGATTGGCCGTTGCGGCCGTCTGACGCTATCGAATTGATACCTGACAGGATCCCTACAGAGACACCGAAGGCATACGATGGGCATCTTTAATTGGGGCGCATTATAACAAATACCCTTCTGCCAGCAAGAACTTTTTCCCTTGCGGGGCCCGATTAAAGCGCCTTCAGGTCGGCTAAAACCTCTGCGGCATGGCCTTCCACCTTGACCTTCGGGTAGATTTTGGCAACTTTACCCTCGGAATCGATGAGAACGGTGGTGCGCTCAATGCCCATGAACTTTTTTCCATACATGGATTTTTCTTTCCAAACACCATATTTTTGAAGGACTTCCGTAGACTCATCGCTGAGAAGCGGAAAGGGCAGTTTGTATTTTGCCGAGAACTTTTTATGAGATTCCGCGGAATCGGCGCTCACGCCGAGAACAACAGCTCCCGCTTTGAGGATGGCGCTGTGCGCATCCCGAAAATCGCAGGATTCCTGGGTGCATCCAGGCGTATTGTCCTTAGGATAGAAGTAGAGGATGACGGGTTTTTTGCCCTTGAAGTCAGCCAGCTTGACACTTGACCCATCGCCTGCAGGAAGTTTGAAAGCTGGTGCGGCACCGCCCTCTTTGATCGCCATAAAGACTCCTCGTTGTCCTGAATCGTTTTTGATCTTGGCCGAGTCGGGGGCTCATCGGCTCTGTTTAAAAAGGTTCGACCCTCCGCCTCGATGAATCCTCAGCGGAGATGGGCAAGCCCGAGATTGCGGTAAATTTCCAAGGTTGCGCGCGATTTATTTAGCGTGTAGAAGTGAAGCCCTGCGGTCCCGCCTTCCAAGAGGCGCTCACACTGGCGCGTTGCGAACTCAATCCCATAGGCTTCCACGGACGCCTGATCATCGCCAAAGCGCCTGATCGCATCCGCGAGATCCGAGGGAATGCGCGCGCCGCACATGCTGGCAAATTTTTCGATCTGGGGTCCGTGCGTCACAGGCATAATGCCCGCGGCGATGGGGACCTTTATTCCCGCTTTGCGCGCACGGTCGGAAAAGGAAAAAAAATCTCCGCAGTCAAAAAAAAGCTGGGTCATGACGAGATCTGCGCCCTGATCCACCTTGTGTTTCAAATGACGAAGCGCCGTCACCGGATCCCGGCATTCAATATGCCCCTCGGGATAACCTGCAACCGCGATCGAGAAAGCGTCTTTGAATTCCGGTTCGGAACGTATGAAATTTACGAGTTCGGAGGCGTAACGGAAACCGCCCGGAACAGGCTTGAACTCGGTTTGCCCCTTGGGCGGGTCGCCGCGGAGGGCAACGAGGTTCTCGACCCCCCGGGTTTTAAAACCTCGGAGGATATCGGCGATCTCCTGGCGCGTATGCCCGACGCAGGTCAAATGCGCAGCCGTTTCGATATTCAGCTCGGATCGGATGCGCGAAACAATGCGGAGGGTGTTTTCCCGCGTTGTCCCCATCGCTCCGTAGGTCACGGAGATAAAGGACGGCTTGAGACCTTTGAGCTCGGAGGCTGTTTCAAACAGCTTCTCTTCTCCCTCGGGTGTCTTCGGGGGAAAAAACTCGAAAGAAAAAACTCTTCGGCCGCTCTCGAAAAACTGGCTGATTCTCATAGTTTGGGAATATAACCGAGAACGGAGGAGATGAAAAGCGGAAGTTCGAGGGCCCTCAAAGGAGAATCAAAGCCCTGGGATTCCCCGACGCCAAGCGGGCCGAACATTCATACGGGTATCCCGCGCGCCGGCAGACAGACTCAAAAGGCGTAAGTCCGCAAAGCCGCAGTGAAAAGGCCAGACCTGTCTTCGACAAAGAGTTCGGCTCAGCGCTGAAGCGTCTCCGCTGTTTGTTTCAGTGAATCGCCCCGCCCCAGGTCGCCCAGAGCCAGGGGGGACACGGGCCGGGCGCCTTCCTTGGGAGCAAAGAGGATCGAGCTGGGAGCCTCGCGAACAGCCGCCTCCCGCGCTTCGCCGAGAAGATCGAGCTTGAAATCGACTCCGTCGTTGTCGACCACCGGTAATTTCGACAGCCGCTCTTCCAGCAGAGTTCTTCTGTCCTGGAACGGCGGGTGAACGTTCATGAACGTCACGAACTGGCCCACCTCGTCCATCGGTACCTTGGCGAGCCTTTCCATGAACGTCTGAAGTCCGCGAGGATCATAGCCGGCATCTTTCAAGTACTTGATCGCGTGTTCATCGGCAATAATCTCGCTGTCGGAATCAAAGCGGTGTCCGAGGTAAGGCGCCACCTTGCCGGAATATTTCACCGTGTAATAAGCCGCCGTCCCGTAGGAGCCAATGCTGTCTCGGGCAAGCTCGGTACCCTTCAGCAAAGCGCCATGGACTTTCTGCATTTTGGTCGCATGCGGAAAATTGGAGTAGTCATGATGTGAAATATGACCGATTTCATGAGCGATCAATCCTGCAATTTCTGACTCGGATCCGACAAAATTTAGGAGCCCCGTCGTCATGTAGATAAAACCGCCGGGCCCGCCGAACATGTTGACTTCAGAATCATCGTTCAGGACAACAATCTTGTAGGGCAGCGAGGGCCGCGTTGAAACAGCGGCGATATTTTTTGCGACGGCATTCAGGTGCCTATGGAGTTTCGGGCTGGAAAAAGCATCATAATCCTCAAGAACTTTTTCATGGTTTAGTTCGCCTGCTCGAATTTCAGAAAGGTCATCGAGGGTAATGGGAAGGTCCTGGCTGATCACGCCTTTGCGGTCGATGCGCGAGCATCCGGACGAGGCCATAAGACACACGGCCAGAAGAGGCAGAAGAACCCTTCTCATATTCACTCCGAGGAAGGGCGGCAGAAAAATCACCCTTCAAGAGAAAGATACCTTTGAGAAGTTTGGATTGCAATGAAGGCAAGGTCTGCAAAGCTGAGAAAAAGTCTTTGCCCGCGATCACCGGATCCGTGCGCAGACGCCCGCTTAAAAAACCAGTCAAAGCGTAAAAAAACCCGGCCGAGGTTATCGGCCGGGTTTTGATGCGGGTACCGAGACAGCGTTAATACTTCACAGAACAGCCGTAAGCCTTAGTGGAGCCGTTACTTACGGAATTCCCAGACTCGGCTTCGCGCAGGGCTTTTTGCACATAGTTCTCCGAGCGGGCAATGTCCTCGGGGTTGGCCGACGCGACACTATCGATCGCGCCCTGGTAGATCAGCTTTCCCTCGGGGTTAATGACATACATGTGGGGCGTTGTCTGAGCACCGTAGAGTTTCCCCACGCTCCCCTGAGGATCGAGGAGAACCGCCGTCGCGGCGGATTGTTTCCGAGCTGAAAGCCCCTGCCACTCCTCCGCCGTGTGATAACCTTGCTTGCCCTCAGCGGAAGACGCTATCGAATACCAAATGACGCCCTTGGCCGTTTCTTCTGCTTGGATCTTCTGCATGTTGCCGCTGTCGTAATGTTTTTTCACAAAAGGACAGTCGTGATTGATCCACTCCAAAACAACGTAACTGCCTTGATTCGCGGATAGCGTGCGGCTCTGCCCCGAGGTGTCCTGGAGCGTAAAATCAGGGGCCGCGTCTCCCGTGGCCACCTGGGCTTGAGCGCCCGCGGCGCTGAGAAAAGCGGACAAAAAAATCACGGCTGCCATCGAATACTTTTTCATCGTAACCTCCGAAAGGTTTAAATTCTAAGAAACATTGCTTCGTGCTAAGACGCGTCAGGCAGCTCTCTTATTCACGAACCTCCTTGCGCCCAAGATTGAGCTCAAGCGCTCGAGCGACAGCCGATGGGGTCAGGATTTCCGGCAAGAGAACGGCTTGGGCATCCGCCCCGCGAGGATAGAGCACATACAGGGGAACACTGCTCCGTCCAAAAGCAGCAAGGGCACGCGTAATCTCCGGATCGCGCGATGTCCAATCCGCCTTCAGAAGCGTGACTCCATACTTCCTAAAAAGCGCGCGGATTTCCGGCAAATTCAGCGCCGTTTTCTTGTTCACCTGACAGGTCAGGCACCAGGCTGCCGTAAAGTCAATAAAGACCGGTTCCCCCGCTGAACGAAGCGCGTCGAGCCGGGCTTGGGAAAACTTCTCCCACCCGCCTTCGCTCATTATCGAAGTCTCCTCAGATTTTTTCTGCAAACTGAGCGGTAAAGTGGCACACGCGGCACCCAGAAAAAAAAGAACCAGAACCCAAAATGCAGATCCCGCTGCGCGGCGCTGAATGCGTCCGTAAAAAAAACAGGCTGCGAAAAGAATCGCCGCCGAAAGGACAAGCCCAGCCAGGGCTTTGGAACCAGCCTGGATCTGAAAAACCCATGCCAGCCAAAACGCTGTCACGAGGAGAAAAAAGCCCAGGATTTTTTTGAGTTGTTCCATCCAGGCCCCGGGCTTGGGGAGCTTTTGAACCCACTGAGGAAACGCCGAAAGAATGAGATAGGGCGACGCCATGCCCAGCCCCAGTCCTGTAAAGACAAGAAGCGCCTCGGGCGCGGATCTCGTCATGGCAAAACCTAATGCCGATCCCATGAAAGGCGCCGTGCAAGGCGTCGCGACAACCGTTGCCAGCACTCCGTTGAGAAAAACTCCCCCGAAACCGCCCCGCCCCGAAACGGCAGCGCCCGACTTCGTGAGAAAAAGTCCAACTTCAAAAAACCCGAAAAGGTTGATCGCCAAAACAAAAAAGAGAAGCGCGAGCGCGAGAACGACAGCCGGGTTCTGAAGCTGAAAACCCCAGCCGACTTCCTGACCAGCCGCCCTGAGAAATAAAAGGGCTCCTGCCAAAATCCAAAAGGACACCAGCACGCCCAGCGTAAAAGTCCATCCCAGAGCAAGCCGCCGAGACCGGCTGGCGCGGGCGTTCTCGACGATGTGAAGAATTTTCAGAGAAATGACGGGAAAAACGCAGGGCATGAGATTCAAAAGCAGTCCCCCGGCAAAAGCAAAAAAGAATGCGCCCCAAAGCGCTCCGAAAGAAGATTCTTCCGCGGGACGCCAAGCCGAGTCATCGGCCGAGGGGGCAGGCACGGAGACTTCTAAAACTTTTTCTGAGCCAGGCCCTCTCCAGCCCTCCTCAGAAACAAGGATTCCCTCCAGAGCAGGCACTTCTCCCTGAGAAAGATTCGACCTCCGGACAAAGAGTTCATAGCCCTCGTCCGAGGCCCGAAATGTCTGCCGCGCCGGATGATGAATCAGCTTATCGCTGTAAGGAAAAAAAGACACGCGCCCCAAGCGGGCTTTCGGATCAGCTTGGGTGATCCGAAGCCTGAAATAGTTCCGGCCAGTTTCAGCGCTGACCCGCCACTCTGAGGCGATCAGGGGCAGTTGTGATCGCGCAAGCTGAAAAGGCTGCGCCCACCGAGGGTCCGCTTTCGGATTCTCGGGACGCACGGGCAGAGTGAGCGAGAGCAATGCATCGCCGGGAATACAATTGACCTCGCACTCGAGCCAATAGACCCGGGCCTTGAGGGTTAGCGTTTCGTCAGAGACAAGATTTTCGGGAGGCGTGATCTGAACAAGAAGAAGGATCTCCCCCTCATAAGCGTAGACTGCGAGAGGCTCTAAATCGATTCTCTTGGGAGCCGGCCATTGAATTTCTCCGGCCTTAAAACCCTCCGGCATGTCCCAGCGAATTTCAGTCGCGATACCGGAATCGCCTGGATTTCTCCAGTAGGTGTGCCACCCCGCATCCATTTTCATCCTCAAGGCCGTCCAGAAAGGCTTCCCTGGCTGGATGGATTCGGTCTCCGACAGCCATTCAACTTGAGTTCGGGCGCCCCGAAAACCTTCGGCATGACATGGCGCCGATCCCATCACCAGGCCCGTAGCCCCAAGAAACGCAGACATGATGAGCCCGAGGCCCACCCTCATTCCAATTTCCGAGGCGGATCCCAACTTATTCATACAGACGCTCAACCCACTCCCGGAACCAAATTGGCCGGGCCAGAATAACGTAAGCCGCGAAGAAAGCCGTCACCGGCAGGGCAAAAAAAAGAATATCCACCAGGACGACCACCACCACGAGCATGATCCGATCCGCTTGCGTCATCACTTACCTCCTTCTCCACTAGGGCTGACTTTGTTTGACTTCGTCCGCGAACCCGTTCACCCCCTCAACACCGAGCGCAAACGCACCGCTTTGTAATTCCGCATGAACCCTTTTTGCCCCCATCATCGCGCCAGAACTCAGAGGCGCGCCTCAGGACGCCCGCGCAGCACTTGCCGGAACCTGTAAGCTGCAATTCCGAACGCAACCGTGACATTGAGCGAGTTTTTCAGACCGTCCATCCCAATCTCGACTGCAGCGTCACATAGGCCCGCAAGTGTTTCATCAACGCCCGTAATCTCGTTACCCAGGACAAGACAAACCGGAGCGGCCGGTTCAAAATCCTCATAGGGCACGCTTTGTTCCATTTGCTCAAGCAGCACAACGCTGAAACCTTGAGCCTTGAGCTCGCGGATAAGACTCAGAGGATCCCTGCGGTACTCCCAAGGGACCGACTTTTCCGCTCCCAAAGCCGTCTTCGATATTTTGTTGTCGGGCGGAAATCCCGTGATGCCGCAAATCCAAAGCTTCGAAACCCCCGCTCCATCGGCGGTTCTGAAAATCGACCCGACATTGTGCAGACTGCGTATGTCATTGAGCAGAACGTGAAAGGGCCGTTTCGGCGGCTCAAAGGAAGCTTGCCGTTGGAGAAGCTGTTCGTGGGTGAGTTTGCGCATGGCGGCTCTCTCTTGGATTAAAAAGACTGACTATTTTAGCTCTGAACAGGCAGGGGCGGAGGATTTTTTTTGGGTCCCAAAAGGGAGCAGCTCCAAGGAGGCAGACACTCCCGTAAAAACTTAGGTTTTTTTGGAGTTTTTTTGATATGATAGTGCACTTTTATTTTTCCCAAGTGAAGTGCAGAGCAAAACTTGGGCGAAGGACAGATGAGTTCGAAAGGCTGGCATGAGCGCGAAATCTATCGAGGAAGTTCTCCGGGAAAAGAAGATTCACCAGATCGCCGAGTCCAAACTGGTGCAGGCTTCGCCCTCGATCTCCGTCAAACACGCCGTGGAATTGATGCGCACGAACAAATCCGGTTACGTCGCCATTACAGAGCGTGGTAAAATCCTCGGTCTTTTTACCGAGAAGGACGTGGTCAACAAGGTGATGGGGGAATCGGTCAGCTGGGACGCTCCTGCCCTGGAATCCATGACCCCCTGTCCGGTATCGCTGACGCCGGAAGACTCTGTTTACAATGCCGTTGAGACCATGAGCCGAGAAGGTCTTTATCATATTCCCCTGACCGGACCCGATGGAAATTTGTCCGGTGTGCTGTCCGTAAGAATGATTATTCGTTTTCTGGCCGCGTTTTATCCGGCCGAAGTTTATAATTTACCCCCGAATATCCATCAAATCATGACGACACCTGAAGGCGGCTAGAGTTATGCTTACAACGAAAAAGAACTTAAAAACCACCAACGCGATTACGGTCCGCTTTGCCGGCGACTCCGGCGACGGCATGCAGCTGGCAGGCGACCAATTCACCGACACAGCTGCGGCCATGGGCAACGACTTCGCGACCTTGCCGGATTTCCCGGCCGAGATCCGTGCACCCGCCGGAACGCTCCCGGGCGTCAGCAGTTTTCAAATCCAATTCTCTGAATCGATCATCTTCACACCGGGTGACCAAGCAGACGTTCTTGTGGCCATGAACCCCGCTGCTCTCAAGGTCAACATCCCGAATGTCAAAAAGGGCGGGCTGATCATCGTCAATGAAAGCGCTTTCACCGAAATGGCGCTGCGTAAAGCCACCTGGCAGGGCAATCCGCTCGAGGATCAGACGCTGCGGGATTTCCAGGTTCTCAAAGTTCCTCTTTCTGAATTGACGAAGAACGCGCTGAAAGATCAGCCGCTGAAACTCACGGAGGTGGAGCGCTGTAAGAATTTCTTCGCTCTCGGAATGCTTTTCTGGCTTTACAACCGGTCCATGGAGCACACCCTGAACTGGGTTCAGAAAAAATTCGCGAAGCGTCCGGAGCTGGCTGCCGGCAACGTCACAGCGATCAAAGCAGGTTACAACTTTGCGGACATTACCGAGACCCTTCCCGTTCAGTATGAAATCAAGAAAGCTCAGCTGGAAAGCGGTGTCTACCGCAAAATCACGGGAAATCAGGCCCTTGCCATCGGTCTCGTCACCGCGGCTAGCCTGGCGAACAAAACACTCCTGTACGGCTCTTACCCGATCACGCCGGCCAGCGACATCCTCCATTACCTGTCGAGTTACAAGCATTACGGCGTGAAAACTTTTCAGGCTGAGGACGAAATCGCCGCCTGCGGCGTTGCCCTTGGTGCCTCTTTCGGCGGCCAGATCGGCGTCACTGGAACCAGCGGACCTGGAATATGCCTGAAAGCTGAAATGATGAACCTCGCCGTCATGGCGGAACTGCCGCTGATCGTCATTGACGTTCAGCGGGGCGGCCCAAGTACCGGCATGCCGACAAAAACAGAACAGACGGATCTTCTGCAGGTCCTCTACGGGCGGAATGGGGAATCGCCGATTTGCGTTTTGGCGCCTAAAACCCCGGCAGACTGTTTCACCATGGCTGTCGAGGCAGTCCGGCTGGCGATGAAATACATGACGCCTGTCGTCCTGCTTTCGGAGGGCAATTTGGCAAACGGCGCCGAGCCGTGGAAGCTGCCCGTTCTCGAAGATCTGCCGAAAATCGAAGTGAAACATCCCACTGCGTCAAACGCTCCGTTCATGCCCTACCTGCGTGACCCTCAGACGCTCGCGCGTCCCTGGGCTGTGCCGGGCACTCCGGGCCTCGAACACCGCATCGGCGGTCTTTCGAAAGCGGATGTCTCAGGCAACGTGAGCTATGACCCTGAAAACAACCAGAAAATGATCCGCCTTCGCGCGGAGAAAATTCGCCGGATTGTTCAAGACATTCCCGAACTCACCGTCGAAGGACCGCAGTCCGGTGATCTTCTGGTGCTCGGCTGGGGCGGAAGTTACGGTCCCGTCTTTCAGGCGGTTTCCAACCTCTCGGATGAAGGGACGAGGGTCTCTCAAGCGCACCTGTCTCACCTGAATCCGTTTCCGAAGAACCTTGAAAGCATCCTGAGTAAGTTCAAAAAAATTCTCGTTCCTGAGCTGAACATGGGGCACCTCCTCGTGCTCCTGCGCAGTCAATTTCCGGGACATACGTTTGTCGGCTACCACAAAGTCCAAGGTCAACCTTTTAAATCCGCAGAACTCATGGAAGAAATCAAAAGGCACTTATGAGCGCAGAAAATCTCGTACCTAAAGTCGAAGGAAAAGTTCCTTTCACCAAAGAAGATTTTGAATCGGGTCAGGAAGTCCGGTGGTGTCCGGGATGCGGCGATTACGCCATTCTGGCCGTCATGCAGAGAACGCTCGCAAAGTTTTCTATCCCGCGTGAAAATTACGTTTTCATTTCCGGGATCGGCTGTTCGAGCCGCTTTCCCTACTACATGAACAATTACGGCTTTCACACGATTCACGGCCGCGCGCCCACGATCGCCTCCGGACTGCGCTGCGTTAATCCGAACCTTGTGGTGTGGGTGATCACCGGAGACGGCGACGCTCTCAGCATCGGCGGCAACCATCTGATTCACGCCATGCGGCGCAATCTGAACATCAATATCGTGCTGGTCAACAACCGAATCTACGGCCTGACCAAGGGGCAATACTCCCCGACTTCTGAGATGGGCAAAGTCACAAAATCAAGCCCTCTGGGATCGATTGATCAGCCTATTAATCCCTTGTCGATCGCTCTGGCATCGGAGGCGACCTTCGTGGCACGTACGGTGGACAGTGATCCCAAACACATGGGCTATGTCTTCGAGCGTGCCATGCAGCACAAGGGCACCTCGTTCATTGAGATCTACCAAAACTGCATCATCTTCAATGACAAGGCCTTCGTGCCCGTGACAGGCCGCGAGAACCGGGACGACCGGGCGGTTTATCTTGAACATGAAAAACCGCTGATTTACGGTAAGGCGCGCGACCGCGCGATCCGCATCAAAGGGCTCAAGCCTGAAGTGGTCGAATTAGCGAAGGGAGAGGCGGCTCGTGATGATCTTTTAATTCACAATGAACGTGAAGAGGATCCCAGCTACGCCTATCTTCTCAGTCACTTTACTTACCCCGAGCTGCCTGTGCCTCTTGGCGTTCTCCGGGCTGTTCAGCGGCCGGTTTACGACGAACTTCTCGACCAGCAGGTTGAGGAGGCCATCAAGCGCAAGAGCAAGGGCAGCATCAAGGATCTAGTCTACGGAGCGGAGACGTGGACAGTCGCCTAGAAAGGCTGAAACTGTGAGTATTCGTTGTCCTGCCTGCGGGCACGAAAATGCGGATGGCGACACGCGGTGCGCTCAGTGTTTGCACACGCTGATGGACCGTTACATCCCAGCGCCCCCGAAAGACGACCCTCTGAAACGAACGCTGCTCAACACCCCCGTCTCCGCTCTGATCACGGGTGAGGACCTGCTCGTCGCAAGCTCAAGCGATTCTCTACTCAAAATTGCGGGCATCCTGAAGAAAAAAAAGAAGTCCTGCGTCCTGATTTACGAACGTAAAAAGCTGGTGGGAATCCTCAGTCTGCGGACCCTTCTGACCGAGGCGGCTTGCAAATTTTCGGATCTCTCCCGGGTGTCTGCCGGAGACATCATGACCAGAAACCCAGCCGTGATCACCCTTCTGGATCCTATTTCTTTCGCCGTTCACAAGATGTCCATCGGCGGCTTCCGGCATTTGCCGGTTCTTGCTCAGGATGGGACGCCTGTCACCATCATTTCCATCAAGGACGTGCTCGCCTACCTGGTTCGAGAGTCGTCCACCGCAAAACCCTAGCCGCCCTAGCTGTCTAAGATCCCGAATTGCTGGACTAAATCAGTCACGCCCTGCTCGGTGACGGCAAGCACCGCCGCGGCTTTCTCTGGAAATAAATCTTTGCGGCGCGTCAGCAGCTTGAGAAGCCTGTCCGTCTGTGGTTCCTCCCCGAATCGGAAAATTGGATCCGAACTAAAATCACGGATGACGATCCAGACAGGTTTCGCCTGAGCGCAGGCAAGGTCGAGCAGTTTTTTGACGGTAAGATCCAGTTTGGCTCTTTCGGCGCTGAAAACCACGAAGCGGTGCGCGAAACGTAGGGTGCCCCAATCGGCAGGTACAAGCTTTTTCAAACGGAATGAAAGCGACGCATAGGAAAAAAGACGCTCCTCTCCGGGCTGGAGCATTCGGCCGTGATTGACAAGAAGCTCCGCGAGGTTGTGAGCTTCCAGAGTCCGCCACCGTAATCGGTCTCCCAGCGTGAGCAGTTCGAGAGCGAAGGTTCCGAACAGCCTGGACTCGGCATTTTTGACGGCAAGCGCAGTGATCTCGCGCACCGCCTCCCAAAGAGGTTTTTCCGCGGATCCCAGCATTTCAAGAAGCATCACGGGCAGAAGCGTTCCGCCGGCGTCGGAGGCTTCAAGAAGAACTCCGTGGGGTTCGAGGGCTTTAACAAAGGAAACCTGCTGAACGGGCGGCAGAGCCTTAAACAGCCTTAACTGAAGAAAATCACTGCCGAATACAAAACTCAAATCTGGACCTTTCCCAGCCTGAAGACTGACCGCGCGGAGCTCTCCGAGGCAGATTGACGTCTGCCGTTTTCAAAGCTTATCGGGAGTTTGATGAAACGCCCATCCGAAACGGAGCAGAGTCTCCAGACTTAGCCGTTTTTACGAGCAAATTCGCGCATGAATTCGACGAGAGCCTTCACACCCTCGAGAGGCTGAGCATTATAAATCGACGCTCTCAGTCCCCCGACTAAACGATGTCCCTTCAACCCGCTCAGGCCCTCTGCGGCAGCTTCGGCAGCAAATTTCTTCTCGAGATTTTCGTCTTGGTTCCGAATCCGGAAAACGACGTTCATGCGCGAGCGGTCCTTTTTTTCTACTGGGCTGTAGTAAAATCCGCCGTTGTCGATCGCCTCATAAAGAAGCGCAGCCTTCTCAAGATTCTTTTTTTCAACCGCCTCGAGGCCGCCCTGCCGGTCCATCCACTCCATGACCAGAGCAATCATATAAATCCCGTAGGTCGGAGGCGTGTTGTATAAGGATTTCTCTTTCGCGTGTGTCCGGTACTGGAGGATCACGGGAAGATTTTTACCCGCCCTCTCGACCAGGTCTTTGCGGACAACCACCAGTGTTACACCCGAAGGCCCGATGTTCTTCTGGGCGCCGGCAAAAATTAATCCGAAACGCTTGACGTCTACAGGGCGCGAAAGAATATTCGAAGACATATCGGCCACAATCGGAACCGTTCCAGTCTCCGGGAAAATACTCCACTCTGTCCCGGCGATGGTGTTGTTCGAGCACAGATGAACGTAGGAGGCCTTCGGGTCGAGACGGATTTCGTCGAGCCTTGGAAGTCTTCGGAAATTTTCAGATTCCGTCGTGGCCGCAATATTTACGGCTGTGATTTTGGCAGCCTCGTCTCGCGCTTTCTGCGTCCAAACCCCCGTATTGATGAGGTCAATCGGCTGGCCGGGAAGAGCCAAATTCATCGGAACCATCGCAAACTGCAGACTGGCGCCGCCCTGTAGAAAAAGCACTTCGTAGTCATCTCCGGCTTGAAGATGCCTTCGGACGCCCGATTCGGCCCGGGCTGCAATCGCTTCAAACTCCGGCGAACGGTGGCTCATTTCCATGACCGACATGCCGCTGGATTGGTGATTGATCATTTCGTCTCTGGCCTGCTCCAAGACCTCGAGCGGAAGAACCGCCGGTCCCGCACTGAAATTAAATATTCTTCCTGCCGACGATTCCTGATTGCCGGTTTTCATAAGTCCTGCCTTGGGCCGAGCCCGTTAAGGTTGCGGGCGCATGGATGCGTCCTGAACCCATTCCAGAAAAAGCTCTCCGATCCGGGGATGCGTGCCGATCGGAGGCGTGACGCGAAATTCAATCCGGGGATGCCGCCGCCGAGCCTCCTCAAGGAGAGCCGGAATATCCGTCAGCACATGTTTGCCGGAATTCAAAAAATTGAGCAGAACCAAAATTTCCGTGGCACCTGCGGCAGCACAGCGCTCAACGCCCTCCGGAATCGAGGGCCGATCCGCCTCAAGAAAGGCCGCTTCCGAGATGGGCGCGCCGGAAAGCTGCTGCAGTCTTGCGGCGAGATCGCAATTTTCCTGCCGGGACTTCGGCGAACGGCTGCCGTGCGAGATGAGAAGAATCGCTTTCATAGACTCCATAACCGGGAAGGTCTCAGATGCCGCCCGAGATCAGGCTTCTTTCGGACGGCAGAACCCTTAGCCATCGACGACTTTGAGAAGCGCCATGACGG
>VFQY01000126.1 GCA_018883425.1 Candidatus Omnitrophota bacterium | reverse complement strand
GCTCAGGAGTCTCGGCGGAAATTGATCTTGATGCTGTCCCGGTTTCCAAGGCAGCCCGCTCCCGAGCCCAGGGGCTATCAGACCAAGCGCTTCAGCATGCTCTCTCGGACGGTGAGGACTTCGAGCTGGTCATGAGCGTTCCGCGGACGAAGGCGCCTGCGATGGAGGCGGCTTGGAAAAAAAAATTTCCCCAAACACGTTTCACGAGAATCGGCAGGATTGAGAATGGCGCGCAGAGGATGAGATTTACGCGTGCCGGCCGTCCGGACCCAGCCTTTCGCATGACGCGCAAAGGTTATGATCACTTTGAGCCATGAAGATTAGGCGCCTCACGACTCGAAGCCCTGAGGAGACGCTCCTCTTCGGCGCCAAGATCGGCCGCAAGCTCAAGCCCGGAGATGTCCTTCTGCTCGAGGGAGATCTAGGGGCCGGCAAGACGACTTTTGTCAAAGGGGTTGCGAGGGGGCTTGGTCTGCGCGATGTTTCGGCTGTCAAAAGCCCGACCTTTGTGATCATGCACATTTACGAAACCAAGCCGCCCTTGTATCATTTCGATCTTTACCGCATTGCCAGTAATTCGGACCTAGACGTGTTTGGGTTCCAGGATTTTTTGAATGACCCCCAGGCTGTAGCGTGTGTGGAGTGGGCGGAACGGGCAGGTCAAGATTTGCCCGTGAGCTGTTATCGATTCAGTTTCCGCATGACGAAGGGGAATCTGCGCGAGATCGTTTGGAGCTCTCCGCCATGAAGAACCGCTTGATCAGCCTTCTTATTTGCACCCTATGTTTCGCAGCGGCGGGATGCCGCGAGAGTCCGGGAAAAATGACAAAAGATCTTGAAACAGCCTTTGAGAGGGGAAGAACGCTTGGAGGGATCCGCGAGTTCCGCCTTCGTTCCAACGGTCTGCGCGTTCTTTTGATGGAAGATCATTCCGCGCCGGTCGCGGCAGTGATGATGATCTACGAGGCGGGCTCGCGCGACGAATGGCAGGGAGCTACAGGTGCCGCTCACATGCTCGAGCACATGATGTTTAAGGGAACGGCGGAGTATCACAAAAAGTTCGGGACACATCCTGCTAAATTACTGGAGGCCGCGGGAGCGGAAATTAACGCGTCCACTCAGTACGACAGCACGCAGTATTATGCTTTTCTTCCGAGCGACAAGGTGTCATTGGCTCTGGATATCGAAGCCGCCAGGATGCGCGGCGCACTTCTTGACGCTGCGGATTTCGCCAGCGAAAAAACGGTGATTCAAAATGAACTCGAGCGTTATTTCGATTCACCCGAGGCGGCACTTTACAATGCTGTCTGGCAGACGGCCTTCCGAGTTCATCCATACGGACATCCGGTGATCGGCTGGCGCGAAGACGTCGCCGGAATGACGGTTGAATCGCTCAGGCTTTTTTATGACCGTTATTATGCTCCTGACAATGCTGTCTTGACCGTGGCCGGAAGTTTCCAAACATCCTCCATGCTGGCCGAAATAGCCGCCCGCTACGGCGGCCTTCAAAATCCTCCGCGGGAATCTCTGCGTGCGATGCCTGAGGAGCCTGAGCAGACTGAAAAGCGCTCTGTCGAAATTCAGAGGCCTGAAGGCGCGCAGTACCTCATGGCGGCTTTCAGAATTCCCGGAGCCGCTCATCCTGACCGGGCAGCGCTTGACCTTCTCAGCGCTGTTTTGGGGTCCGGGAAGACGAGCCGCTTTTACCAGAAGCTCGTCCACAGCGGTATGGCGGGATCTGTGGATGTGTCGGCCTCAGAAACTCGGGACCCAGGTCTCATGACGATCACGGTGACGCTCGCCGGGGCTTCCCATCAGCAGGCTGAAAATGCTGTTCTGGAAGTTCTCGAGGAGTTGCAAAAAAACGGAGTGTCTCAGGAAGAGCTTGACCGCGCTCTGAATCAAACGCGGAGCGCTTTGGCTTTCAGCCGCGACGGGGCTTTTTCGTCTGCCGCTCAAATCGCTCAGGCCGTTTCGATGGGGGACTGGACTAGCTACGCGTCTTACCTCGACCGGGCAGAGCGTGTTTCGAAAGAGGATCTGCACCGCGCAGCCAAGACCTACTTCAAGACAGAGTCTTTGACGCAGGGAAGACTTTTGACGGGCGCTCGCGGGCAAAGCGGGGAGGCGGCGGTCTCGGGCCTCTCCAAAACAGGCGCGGTCGGCGAACATAGCGCGCAGGGGGAGGACATGCAAAAGGCGGCGGAGCCCAAAGAACCGTCTCCTAGAATTCGCTCTCTGCTGGATTCTTTGGGCCAAATCGAGGAGAACACGAGCTACGGCTCCGGCGTCAAAAGCCTGGACGTGTCGGGTATCCGTGTTCTTGTTTTCAGAACGCAGGTCCGCGGCGTCGTGTCCTTCTCCGGATCCATGCCGCGGGGGGGGACAGCCTACTCACACAACCCTGTTCTTGCAAAGTTAACAGCACAAATGATTGATAAAGGCACCGTCGGCAGAACATCGCTTGAGATCCCCAAGCTGCTCGAAGACCGCGGAGCCGAGATTTATTTTGGAAACGATTCAGAGTATGTCCGTTTTCAGGGAAGGTGTCTGAAAAAAGACACCGCTCTCGTGCTTGAGCTCGCGGCTGAGCAGCTTCGTGCGCCGTCGTTTCTTCAGGCCGAATTTGACAAACTTAAGGAGCGGGAGCGTGTTGGACTGAAACAGGCGATGTCCTCGACTTCTGCCCGAGCTGTCAATGCCCTGCTTCGGGGCATTTTCCCTGAGGGGCACCCTCTTCGTCCCGCTTCTTTGGAGCAGCATCTTGAAGCCTTGAATGCGACGAACCTTGAAGATGTGCAGCGATTCCACCGCGATCATTATGGATCTCAGGGGGTGATTCTTTCGGCAGCCGGGGATGTTGATGATCGGGAGGCCGCGGCCGCTGTGAAAAAAGCATTCGAAGGCTGGGCTCCCCGTCATGTGTCTGCGGCCCCGGTGCCGGCGGTTGAGGTCCCTCGTCAAATTGTCTGGGAGACCGTCCGGGTTCCGGGTAAGCAGAATGCAGACATTGTGATGGGACACTCGGTGCCGCTGACGCGTCTCGATAAAGACTTTGCGGCAATCTCAGTTTCGAACGCAGTTTTGGGGGGAGATTTCACCTCCAGACTTTCCAGCTCGGTCCGCGATCATTATGGGCTGACCTATGGGATACGCTCCGGGTTGGTCGGTATGAATGATCGGTTGACAGGGGCTTGGATTATTCATCTCATTGTGAACACTCCCGTCCTGCGCGAAGGTCTGGTCCGGACATTCGAGGAGATGAAACTCTTTCGGGAGCAGGGGATCACTGAGCGTGAGCTGCGGGAAAAGAAAGAGAGTTTGACCGGTCAGTTCAAGACCGGATTGGCGAGCACCCAAGCCCTTGCTGACCAGATCTTGAAGGCTCAGGAGCTTGGAGTCGGTCCAGCCTATTTGGATCGCCTGCCCAACCTCATTCGGGAAGTGACGCTCACTCAAGCCCAAGAGACCATTCGCCGTTATTTCAAGCCGGAAAGTATGATTGTTGTCGCGGCCGGAACTCCCTCTTCCGATGAAGCCGGCTTTGATTTTCCGAAAAGTACCAGTTAGTATTTAGGAAACGTTCATCTTAGGGATCCTTGTGAAGAAGAAAATCCTCGAAATTTTTGGATTAAGCAAAAAAAAATCCCATCGTCCCTCTCAAAGGCTCGCGCCTCGGGCTCGGGCGATGAATCTGATCAAAATCAGCTTGAGTGACGGTTCTTCGTTTCAGAGCATCTCCAACATTGTGAACATCTCTGAAACCGGTCTTCAGTTTACCTGTTATGAGAGAGTTCAGCCGGATCAGGACATACGCATGCTGATTAACGTTCCTGAAGCGCACGAGGACATCGGAATTGAGGGGCGCCTGGTCTGGATTAAAAGCAAACCGGCTGCGAAGGGCGTCTATGTTGCAGGCGTCCAGTTCAAAAATATTCCGGATAAGACCCTTCAAGTTGTGCGCAAGATGGTCAATGGAAATTTTTCCTAAGTAAGCCCCCTAAGTC
>VFQY01000125.1 GCA_018883425.1 Candidatus Omnitrophota bacterium | reverse complement strand
GCTCTCATGCGAGCTGAGAGCGGTGAAAATTTCCTTCTTTTTCTCAAGCGTGTTCGGGATGTTTTAGCGGACTGGAACAGGGAGTTCTCAGAAAAAACAGTCGTGCCTTATGTCGGCGCCGAGCCAAAAGTATTTCCGAAAACGCTCTTCGTTTATGGTCATGGGACATTCGGAGCCGCCATCCGCGTGCTGATGAAAAGGCCTGAGGCGTTGGACTCAAGCGGGCTGATTACGTGGAGGGATGCGGCCGTTCCGGCCAGAGGCGAACCTGATTTCTTCGAGGCCCGCTCTGAACTTCGTAAGGCAGGAGACGAAAGCGAGAATGACGCCCGGAATGCTGTCGCTGCTTTTCTTGCCTTTATTTTCGCAACTGAAGATGCGGCCTTGGCTGCGCGCACACCGGCATTACCGGCCGCGGTCCGGTCTCAGCCCGCGGTAAGTTTACCGGCCGAAGACATCGCGGCGCTTCGCACGATTCTCTCCTACGCCCTCAAACAGGGAGGCAAAGCTGTTCTGCCTGCCCAGGCCTTTTTGGCGATGACTCCCGAAGCCCGGCAGCTTTATGCGGAGGTTTTCGCAAATCAGGGCATGGAAAGTACCCGAAGAGCGGCCGTGTTCATTGCCGGCGAGGGTGCTGCAGAGCTCAAGCAGACTTTTTTCACGCAGGAAGCTTTTCAGCGCAGCGGCGCAGCAAGCCGGCTCTTTGAGATTAGCGCCCAGAATGAATGGACCCTTGCTGAACGCATGCGGGGTAAGAATCCCGTCGCTGTGAGTTTGACCGGTGATGATTCCGCAACCCGGCCGGTTCAGAGCGTGCCAGCCTTCCTTGTCCGTCCGGAGCAGATCCGGGAGCTTGCCCCTCATCAGCAGGCGCGTCTGGTGGTCCGCATGACCCTGCTTCAGCTGCTCGCGGCAGTTGAGTTAAAAGGCCAGCCTGCTGACCAAGCCGCGGGTTTTCTCGGGCGGGCGGGCATCGTGTTTTCGATTTCACCCGGCGGTATTCTGGCCCCATCCTTTCAGAGTCTGCTGAGTGAATCCCTGGCCGCGCGACTCGCCGCCTTCACGGCCTCGGCGAAATCCGCATAATCCCAAGCGTTTCCTTGCAATCCCGTAGGGGTTTTGTTAGAATTTGCGCCCTTATGCCGAAACCGCTTACATTCCAGCAGCTGATCCAAAAACTCAATGAATTCTGGAGTCTCAAGGGCTGTCTCATTATGCAGCCTTACGACCTTGAAGTCGGTGCGGGTACTTTCTCCCCGCACACGTTCTTGAAGGCTCTCGGACCGGAACCCTGGAACGCTGCCTACGTCGAGCCGTCTCGTCGCCCGACAGACGGACGCTACGGAGAAAATCCTCACCGCACTCAGCATTACTACCAGTATCAAGTCATTCTCAAGCCCGCGCCCCGCGAATCTCAGCAGCTCTATCTCGACAGTTTGAAATACGTCGGCATCGATCCGCTTGCCCACGACATCCGCTTCGTCGAGGACGACTGGGAGTCGCCTACGCTCGGGGCCTGGGGACTCGGCTGGGAGGTGTGGCTGGACAGTCAGGAAATTACGCAGTTCACGTACTTCCAGCAATGCGGGTCGATCGACCTGGAAATGATCTCCTGCGAGATCACCTACGGTTTGGAACGCATCGCCATGTTTCTTCAGAAAAAGCATTCTCTGTTTGATATCCAATGGAACGACAAAGTGACCTACGGCGACGTTCATCTTCAGACCGAGCGCGAATTTTCAAAATTTAATTTTGAGGCGTCGGATCCTGAGCTCTATCAAAGGCATTTCGAGGATTATGAGCGGCAGGCCAAGCGCCTCATCGAAGAAGGTTTGGTTCTGCCGGCCTACGACCTGTGCCTGAAAACTTCGCATGCCTTCAACCTTCTTGACGCCCGGGGTGCCGTCAGCGTCAATGAGCGCGCCCGCTACATCGGCAGAGTGCGCGCGTTGGCTCGGGCCTGCGCCAAGGGTTACCTGGAATCACGGGAAAAACAGGGCTATCCGCTCTTAAAAAAGAAGGCGGCCGATCCTCGGTCCGCGGAAGTCTAAGGGCGGCGTCATGGCGAATCTCTTAATCGAAGTGGGTGTTGAAGAACTGCCGATCGGGGCGCTCGATGTCCTTTACGCCGAGCTTGCTGAGCGCGTTTCGTCGGCCTTGCGTGAAAACCGTTTGGCTTTCGGCGATGTCACGGTTGAAGCCACGCCCCGTCGTATCGCTGTCTTTGTTTCAGGACTGGCGGCCCGTCAAGAAGACCAGACCGCAGAGACCAAGGGTCCTTCGCTTGACAAAGCCTACGATGCCGAAGGCAAGCCGACGGCCGCTCTCGAAGGTTTTTTGAAAAGTAAGGGTGCCCGTCCGGAAGAGCTTGTGACGAAGGATTCTCCCAAAGGCAAGATCCTCGTGATCGAGAAAAAGGAAAAAGGGCAGCCGGCCGCGTCCGTGCTTCCGAAAATTTTTTCCGCGCTCTTCGCCCAGATGCCTTTCCCGAAGCGTATGCGCTGGGAAGCCTCAGGTTACGCTTTTCCCCGTCCGGTCCGCTGGATCGCGGCGCTTTTAGACTCAAAGATCCTTGCGCTTACCCTGGGCGACATCCGAGCATCGAACAAGAGTTTCGGGCATCGATTTCTTTCTCCGAAACCCTGGACGATCAAGAAGGCGGATTGGAGATCGTACACGGCCAAGCTTCGCGGGGCCCATGTCATTCTGCCGCTCGCTGAGCGCGAAGAGGCTATCCGCTCGGCTCTCCGCTCGCGCTTTCAGCAGGAGAATTTTGACGAAGAACTTGTGCATATGACAGCCCAGCTTGTCGAGGAGCCGTTTATGCTGGAAGGGGAGTTTCAGAAGGACTACCTCAAACTTCCTTCCGAGGTTCTGGAAACCTGCATGAAGAAAAATCAGAAGATTTTTGCGGTGCGCTCTAAGGAAGGAGCGCTCGAGAACCGCTTCGTGGCGGTTATGAACGGCAAACGCGCCGGTTTGGCAAGAATCCGCTTTGACTACGAAAATGTGCTCGAGTCGAGGCTTCACGACGCCCGTTATTTTTTTCAGGCGGATACCAAAGAGCCCCTGGATTCGAAGGTTGCCAGCCTGGCACAGATCACCTATTTGGGAAAACTGGGGTCGATGAAAGACAAGACGGCCCGCCTTGAGAAACTGGCGGGCGTTCTGGCGGATGCGGCTTCTGCATCGGATCTGCGAGGGGATCTTGTCAGGGCGGCTTCGCTGGCCAAGGCTGATCTGATGACCCATCTGGTGTTCGAATTTCCCAATCTGCAGGGGCTTGTCGGACGCGAATACGCCCGCGCTTCAGGCGAGAAGAAAGAAGTCGCCCGCGCCATCGGCACTCAATACCTGCCGAAAAATCTCGCGCAGTCCTATGAGGAAATTCCCCGTGAAATGGATTTGCTCGGTGCTCTTTTGGGGATTGCGGACCGGCTGGATTTACTCGTCGGCGCCTTCGGAACCGGTCTGGAGCCGACCGGGAGCCAGGACCCTTATGCGCTGCGCCGTGCGGCGGGCAGCGCGGTCAAAATGGTGCGTGCTTTCGAAATCCGTTTTAGTCTGTCGAAGGTGATCGAGCGGGCCGCGGAATTTTACGCGGATGTCGGACTTCAATTTCAGAAGCCCCAGCCCACGGCGGCTGAGGTGACGGCCAAGCTGAAGGCTTTTCTCAAAGACAGGGCTGTTTTTGAGCTGCAGCTCAAACCCGGCACCCGGGCCTATGAAATTTTTGAAGCCGTTTGGCGTTCGGGTTCCGACGATCTGGCCGACGTTTTCGAGCGTTTCCAGGCCCTGAAAAGATTTTCTGAGGAGTCCGCTGAAGATTTCCTGAAAGCGGGTAAGGTGGTCGAGCGCACAAGCAATATTGTCAAGGGCGCGCCGCCCTCCGCGCAGGAGATTGATCCGGGCTGTTTTCAGGAGTCGATCGAGAAAAAACTCTACGAATTGCTTCAAAGCCATTCCCGCGAAATCAGCGAGAAAGTCCGCGAGCGCCGTTTCGAAGAGGCTACCCGTATTTTCGGCAAAGTTTTCTATGCGCCGATTCACGATTTTTTTGAGCAGGTCATGGTCAATGCCGAGGATCCCAAGAT
>VFQY01000124.1 GCA_018883425.1 Candidatus Omnitrophota bacterium | reverse complement strand
GTTCACGAGATGGCGGTGCTGCTCACGGCCGGTTTTGCGGCTGTTGTTTTCGCCCAAATCTCAAGCTTCAAAAAGATGGGGACTTTGTCTATCGTGCCTATGATCACAGCGCCCGCGGCGGTTTCCCCGGGCGCGCTGCTGCCGTCACCTGAGCTGGTGTTTTGGGTCTTTTTCAAAATCGGAGCGCTTCTTTTTGGGAGCGGCTATGTTCTCCTGGCGTTCTTGCGTTCCGAAATGGTGGAACGGCTGGGCTGGCTTAGCGAGGCGCAGCTTCTGGACGCGATTGCTGCCGGACAGATCACCCCGGGCCCTGTTTTCACAGCAGCGACCTTTGTCGGTTACCTTCTTCTGGGCTGGAAGGGGGCTTTGGCGGCAACCGTCGGGATTTTTCTCCCTGCATTTATCTTTGTCGGGCTCAGTGCGCCCCTCGTGCCCAAAATCCGTAAATCCAAGACGGCAGGTGCCTTCCTGGATGGTGTCATTGCTGCTTCGCTCGCCATGCTGGCGGTTGTTTTGATCTTCCTGGGGGACGCTTTTGTTTCAAGTCCTGCGGGTGTTTCATGGGCACTTGTAAGTGCTGTTCTTCTGATCCTCCTCCGCGTTCCTTCTTACATCTTAATTCTGGCCGGAGCGGCGGCCGGTTATTGGATAAAATTCTGAGCCGCTAAAATAGTTGAAAAAAAAACTTGAAGACGAAATTTTATTCCGTATACTCTACCTACCCCATAGACTTTATATTTTATGAACAGAGGAAGTCATGAGTAAGTCGCTTTCCAAAAAAGTCATCAATGAAGCCATTTTGAAGGAAGTGAGCGAAGCCCTTGAGTCCTTGGCTTTCGGAACCGTCACGATCAAGGTGAACCATTACAAAATCGTGCAAATTGAAGTGTCCGAGAACAAGCGGTTCGATGACCGGTGGCAGCACGAAAATGGCGGCGGTATTTAAACCTTCAAGGAATTCCTTCCCCATGGGAAGGCTTTAAAAACAAAATCAGACTCACCGGACAACCGGAGGTTGGAATCATGAAAAAAGAGAGAGAGAATGATCATGAGAAAACCAAGGTTGTTTCGGGGAGGAATCTGGGTGATCCCCCTCGTTTTTGCAGTTTTATTAGGGCAGGTTCTGCCGCCGTCAGCTTGGGCTTCCCAGTCGGTTGAAGAGCGGCTTGAGGAGCTTGAGCAGGAAATTAGAACGCTGAAAAGGCAGCGTGAGGTCGAACAGGAAGTTAGCGCCAAAAAAGAAAAGGAAACACCTGTTGTCGTTGCCGGTGATAAAGGTTTTGCACTTCAGTCGAAAGACAAGAGCTTCGAGTTTAAGCTCCGGGGTTACATCCAGGCAGACTCAAGGTCTTTTCTTGGGGATGACAGCGCTCCCGCTTCCGACACTTTTATTGCCAGGCGCATTCGACCGCAGTTTGAGGGGACGCTTTACAAATACGTGGGTTTCCGTTTTATGCCCGATTTCGGCAGCGGTGTAACATCCATCCAGGATGCTTACATTGATTTCAAGTATTGGAAATCAGCGTCGCTGCGTTTCGGTAAGTTTAAAGCGCCCTTCGGCCTCGAGCGGCTTCAGTCCGGCACGGCTCTCACGTTCATCGAGCGAGGTTTGCCGACCAATCTGGTCCCGAACCGTGATTTAGGTGTTCAGCTTTTTGGCGAGCTTTTTGACGGAAGGTTGGAGTATCAGGTGGGAGTCTTCAACGGTGTTGCAGATGGAGCGAGTGCGGATCAAGACATTGCAGACGATAAGGATCTCGTTGCGCGTCTTTTCTCCACGCCTTTCAAGGAAAGCAATCACAGCTGGATCAGCGGACTTGGATTGGGTGCTGCCGTCAGTTTCGGTGAAGCCCACGGAAATGCCAACAATACAGGGCTACCGACCTACCGTTCTACGGGTCAGCAGACAGCCTATTCGTATCTTTCAGGTACAGGCGCCCCTTTTGCGGATGGCGATCGATTCCGTTTTTCGCCTCAGACGTACTATTCATGGGGCTCATTCGGGCTTCTTGGGGAGTATGTTTTCAGCCAGCAGGCAGTTCGCCGAGGCGCCGTTGAGGACGATCTCTTAAGCAGGGCCTGGCAGATTGCGCCCAGCTATGTGCTGACGGGTGAGGAGGCCTCGTTTAAGGGCGTGACGCCCAGGCACAGCTTTGATCCTTCGAAGGGTACTTGGGGTGCCTTCGAAGTTGCGGCCCGTATCGGAGGCCTGTCAACGGACGACGAGGCTTTCAGCCGTTATGTCGATCCGCTTCGCTCGGCCAATGATCTTAAAAGCTGGGGGCTTGGTTTGAACTGGTATCTGAACAAGAACCTTAAATTTCAGACGAATTTCGATCAAACATTTTTTGACGGCGCGCAGCTGAGCGGCGGTAAGGACAGGGAAGTTGAAAATGCCCTGTTCACCCGTGTTCAGGCAGCCTTTTAAACGAAGGAGAAAAGAATGAAAACCCTGCGTAATGTTTATTTAGCGGCGTTTGCCGCGGCGGCAGTCTTAGTTTCAGGATGGACGCCGCCGGCACACGCCGAAGGCAAGGAAATAAGTCTGCTCAACGTGTCGTATGATCCCACGCGTGAACTTTACGTCGAGATCAACAAGGCCTTTGCGGCGAAGTGGCAAAGCGAGAAAGGCGCGCCATTGACTATCAATCAGTCCCACGGCGGTTCGGGTAAACAGGCCCGCTCGGTGATTGACGGTCTTGATGCGGATGTCGTGACTCTTGCGCTCGCCTACGACGTCGATCAGCTTTATGAGAAGGCCAAGCTGATCCCCAAGGATTGGCAATCCCGGCTGCCTCAAAACAGTTCGCCCTACTTTTCGACCATTGTTTTCGTCGTACGTAAGGGCAACCCCAAAGGCATCAAGGATTGGGATGACCTCGCGAATCCGGGCATTTCGGTGATTACACCCAATCCGAAGACATCCGGAGGAGCGCGCTGGAATTATCTTGCGGCCTGGGCCTACGCTCTAAAGAAGTTCGGGGGTGATGAGCTGAAAACCGAGGAGTTCATCAAGGCTCTCTACAAGAATGTTCCTGTCCTGGATACGGGAGCCCGCGGCTCGACGACGACGTTCGTGGAACGCGAGATCGGTGACGTTTTTCTGTCCTGGGAAAATGAAGCTTTTCTGATCCTGAAAGAAAAGGGCGACGCTTATGAAATCGTCGTTCCCTCTCTAAGCATTTTGGCCGAACCGCCCGTCACGGTTGTGGATAAGGTCGTGAAGAAAAGGGGTACCGAAGAGGCTGCCAAGGCCTATTTGGAATTCCTCTACACGCCTGAGGCCCAGGAAATCATCGCCCACCATTTTTACCGTCCCCGCGATCCGGCTGCGGCTGAGAAATACCGCAGCAAGTTTCCTGAGATCGAGTTTGTCACGATCGGCGAAAACTTTGGAGGGTGGAAGAAAGCCCAGGAGAAACATTTCGCGGACGGCGGTATCTACGACAAGATTTTTTCAGCTTAACGGCGGACGGTGCGGGATTTCAGCCTCCCTGAAAATCGGCTGCACCGCCGGAAAAAGCCCCTGAGGAGTCGTGCCCTCAGGGGCTTTTTTAGTTCAAAGATTGATTGTTGATGCGGAGGTGATAGAATCACCTCTCACCCAACTTCTGGATTCTGCGCCTCATGAAATGCTCCGTATGGCTCTTAACAGCGGTGTTTTTTTTCTCGTATCTGGAGATTCCGCTTGAGCATTCCCAAGCCTCCGACAAGCGGTGCTGCTGCGGCTCAGCGGTCTGCCGATGTTCTCCTGCCGAGGGTCACGCCTGCCCGCTGAAAAAAAAGGCTCAGGAACAACCAAGTCTTGCTAAGCCTATGCCTGCCCGCAAATCCTGTCATGGCGGAGCGCTGAAGAAAACTCAGGACACAGCAGTTTCGGTCAGCGCGGATTCCAAAAAAACCGCACAGAGAATTTTTTTTCGCGCCTCCGGCTGCGGTTCGAAATCAAACAAGGCCTCCTTAAGTTCGCATGCCAAGGACGCGATGTCGGCCGAAATCAGCACAAGCCCCGTTGTCTTTTTCTACTCGAAGGGCTTCCGAAGTGAAGACTGCCGTCTTTTGAAGCCCGCCTTCGCAGTTCTTGACCCGCCCCCCCGCCCTTAGAC
>VFQY01000045.1 GCA_018883425.1 Candidatus Omnitrophota bacterium | reverse complement strand
GGTCACCACACCGTAGCGCTCCGGATCGCTCACTTGATAGGCAAAAACCGCAGCACCCTTGCCTCGGGCTGCGCTGGCGGCTATCTGTTCCGTGAGCCCGTGCCCATAAAAAATGTTATCGCCGAGAATCAGCGCAACCGAGTCAGAACCGATAAAGTCTTTGCCGATAATGAACGCTTGAGCGAGTCCTCCGGGATGAGGCTGCACAGCATAAGAAAGACGCACGCCGAAACCTCGGCCGTCCGACAGCAGTCTCTTGAAACTTTCCTGTTCGTGAGGCGTGGTAATGACAAGAATGTCCCGGATACCTGCAAGCATGAGCACTGAGAGCGGGTAATAAATCATCGGCTTATCGTAAATGGGCAGAAGCTGCTTGCTGACCGCGCGGGTTATTGGGTGAAGCCGAGTGCCTGATCCCCCTGCAAGAATGATTCCCTTCACCGAGTCTCTCCTTGAGTTTTAAGCTTAAAGCCAAGACGCTCCCTGCCGTACTTGCCCTGCTGAACCGATCGGCACCACGCCTCGTTTTCCAGGTACCAGCGCACGGTCTCCGTCATCCCCTTTTCGAAAGACCTGCGAGGCGCCCACCCGAGTTCCCTGTTAATTTTCGAGGCATCAATCGCATAGCGCCGGTCATGGCCCGGGCGGTCCGGCACGAAGCTCTTCAGCTGCCCATAATGAGTCAGCCCTTTGGCCTGGAGTGCCGGGTTCTCAGCGGCAGGCCTGAACTTTTCCAAAACCTCGCAAAGCGTATCCACAATTTCGAGGTTGGTTTTTTCACTGCTGCCCCCGATGTTGTATTTCTGTCCAGGCTTTGCGCGTCTGTAAACCAGCTCCAGCCCCTCGCAATGATCCTCGACAAAAAGCCAATCCCGCACATGAAGGCCGTCGCCGTAGATCGGAAGAGCTCGAGCCTCCAGCGCATTGAGAAGCATGAGCGGTATAAGTTTCTCGGGAAACTGATAGGGACCGAAATTATTCGAACAGTTGGTGATTAATCCGGGGAGTCCGTACGTTTCCGCGTAAGCTCTGACGAGATGATCAGCAGAAGCCTTGGAAGCCGCATAGGGTGAATTGGGGGCATAGGGCGTCTCTTCTGTAAAAAGTCCCTCCCGGGGAAGAGAACCGTAAACTTCATCGGTTGAGACATGAAGAAATCTAAAGGTCTTTTTGCGTTGTTCCTCCAGCCCGCAAAAATGATCAAGCGAGGCCTGGAGCAGCGCGAAGGTTCCATTGACATTGGTATGAATGAACTCTGCTGGGCTTTCGATCGAACGGTCAACGTGACTTTCCGCCGCTAGATTGATCACCCCCGATGGATCATAAGTTTTGAAAACTTCCCTCATCCGGGGCAAGTCGGCAATGTCCGCTTCAAGAAACACCAAGCGCGGATGCGCTTCCAAATCAGCCAAGCTGGCCCGGTTGCCCGCGTAGGTCAGCTTGTCCAGCACGACGACCCGGTCAAGACTTCCGTTCAAAAGCCTCCGGACGAGATTCGATCCTATGAAGCCGGCTCCGCCGGTAACAATGACAGTCTGAACACTCATGGCGAGTTACACCTTGGCTAAATCGTTCACAACCTCTCGAAGCAAGGTCTCAGTATAAAGGACCGCTCCGACAACTTCAAACATTGCCTTGGGAACTCTTACGGCTCCAAGGCCGCCATGTCCGGCGGAAGCGGATCCTCAATTTTAAGGATTTCTCCCGACATCGGATGGGGAAATTCGATGGCAAAAGAATGCAGGGCCGGCCTGCCGAAACTGGCACTCCAGGCCTCCCCGCGGTGAACGCCGTATTTGACATCGCCCAGCAAAGGGTACCCTTCATAGGCAGTCTGCACTCGAATTTGATGCGAGCGCCCGGTCTCCAGGCGGATCTCGGCCAGCGTCAGGACATGCCCGAGACGCTGAGACCGGCCGAGCACCTTGAGACTCAGTCCAGCCTCCTTCGCGCCGGGAAACGAAGAATCGACCACGCGGGATTCATTGCGCTTTTCATCTTTGAAAAGAAAGTGCCTCCAGCAGCGCGCTTCGGGCGGGACAGACCCGACCAGCCATGCCCTGTAGGTGCGCTTCAGAGATCCCTCCCTGAGAGCTTCACTGAGCCGGTCCGCCGCCTTCGAACGTTTGGCGGCAACCATCACGCCGCTCGTGTTTCTGTCCAATCGATGAATGAGTCCGACATAATGACGTCCAAAGTGATCACGCAGCCAGTCCACGAGATTCGGCTCCCCGCTGATGTCGCCTTGACTGAGAAGTCCCGAGGGCTTGCTGAAGACAGCAAGATGCGTATCCTCAAAAAGAATCCTGGGTCCCAGGTCGGTCATCACGGCGGCCCTCAGCGTTTTACTCTGGACACGATACGCTCGAGAACGAAGCGCGGCATGAACTTCAGCAGCCAGGCCGCGAGCAACCAGCGGCGCGTAATATAGACCACCTTGCGCCGTTTGCGTAAAGCGCGGCTGATCTGAAGCGCGGCTTTCTCCGTGCTGGCCATCCAGAAGCGGAACTTGGCACCCTGAATCATCGGCGTATCCACAAATCCCGGCCGCAAATCCGTCACAGCTATAGGACTTTGCGCCAGCTTAAATCGGAGACCTTCCATGTAAGTGGCCATGAAAGCTTTCGAGGCGCTGTAGGCCGGACTGCGGGGACTCCCGATAAGTCCCGCTATCGAGGACACTGCCGCGAGATGTCCCGATCCTTTCTCGAGGAAATAGCGGACGCTAAAATCGGCTAAAGCCATGAACCCGACGGCATTGATTTGCGTAATCTCTTTTTCATACTCCCAAAGCAAATCAGGATTCGGTTTGTTGATGCCTGCGTTAATCACGATCAAATCCATGCCTCCGAGCACACCTATCAGTTCTTCAAGAAGCTTCACGGATTCTTCGGGGTTCGCCGCATCCATTGTCTGAATGACTGCGGGGCTTGGAAGTTCTTTTTGAAGCGTTTCGAGCAGATCGAGGCGCCTTGCGGTCAATCCCAAAGAATAGCCGTCTTGGGCAAGCTGGACGGCGAGCGCCCTGCCGATTCCGGAACTTGCTCCGATGATGACCGCTCTGGGAGGCGGAAATATCATACGGATTTTAATCGTTCCGCCGCACAACCGGAGCAGCGGCGGGCGGAGCTGCAATTTCGGCGGCGGGCCTCGGTGTCGGCTGGATTTTAAAAGCAGAGGGCTGGATGGGCCGGGCTAACTGAGCCGCGAGCGGAACCTTGGCCGCCGTGAGCGGCAATATTCTTACTTTTTCATTGAGAGGCATCGTGGGGCGTTTGACCGCAGGTTCAATATTGGCGGGAAGGATCGCGCGCGGAGGCTCTTGGGCATCCTGCTCTCCGCCCAAGGCTTTCCGCTGGAGAGCAGCCCCAGCCTCGTCCTTTCTGGGATCGACAGATACCGAAGCCTCTGCAGCCGCTGCGGTCATGGCGAGCATTGCAGCAAGTCCGGCCCCAATTAAAATCGCGCCCCCCGCAGATCGTAAACTCGTTTTCATAAGCATCGAAAAAACCTCATATTTTTGTCGGCTAGTCTATGCTATTGTAGCGAAGTCATAAACGTTTTTTTCAGCAGGGGTTCACCGGGGGATTTTAGGATGTCCATGCGGGCTTTTAAGTTTTTTTTGATTGGTGCAGCTCTCGCTGTGAGTCTGCAGCCCCGGCCGGCGTCAGCCGCTCAAGATCCCGAGACCTCGGGTTCTCTCATCCGCCTCCAGGAGCCTGTATTTCTCAGCTTTGAAGAACTTCAAAGCCTAGCCCGCTCGCCCCGTGCTCCCGACGAATTTCAAAAAAAATTGAAGGCTTTCTGGGAAACTCCCATCATAAGCAACGAAGCTTATTTCCGCGGTGTACGCCCGGCGCACCTCAGCCTGCCCGAGATTGGCCCCTTCATAAGAGCTGCGACATGGAACGTCGAGAAGTCTTTTCACATTCCGAACTTAGTGAAACTTCTAGAATCTCCGGAAAATCTTTCCTTACTCGTCCGCCGTGATAAACCGCTAGCCCCCGATAAAGCAGCTCTTCTGCTCGAGCAAAGAAACAGATTGGCAGAATCAGATATCATCCTTCTGCAGGAAATGGATATCGGCGTAAAGCGCTCAGGTTATGTCGATGCCCCGCGCCTGCTGGCAGAAGCATTGAACATGAATTATGCCTACGCAGCCGAACAGCTTGAGATTGATCCCGTAACCCTTGGACTTGAGCGGATCGACTTCGAAGAAGGCGGTGAAGATGCAGAGGCTACCTCCTATTACCTTGCGGATGCAGCCCGCTACAAGGGCGCCTTCGGCTGTGCCGTGCTGAGCCGTTATCCCATCCTCAGCGCCCAAGCCTTTCAGCTGAAACAACAGCCTTACGATTGGTACCACGCTGAAAGGGCCAAACCCTCCTTCTTGGAGCACGCTCGAAGAAAGGGAACCCGACTGCTTTTTTTAAATGAAATTACGCGTGAAGTAAAGATCGGAGGAAGAATTTTTTTTCGTGTCGACCTGGCGGTTCCGGAACTTCCCGGCGGAGTTCTGAGCGTCATCAACGTCCACATGGAAATCAAATGTCTGCCCGAAGGCCGGCGCGCACAAATGGAGGAAATCCTGTCTGTCATCCGCGAAATCCGCAATCCGGTTATTCTGGCGGGTGATTTTAATTCCGCCCCCACGGACATCAGCTCAACATCCCTGCGCCGTGTTGCCGTCCGCACGGCCAAAAATCCCACGACCTGGCTTTCTGCAGGAATCAGCCTTTTGGCACCGAACGCGATGGCGATCAACACCTCGCGCGGATTCTCCAACCTGACGAAAAATCTTCAGGACCCGACAGCGCGCGATATACGTATCGTTGCTCCGAACCCGGTTCGCCCTCTTTTCGATCTTATCCAAAACTACCGGTTCGCCGACGGCAGCGCCTTTGATTTCCGAGGCGGCAAGGCCCAATCCTGGAAGGGCAAGGCAGGAACTCTCTCCAATTCTAACCAGAGGGATCTCAAAGGATTCGTCACGACCTTCGAACTGAGGCGTCCGATCGCCGGAATTATCGGCAAATACAAACTCGACTGGTTTTTTATCAAGTCGAATTTTCTTAAATCTCCGGCCCCTGACTCGGGCAGTTACCGCTTCGCGCCCCATTTTGGAGAAGTTTTAGAGGATTTAAACACAAGTCTGGAAGTCCAAATCTCAGATCACCATCCCATGGTGGTCGATCTTCCCTTGGGAGAGCCCTCTCACGAGGCCGTTTTGAAGAATTAGCGCTCAGGCGCGGCAGCGGCTGCAGTAGCCGAAAAGCCTGTGGTCGTGGAAGGTCAGTGTGAAGCCGTATTTACGGGCAATCTCGTCCTGAAGTTCCTCGATCTCCGTGCACTGGAACTCGATGATGGTTCCGCACGCGATACAGATCATATGGTCATGATGCCCCTGATCCCCGAAGCGCTCGAAGAATTCGCGTTTACCGGTACCGACCGATTTCTGGACAACCCCGCTCTCGAGAAGCAGCGGGATCGTTCGATAAACGGTATCTCTGGCAATCCGCAAGCCTTTCTTCTTGAAGCGCTCATAGAGGCTGTCCGCATCAAAGTGTTCCTTCAGGCGAAGCACTTCCTCGCAGATAGTCTTTCTCTCGTAGGTGTATTTCAGACCTTTCTTTTCGAGAAGTCTTTTGAAATTTTCTACTTTCTGCAAGGTTTGCGGCATAGGGCCTCTTTCGGGTATGAGCGGCGAACGCGGGGAGTTTAGTTTGCGGACGTTTTCGAGTCAACTCTTTTGAGATGGCCGGCGCGTGACTACTGGGCTGAACCCCTGCCGGGAAGACATGCAGCACTTTCACGCAGCAAAACGTCGGGTTCATCCGATTCAATCGGATCAGGGATACCCGCACGCTGACAAATTTCCTGCGTCAGCTGACGGTCGACAGGCGAAAGTTTTGGAGCATAAATCAGGACGGGCAGGCTGCCCTGACCCGGCATGTGCTTGAGACGGTAAGCCAGCATATCACCCGGCATATCCGGAAGCTTGAGACGGACAAGAATCAGACTGAAACGTTCTCCCGATTTAAGTTTCTCAACCGCCAATTCAGCGGAAGCGGCCGAATCAACGCTGTATCCTGCATTCAGGAAACGCAAGGCGATTTTCTCAGAGGCCTTCGTGACACCGTCAACAATCAGAACTTTGGAGGCAGACTCGGCGATCTTCACGGGCGGCTGATCAGAAACATCCTCCCCAAACCTGTCATTGAGGATTCTCTTGACCTCTCGGAGCAAATCCATCAGCTGAAACGGCTTGCTCAAGAAACCGTCGGCATGCAGATCGCGGAAAAGCTTTTCCATCTCCGCCCTGCCGGTCAAAAAAAGCACGGGATAACGCGGTTTCTCCTGAGCCGCGTCGTAGATTTTGTGATAGAAACTCACGCCTCCCATTTTGGGCATGTTCATGTCTAACAAAATCAAATGGGGGTCGATGCCCTCTAATCGGCGCAAAGCATCCTCGCCGTCCTTGGCTGAATGAATTTCGTAGCCCTCGCCGACCAGAATGCTTCCCAGAATCTCCTGAATGTCGTGGTCGTCCTCAACGATCATCAGCCGTCTTTTTGACATCCTTAGGTCTCCGCCGCATTCGCTTTAGAATTGTTAGGTAAGATAGGTTGTCTAAACAATGCCACGAAAAACATGCCGGGTCAATGGTCCCTTTAAAAAGTCTTCAGGTCGGGCGGCTCTGCCGGGTTAGGAGCGTTTTGCAGGATCGGGCGCTGGCCTCTTTTCAACCGAGGGCAGGTTGGCCGACGACTCCAGGAAAGTCTCCTCAAGAAGTTTTCCCTTCTTATCGTAACGCCGCTTGACGATTAATTTCCCATCCCTGAAAATCTCTGAACGTTTGAGACTTCCATCGTCGTGGTAATACTTCGCTTCACTAATGACATACTGATCAATCGACTCAGGCTCTTCAAGACTGCCCGCGGCTCCCGCTGAATGCTTGTCCCGCTCGGCCTTAATCGAGGCTTTCAAAGCATCGGAGCGGTCCTTATCTGTTTCTTCCAAGCCCTGGACACTCTTCTTGGCGACTTGCTCATAGCGCTTGAGCTCTTGACGGCGGATGTCCTCGAGAATCGCATTGGGAAAATAAAGGTAATAAAAGACAACCCCTGTGCCCGTGCTGTCCGTGAAATTGACTTTGGAATTCAAACCCTCGTATTTTTGGAGGGCATCGCGGGGATTGACGATAAAATCTCTGACCCAGTTTTTGGACTTCTCGGCCATTTGTTCAAAAACTGCGCTGCGGCCTTCTTTTTCAAAATCGGGATCGTCCACCCCGATTAATCTCACCTGAATATCCTTGTCGATCTGAACCGTATCCCCGTCGATCAATTTCAAAACGCTTCGGATATTTTCTCGGAGCAGCCGATCCTCGGGAGTCAAAACGGAAGCCTCCTGAGCGGCCCGCTCCTCCGTCTCTTGGACGCCGAAATCCTCGGTACCCGCGCTCGAGTTGACAGAGCCTCCGAACTGCTGGAGAAATTGATATGAATTTTCGGATTCTACGGCTGTTTTTTCAGAAAGGGCCGACAGGGCTGCAGGAGCGGCTGGATGGTCCGAGCACAAGAAGACGACTGCCAGCAACGTGCAACGGCCTAGGATATGAACTTCTAAGGTCACACTCTTATGAGGCAATGTGGTTGTCTCCCACTCTGCAAAACGTGTTCGCTAGAAGTCTAGCACGCTTTTTCTCAAGAACAAAAATCGAGCGCTGGAGGGCGCTTAATATCATGCACCCGCTTGGCGGAAGGTCATCCGGTCTCCTACTTTTAACTGCGTTTTAAAAACTGTCCCGTGGCTGAGCTCCAGCACATAGCGGGCAGGCTTCCGCGGCTTATAGGAACCGCAGGGATCGAGTCGGCAAGGCGGTACAGACTCCAGGATATCCACGATTCTTTGCTGTTCATCCAGCCAAAGGATATCAATTGAAAATTTCATATTTTTCATCCAGATCGCATGCCGGTCCTCCGAATCAAAGATAAAAAGCATGCCTTGCGTTTCTAAGATGCCGCTGCGGTACATAAGGCCGCGGGAGCGCTGCTCCAAACTCAGCGCTCCTTCAGCGTCAAAGCAAGTTGTCTGGAAACATACCTGAAAGCGGTTCTGCGGCGATGAGTCTGAAAAAAGGGCTGGCAGCCCGCAGATCCCAAAAATCAGTGCAGCCGCGAGAAAAACACGAAATCTTCTCACCCCGGCTCTAGGATACGGTTCGCGCAGGAACGCTGAATTCTTTACGGTGGATCGATTCAAGTCATTCTCCCCCCAAAAACGGGCTTTTAGTTGTTAGGTGCTTGGCGAGTGCCGGGGGCCGCTTCGCGGTGAAGAAACCCCTTTTGATCAAGGTCTTCTGAACGGGGGCGCCGCACCGGTCGCTGTCATCCAGGCGCTTTTTCATCTCCAGGGGGATGAGAAAAGAAACTTTATCTCCGGCCGTTCGTGCCGATAAACCCTATAACCTAGGAGGCTGCCCCTTGGACCTTAATGTCTGGATTCTTCACGCCGCGGGCGTGTTTTTGCTGGTTGTATCCTACTTTCTCTTTCTGACCAATTAAACACCGGAACTTGATGCTTATGAAAAAAAATGCCGCGGCAGCAGCATCGCTGTTTCTTTGTCTCTCGACCCTTATCCCCCCGGCCTTCGCAGATCAGGCATACGCTCGTGTGAACCCGACAAAAGAGGGATCCGATTTATCGGGTGATTTCGTTTTTCAAGAAACCGAACAGGGTCTGCGCCTGAGCGGCACCGTCAGCGGACTGACACCCGGCAAACACGGCTTTCATGTGCATGAGTTCGGGAGCTGCGGTGATGCGGGTAAGGAAGCAGGATCACACTTCAATCCTCATGAGGCCAAGCACGGATATCTTCCGGAAGACAAACTACACGCGGCTCATGCCGGAGATTTCGGCAATCTCGAAGCGGACTCCACAGGGAAGGCATCCGTCGACATCACCCTGCCAGGCCTGAAAGTCAGCGGAAATCCTTTTGCCGTTGCGGGACGCGCCTTGATCATTCATGAGAAAGAGGACGATTTCAGCCAGCCCCTCGGCAATGCAGGATCAAGAGTGGGATGCGGTTTGATCGTCATTTCCAAAAGCACGGCATCCTGAACAGCCTCTCGAAGAACAAACCGATCAGTCTTCGCGCTTTTTCTGCGGATTGATACCCGAACCTGCTGCCGCCCATCCCAATGACTTTTCTGCAGCGCTTAACCACGCTGCATAATAACTTTCGCTTTTCTCTGAATCGCCGCAGGGTTTAAAAACGCGGTCGATTTTTCTGGACGCAAGAAATTGCTCCTGAGTCCAGAAATCAGATTCCATTCCGGCAAGGGCGGCTGCTCCCAGAACCGTCGTCTCCGTTTCCTCGGGCCTCTCAACGGGAATGCCTAAAATCTCGGATTGAAACTGCATGAGAAAATTATTCCTAGACGCTCCCCCGTCGACGCGAAGCGCTTGGAATTTGCCGGTGCCCGTGAGTTTCTTCATCTCATCCATGACCGCGCGGGTCTGATAGGCCATGGCTTCCAAGGCGGCCCTGGCGAAATGCCCAGCATGCGTTCCCCGTGTGATTCCGATAATCAGGCCCCTTGCTTCGGGATCCCAATAGGGCGCCCCAAGACCGGCAAGCGCAGGCACGAAATAGACGCCCTCGTTGTCCTTGAGCGCCCCCGCAAGCTCCTCGGTATCTTGAGCAGACCGTAGTATTCCCAAACCGTCACGCAGCCATTGGATCGCTGCCCCTCCGATGAAAACACTTCCCTCGAGGGCATAGTCAACATGCCCCCGCATCTTCCATGCGACCGTATTGATGAGCGGACCTGACTCCGGGATCTGTGAACCAGTTCCTGCCATCAGGAAGAGTCCCGTTCCGTAGGTGTTTTTGACAACGCCCTTCTGCCATCCCCCTTGTGCAAAGAAAGACGCCTGCTGATCCCCCAAAACCCCGCGAATAGGAAAGCTATGACCTTCAGAATACTTCGGATCAACGATTCCGAAATCCCCGCCGCTTTCGCGCAGCTCAGGCATCATGCCCCGAGGAATATGGAAGAGATCCATCAGCTGCGGGTCATAGTCCAAAGTTTTGAGATTGAAGCAAAGGGTTCTGGAGGCATTGCTAGGTTCTGTGGCATGAACCCGGCCTCCCGTCAGATTCCAGAGAATCCACGTATCGATGGTTCCGAACAGAATCTCCCCGCTAAGGGCCTTCTCGCGGACACCTTCGACATGGTCTAGAATCCATTGGATTTTAGTTGCAGAAAAATAGGGGTCGAGGGGCAAACCGGTCTTGGCTTTGATTTCCGCGGCATGATCTCTCAGGCGAGAGCATTCTGCTGCCGTACGTCGGCATTGCCAGACAATAGCGTTATAAACGGGCTTTCCCGTCTTGCGGCTCCAGAGGACAGTTGTTTCCCTCTGGTTGGTAATACCCAAGGCTGAAACCCGCGCAGGCCCGATCTGCTTCAAAACATCGCGCAGAGCGCGAACAGCTGTTTCTAAAATTTGATTCGGGTCGTGCTCGACCCAGCCGGGTTGAGGAAAGATCTGCGGAAATTCATAGTAAGCCGAGTAGGTCTTACGTCCGTCAGGAGCGAAGGCGGCGACGCGGTTACCCGTCGTCCCTAAATCCATGCCTAAAACAAAACTCATGAGAACACCCCCGAAGGACTGAGTATTCCTTGAAGGAAACGTATCGATTCCGTCATGTATAGCCGGAGAAAGTGCGCGCGGGCCCGCTGGTTAACGCTGACTTGCACCCGGCAGCAACGCCCCATGGAGACCGCTGGAACATCTGCCCAACACCCTGTCTGAACCGAGCGGTCCTAGGCTTCGGGTTTCTTCTTTTCCTGCTGTCCATCATCTTCGAGCCCCTTGATGGAACGTTTAAACTCACGGATTCCCTCGCCAAGTGCACGGCCTATTTCAGGCAGACGCTTGGCTCCGAAAAGCAGCAGAACAACAACGAGGATGACAATGATTTCTAAAGGACCCGGCATGCTCATATGGATGCTCCTTCATGAAAGACGGTCTTTTAAAAGCACGTACTATCGTTTTTAGCGTAACAAAAAAAACAAGCCGGGACGAGCAAAATATCAGCTTCTTTTTTTTAATTAAATCGGGGCGGCAGGATTTGAACCTGCGACATCCTGCTCCCAAAGCAGGCGCTCTAGCCAGACTGAGCCACGCCCCGGATAGCGCAGACTATACCATAAACACAGCCGAAAAATCTCTCCGGGAAATTTAGAAAATCGATCTTTCTTTATGCACACTTAAAACCAGCCCCAGAGCAATCGAGATAGAAACAAAGGACGACCCCCCGTAACTCACAAAGGGCAGCGGAAGACCCGCGATAGGCATCATACCGATGCTCATGCCGATGTTGATAAACACCTGCGCGAAAAGAACGCTGAGGACCCCGGCCGAGAGAAGTTTCGCTTTAAAATCCGTCGTATGCTTGATGATCTGAAAAAGCGCATGGAAGAGGTAGGCGTATAAACCCAGAAGCAGAAGAGCTCCCAGGAAGCCCCACTCCTCCCCTAAGACACAGAAGATGAAGTCTGTGTGATGTTCCGGCACAAAATTGAGCTGACTCTGAGTCCCCTGCAGATATCCCTTGCCCCAAAAGCCGCCTGAGCCGACGGCGATTTTGGATTGAATGGCCGTGTATCCCGAACCGAGCGGGTCAAGATGGGGGTTGAGAAAAACGAGGATTCGCTTTTTCTGGTATTCTTTTAAAAACATCCACAAAAAAGGCGCCGATGCCGCACCTATAACAACTGAGGCGATCAAGTAGCGGTATCGAATGCCCCAAAGAAGCAGGACGGAAAGAAGCACGGGTATAAAAAGCAGCGAGGTTCCTAAATCCGGTTGGCTCATGATCAGGACCATAGGAACGACTGTGATTGCAACAGCCCCCAGAATAATCCTATTTTCTTTTTCCCAGGAATGATGAGAACCGAGAAAATTAGCCAGAGCCAGAACCGTTGAAAGCTTCGCGAATTCTGACGGCTGGATGACGAAAGGCCCGATACCGATCCATCGCTGAGCGCCGAGACGTGTATGCCCGGCAATATCGACCCAAATGAGCAAAACGATCGAAACGGCGTAAAGAAGGTAAGACGAACTGAGAAACGTCCTGTAACCAACAAACGGCATCAGGAAGAAAATGGAAAATCCGACGGCCATCCAAAAAAGCTGTTTGATCTGATATTCGCCCGCGTCCCGGTAGGATGAGCTGTAGATGAACATCAGCCCGAGGGCGGAAAGCGCGAGCATGGCAAAAAACAACGGCCAATAAACATCTTTAAGCCACTTCTTGAACATAATCCCCCTGCCACCTCTGAAGCATTCCCTTCACGATTCCAGCACTCGCAACACCGCCCGAACCGCCGTGTTCGACAAAGACGACAAAAGCCACGCGGGGATTTTCGTAGGGAAAAAACCCCGTCATCCACGCGTGAGAATTTTTCGGAGGCGCCTGCGCTGTACCCGTTTTTGCGGCGATTTCTCCGAAATCGACGCGCGCAAGCTGTCCGGTTCCATAATTCGATTGAACGACCTGCAGCATGCCTTTTTTTACAATTTCAATGTCCTGCTTTTTGATATTCACCTTACGTTTGTCTTTCTTCCGTGCATTGACGCTGCGCACCAGACGCGGCTCGACCCAGTCGCCGTCCTTGGCAATAATCGAGGTCATACGCAGAATCTGAAGAGGGCTCGTCAAAAGATAGCTTTGACCGATAGCAAAACTGAGCGTCTCACCCTGATACCATTTTTCTTTAAATTGCTTCCTCTTCCAATCGGAATTCGGCACGAGACCGGCTGTAATATTGGTCGCCTCAATGGGTACGATTTCCCCCAAACCCAGCCGATGCGCATAATCCGAAATCTGATCCGCGGAAAGTTTCTTACCGACATTATAGAAAAAAACGTTGCAGGATCTTTCCAATGCCTGGTAGACGCCCACATTTCCGTGTCCGCGGGCAAACCAGCACTTTCTAGGTACGGAATTTGGAGTCAGACGGTACTGACCGGAGCAGAAGAAGTGAGACTGGGTTGTAATTTTTCCCGAGTCCAAACCTGCCAAGGCCGTGACAAGTTTAAAAACAGATCCAGGAGGATATGCGGAACTCACGCCGCGATCGACGAGCGGCGACGCTTTGTCGTTGAGGTAAGCGATCCTCTGCTTCAAAGAAGCCGGTGATACAAAAGCGTTCGGGTCAAAGGCGGGCGTGCTGGCCAAAACGAGAAATTCCTCGCTTTCGAGATCCAGCATCATGACAGAGGCATTCCTTGGCCCGATCAGCTCCATAACCGTTTGCTGAAGTTCCATATCGAGCGTGACGGTAAGATCACGCCCGGCTTCAGGGTCCCTTTCATTCAGCAGGCGGATCATTTTTCCCCGGGCATTGACCTCGATCTGCCTGCCTCCTCGCCAGCCGCGCAGATCCCGGTCATAAATCTTTTCAATTCCCGCTCGGCCGATCGTCGAGTTGAGTCCGAATTGATCCTGATTTTCTCGGTTCGCGGCGTATTCTTCCTGATTAATTTTTCCGATGAAACCGATCACGTGTGAGCCCGCCGTACCAAAGGGATAATGGCGAAGTCCAGTCACCTGAATTTCTACGCCTGCGAGTTCGGAGCGGTGCTCCTCGATGTGAAACGCAAGCTCCCGGCTGATGTCTTCTCGAACGACGGCGGGAGCAAACGGGTATTCCCGGGGAGCCTTGAGACGGGCGCGAATGTCGCTTTCAGGAGTTTTGAGAAGCTTCGCCAGTGTGGGAACAGTGTCGCGATCCATATCTTCCGGCGTGACGACGAGGTCATACGCTGCGCGATTGGCAGCCAAAAGTTTTCCATGCCTGTCATAGACCCGCCCCCGGGGTGCTTCGAGCGGAATCAGCCGAATGCGATTCTTATCACCGAGGGTGTGATAATAGCGTCCGTGTATGACCTGAGTGTGAAAGAGCCCCCCAAGCAGAACCGCAAGCCCCAGATAAATTCCAATTCTGAAGAGGATAAATCGCATGCCTACCTAAAGAGCTCGTATTGACGCAAGGGGCGGTCATCGCGGAACCACTGCGACAGCAGCGGAAAAAAAACAGCTGTCAAAGCCGCGTTTGCCAGCGAGACTTGAAAAAGAATGCTGATTTTAGCCGGAACTTGTGCGTTTTCCGGCGACGAGAAAGCGCTCAGGATCAGCACTAAAGACAGTGTTGATGCGAAGAAGAAAAAAGCCGCAGCGGCACGGACGGGCGCCGACCGCCGGTCGAGTTTTTGTGAGAACCAATCCAAAAAGATTGCAGACGCAGTCAAAGCCAGCGTCTCGGAGCCTAGAATCTCAGAACCGCTGAGATCCCTCAAGAGGCCTGCCATCAAGGCGGCGGGTGTAGCCTGCTGTCCTTCCCACTGAAACGCTGCGTAAACAACGAAAAGATAAACAAAAATAACCCGGGCAGACCCCAGGGTTATAAGCGGAGTGATCGTGAGATCCAAAATATGCAGAAAAAAAATGAAAAGAATTACTGGGGCTGATAAGACGCGATGCACAGAACTTCTTCCAATTTTGAAAAGGATGCGACCGAAACCACCTCGCCCGTCAAATGAAGCCCGTCCTTGTCTCGGGACAGTCCCTTGATCTTGCCGATGCGAATTCCCTTGGGAAACAGCTGGGTCACGCCCGAGGTCAGCACGGACTCACCCACCGCAATGCCCGCCTCGGTATCCAGGAACCGGAACTCCAGAGCGTTAGAACCGTTACCTGCGATGAGCCCGTTGCCGCGGCTGTCCGCAGCTAGGGCGCTGACCCGCGAATCGGGGTCGGTTAGAAGGATGGCCCTCGACGTCGAAGTTCCGACATCGAGAATCCTTCCGACCAGCCCCTCGGGAACGACGACGGGCATATCCTTGCGGATGCCCTGCTTGCTGCCTTTATCGAGAATCACCCGTTTGCGCCATGGCGTCAAATCCCACCCGATCACGCGGGCGGCAACTGATTTACCCCGATGCTGACTCTTAAAATCGAGCATCTTCTTAAGACGTTGATTTTCTTGGACCGCCTCTTGATAGAGCTCGAGCTTCGATTCGAGTTCTGAGATTCGAGCACGATTCTGCTGCTGCTCCTCGAAGGTTTTCCAAAAAAGATTGAAATAATTGAAGAAATCTGTGAATGACGATGAAAAGCTGCTTCCCGCCGAAAGAAAAGGCCTCAGCAGAGACTGCGACATCATTTGGGTGTGCGGTGTTATCCCGGGGTTCTTGAGGATGAAAAGCAAAGGGAGGATTGAGAAAGCGAGGAAATAATATTTCCGCTTGATGTTCATTTCACAGCCGAGTCGGTTTCAAATTTTTCAGGGTCGGCCGTCCTGATCAAAAGCTCTCCGTAACGCGGCCGCAGAGCCTTCAGGTCGATCAGTATTCCTTGTTCGCCTGACTGTTGTTGACAGCCAGCCGCTTCAAGAGATGAAACTCGTTGAGATATCTTCCGGTGCCAAGAGCAATCGCCGTCAAAGGATCGTCAGCAATGTGAACCGGCAACCCTGTTTCTTCACTCAGAAGTTTGTCGAGCCCCCGCAAAAGGGCTCCGCCGCCGGCAAGAACAATACCGCGGTCAATAAGATCCGCTGACAGTTCCGGCGGGGTTCGTTCAAGGGCTATACGGGCGGCTTCAAGAATTGAGGATAAAGGCTCTGAGAGAGCTTCCCGGATTTCATCGCTCGTGATTGTTACGGTTTTTGGAAGACCCGCCAGGATGTCGCGCCCCTTAACGTCCAAGGTGGTTTCCTCTTCAAGCGGATAGGCGGAGCCGATTCGAATCTTAATCTCCTCAGCAGTTCTTTCCCCGATCATCAGATTGTAAGTCTTCTTGAGATGAGTGATGATTGCCTCATCAAACTCATCGCCTCCGATGCGGATACTTTTCGAAAACACAATGCCCGAAAGAGAGATCACAGCGATTTCCGTCGTTCCGCCGCCGATATCCACAATCATGTTGCCGGCCGGCTCCTGAATCGGCAAGCCCACACCAATGGCGGCTGCAATCGGCTCCTCAACCAGATAAACGGGGTTCCGCGCACCGGCCCTTTCCGCAGAATCTTTGACTGCGCGCTTTTCTACCTCCGTGATGCCGCTGGGAACAGCAATCACCACTCGAGGACTCACCAAACTGCTTTTCCTGTGAACTTTTCGGATGAAGTAGCGGAGCATGGCCTCCGTGATATCAAAGTCCGCGATGACACCGTCTTTCATCGGACGAATCGCGACGATATTGCCAGGCGTTCGCCCCAGCATGCGCTTGGCCTCTTCGCCCACAGCCAGAACCGTATGCGTCACTTTATCAATGGCCACCACCGAGGGCTCACAAAGAACAACCCCCTGACCTTTCACGTAAACAAGCGTATTCGCTGTTCCGAGGTCAATGCCGATGTCGCTTGAGAAAAAACCGAGCACTCTATCAAGGAGTAACATGGAAAATTTTCCCTCTTATGACGGGACTTTTAAGTTGCGGTTTGCTGACTGAAGAAGGCGACAAAAATTTTTTGCAAGTATAGCCAAGCCCCCCGGGAGTGTCAACGCTTTTCCCGGTACTGCAGGGCCTCAGAGGCCGGCTGTGTCAGGCCTTGAGACGTTCAAAATCCTTAAAAAAACCAGGAAAAGACGTAGCGACACACGCTGTATCCTCAATGGTTAAGTCTCCGTCCATGGCCAAGGTCGCCACAGCCATACTCATCGCTGTGCGATGATCGCCAAAACTCTCAACGCGGCTGCCATGAAAGCGCTCCACGCCCCGGATAAGGCATCCATCCTGAAGCTCCTGAACAGATCCGCCAAGAGCATTGAGATTCTTGGCCATCGAGAGTATCCGATCCGTCTCCTTGACTCTTAATTCTTCAGCGCCCGAGACTAAACTTTCCCCTTCAGCCAGCGCCATCGCGGTCATCAGGATCGGCAGTTCATCAATGAGACTCGGAACTTCATCCGCCTGAATGCGGGTGCCCCGCAGCCGGGTCCCCTGAACGTAAACATTTCCGAGAGGTTCGGGTTCGGTTTGAGTTTCCTCAACCTGAATTTGAGCCCCCATCCGCTGGAGAACCTTCAAGATTCCCGTCCGCGTCGGATTGAGGCAGACGCCCTCAAGCCGGAGCTCGGAGCCGGGGGTCATGGCAGCACCCGTAAGGAAGAAGGCCGCAGAAGACATATCCCCAGGAATGGCACCGGACAAGGCCCTGAGACTCTCAGTCTCCTCGATTTCGATCCATTCACCCTTTCTAGAAAAACGGGCACCGGCCGCCGCTAAAAACCTCTCGGAATGATCCCTCGACAGGATCGGCTCGTGAATGCGCGTCATGCCTTGGGCATAGAGACCCGCGAAGAGGATCGCTGACTTAACCTGGGCGCTTTTCAGGTGATTTTCGAATTCAATGGCCTTGAGTTTTCCTCCGCGGATCGTCAAAGGCGCGAAATTGCCTTGATCGCGTCCCTTGATTTGAGCCCCCATAGATTTCAGAGGCACTGTCACTCTCTTCATCGGACGCGAGGATAACGACGGATCCCCGCTTAGGACGGCCTCGAAGCGCTGACCGGCGAGAATGCCCAGCATCAGACGCATCGAGGTGCCTGAATTACCGAGGTAGAGTTCACGGGAGGGCGCTTTCAGGCCTCGAAGCCCCACGCCTTCGATGGCCAGGATTCCCTTTTCCCGGTCGAGGGACGCCGGGACACCCATGGATTGAAAAGCTTCCAAGG
>VFQY01000044.1 GCA_018883425.1 Candidatus Omnitrophota bacterium | reverse complement strand
TCGCGGAGCCTGTCCCAGCCTGCCGGCGGCATAGTCAAGAACGGCCCCCCCCGGCAAAAAAATCTTGGCCTTAATTCTTTTCCAGTTCTCCATGAGCCAGCGCTCCTGGATCGGCATTCCGAAACCGATAATAAGAACGTCGGGCTTGACCTCATTGATGAGACCAATAACTTCATCGCTTTCCGCCCCGCTTTTCGCGAAATAACCATGATGATGTCCCGCCAGTCTGAGGTTCGGATACTTGCGGTGAAGCGCTTCTCCTGCCTGTTGAGCAACCCCGGGCGATCCTCCGAGGAGATAAAGGCTGAAGCCTTGATCTGCGCAATAGCCCGCAAGGTCCCAGATCCATCGTGTGAAACCAACCTTGGGGGGCGGATGAGATCCCAGAATGCGCATACCCCAGCGCACTCCGTCTCCGTCGCAGTAAACAAGCGGTGCCTGATTAAGAAAATCCATGAGCCAGCGCTCCCTGAGGGCCAAAACGATACAATGAACATTGACGTTCAAGACCAATGTTGGAACGCCCTCGCCGATCGCCAGGCCGATGGCCCGATGAAGTTCTTTAACTCCGGCTTGGCTGACCTTGATACCGAGAATTGAGGATTCTTCTTTTTGCTTCTTCATATTCAGTCTTTTCTTTCTGCTCGTCGCGAAGCTTCTTTTGAAACCCCTCAAACATCCCCACCAGAGAAAAGTAGAGAAAAGCCAAAAGCTGAGGAGCGTCGATGTCTTCCGTGATCATCCAGAACCCCATACTGATAAAAACATAGCCGCAAACCCTCCAAAAAAAGAAGTAATTACGGCGCGATCTAGCATACTCTTTGAGCTGTATCCAAGACAGGATAAGACGCGCCTGAAACGCGGTGAAAAGAAAAAGCCCCAAAGCACCTGTTTTGTAGAGAAGAGAGACATAGGTTGAATGCGAACCGATCGGTATCGCAAAGCCCTCTTCGCGGGCCTTGATACCGACACCGACAATCCAATCCAGGCCGTCAAGCTGATCGATCGTGTAGCGGTAAAGAGAAAGCCTCGTCGAAGTGCTGCCGCCGCGCAGCCCCATCATCCATTCTGAAAAAGGAATCATCCACGGCAAAAGCAGCAAGAGAACACCCGCCGAGAAAAGAACCCATAAAAGAACCTTTTTCTTTTCAAGGAACCAAGCGGCCGCCACTGCCAGAAAAAAAGCCAAGATCGACATGCGTGACAACGTCAAAAAAAGGGCTGCTGCATTTAGCCCCAGAACTCCCCATTGCCAGAGGCGGTTTCTGTGTTTGAGTTTCCGCGTTTCGTTCATGAGAAAAGCCAGCACAATCATAATAAGTCCTGCTGAAGCCGTAGGATAAGGCCCCAGAAGATTTAGACGAAGCCGCGAATAGGATGCAAACCAGTCGACCATCAAGGGTTTTAGAACAAACGAATCCTTGATCAAGGCTGTGTTGCCCAAATGCTGAGAAAAGCCGTAAAGCGGTGTTCTAAACTCGATGGGCCCGCTGTCCCGGAGCATAAAAAAAACAACCGCGAGAGTCAGCACGCAAATCAGGATGCTTAGCTTTCTGAATGCCTCAAAAACTTCTGGAATCTCTTCGAGTTTAAAAGCATTGGCCATCGCCGTGATCAGAACCATTCCCATCAGCCAAAAGCTGAGGTTGTAGCATGCCGCCAGCACCCGGCTTGGCTCATTCGCAGCTGCATTGAGGGCTATCGAAAACAAATAGACCGCGCTCAAGAAGAAGAGGGTGACGGCAGAGGCCGGGATAAAAAGGCCCTTTCCGGAACTTCGCTTTCCCATGAGAAAAAAACTCGCGAGAAAAACCGCAGCACCGTGATAGATAAAAAGATTGAGTCCTAACACCCACCAGACGAGCGCTCCCCCGAGGCAATGCTTCCAAACTCCAAGAGTGGGTTCTCCTGCCTTGGCGTTCATCTGCGCAGCCGGATTACCGCTTCATAAACTTGACGGTATCGATGAATCATCTTCTCAAAAGAATATTCCCGCTCCCATCGCCCAAGGGCTTTGCGTCCTATCTCCGGGAGTTTCTCGGACTCATGAAGAACTTTTCTGAGAGCCTCAGCGAAGGCTGGCGCGTCTCGGGGGGGAGCCATCCACCCAGTTTCCCCCGCGGCCATAACTTCTCTTGTGCCGGGAATATCCGTCGCAAGAACGGGCTTAGCAGCGCTGAACGCCTCGAGAACCGACAACGGCATTCCTTCCCAAAGAGAGGACAAGACGACGAAATCGCAAAGGGTAAGCCATGCGGCAACCTTTTCTGTATGACCCAAAAAAACAAAGACATCCTCAAGCCCGAGATCCTGCACTCTCTTACGCAGCAAGGACTCAAGACTCCCGTCTCCAGCCAGAGCGATCCTGAGGCGGGAGCGTTCCTGCTGGGTTAAAAGAGCCGCGGCATCAATCAGATACCGATGCCCCTTTTGCTCCTCTAAACGGCCGATGAAAAGTCCCCAGAGTTGCCCGGGCCGCCGGTCCATCTGGAGTTCAACAGACTCTAGGTCTTTCGGGCCGGGTTCGGGACGCCGAACCGCATTGGTTATCGTGCTGATTTTTTCAGCCTCAACGTGAAAATAGCTTTTCAGGTTATCAGCGACCGTTTCATGGACTGCGGTAACCCGGTCGCCCGAACGAAAAAGCAATCGCTTGTCCTTGCGCAAAACATGCTCCGTATGAATCACGGGAACCTTACTTTTCAGAAACAAGTCGGCCAAGAAAGTCGTATACCGATGATGCGAATGGATCAAATCAGGCTGAAAACGGCGCACTTCGTCCCGGAGACAGCCCATCGTCTTAAGTGTCTGAAGTTTAGAGGCGTAAATCCGTGCCCAGGAGATCCCCCTTTCCTCCAGTTTTTCTGAGAGCCTCCCGGCATTGACCGCAACCGAAACGTGATGACCCTGCTTATGAAAAGCATCGGCAAGGTCCAAGACGACTTTTTCAGCTCCTCCCATCCCAAAGGAGGCGTCATAAAGGTGCGCAAAAAGAATTCTCATTGAAGACACTCCCGGAATTCTGCTCGGATAAGATCCCTCGCGGACTGAAGAGAATCCTTCACCCGAGCTTTATAGAAGGAACTGCGGCCTTCAACCTCATCGAGGCGGTCATAAAGGTTATCGGCCGAAACCTCGTCGAATTGCCCAAGATAGAGATCCTTCAAACCTAACCGGCTCAAAATGCCCTCGGCCTTGTGCTGATATCCCGCGACAAGCGCTGGGCACCCCAGAACATAACTGAGAAGAGCGGAATGGAGCCGCATGCAGACGAGGACACTGCACTCTGAGTAAAGACGGCTTATTTCATCGAGGCTGAAAAAGGGGGTCTTGGAAAAAAACTGGACTTTATGCGCGGGCAGCCTCTGTCTCAGCGTGTTTTCCAGACTCCTGGAAATTCCTTCGTCTCCCTCGGAGCTTTTCTTGTCTTGAACCTGTACAATGATCCGAATCACCGCATCATGTTTTTCTGAAAATCTCTCGAGAGCCGACGCCAGAACATCGATATACGCACGGCTGTCCTGTCCGCTCTCCCGCCAAGGCCGAATCGTGACACCAATAATTTTTTGCTGCTCCGGAGAAGTCCGCCGCAAAAGATCCTCCGGCTCAAGATAAAGAGCATGGTCAGGCATGAAAAAAAAGCGAGTCCTCATTTCCGGATAATTTCGAGCAAGAAAATCCCCTGAAATATCTTCTCGGAAGTAAACCCTTGCGGCAGGCTTTAAGCAGGCCCTAAACAAAGCACCGGCCGAACGGGAGACAAAAGGTCCATAGGACTGGGGTAAAAAAATGATTTTCTTCTTTTTCCGGGCGGCGCGCAAAACCGGCGTCACGTGAGCAAGGTAAGTCAATCCCGGAAAGCTTTTTCGATACGAGTAAAAGTAGGCGCCGCCCGCTAAAAAAACCATGTCCGCCTCATCGACCGCGCGCAAGAGCGGAAAAGGTCTGACAAGCGTAAGCGGCGCGCGTAAAATCTTGCGCCAGGAATCTTCCTCGTTAATCCGCTCTACGTCCGGGTAGGACGCAACGACCCGGCAGCCTTCCTCCTCATAAGCCCCCCTCTGAGAAAAAGCCCGCGTCGCAAGCGTAATCTCAGAGGCGGGTATAAACTCCCGAATGAGTTTCAGAGTCCCGCGCAGAATAGCACGGTCCCCGGGGTTTTCCGGAGAGGCCAGATTAGCGATCAATATTTTTTTCATGCTTTTACTCTCGTCCAGTCAGGCATTCTCTTCTCGATATAAAAAAGGATCCAAACAGCCCCAGCCAAAGTCGTTAACGAAGTCGCCGCAGCAATCCCCTCAATACCCAACACAGCGCCCAGAGCATAATTCAAAAGTCCCAGAGCGATAAGCTTGATCCAGGACTGATAAAAGAAAAATAACGGCTTTTTGAACACGAAGAGAAGCCGGAGGTAAAGCCCGTTGAGCACTCCGGGAGCGAATCCTAAAATCAACCATCCGAAAGTGTCCGCGACCACGGGAATCCGGCTTTCATCGAAATCGCCGTAGCCGTAAGCCAAGCGTACAAAGGGCTCCCGAAAAGCCCAGAGCAGCAGAGAAACCGCCAGTGCCGCACCGAACACAACCGCTGTATCGCGGGATACACGCGCCTTAAAGTCCACCGGTTTATTGAGCATAGACGCCTCAGACCAAGACGCCAGAAAAATCTGCGACATGCCCGCGATAAATATTTGGGATGGGATCATAAACAGCCTGTCCGCATAGCTGAAGAGCGTGACATCTCCCGATCCGAGCCACGTCGCGAACCACTGATTGAGCAGAGTCGTCATCTGCACACCCGCCATAGCTGCCACAGGCAAGCCTATCTTACGCCAGAGAGCGCTACCTCTCCAGGCGAAATCGAAAACCGTCGACTCGGCGCCCAAACCTCCATGGCTCCTCAGCAAAAGCACGCTTAAGGCACAGCGGATTCCTTCTCCGATCGTGAATCCAAGCGAGAGCGCGTGAATCCCGAGACGATTATGAAAAAGAAAGAGAATGAGCACCACCACCGCCGAGCGGATCAGCGGTGAAACCGCCGGATACCAGAAAATCTTGCGCGTATTGAACAGCCCATTAAAGGCCGAGGCCCAGACCGACAAAATTAAAAAGGGGATCATCTCTAAAAAGAGAGCGGCCGCCAGCGGCACGGCCGCGCCTTGAAGACCGCTCCAAGTCTCCAGGCTTTGATACATCAGCCAGGACAGAAGCAGAGACACACCGAGAACCCAAGGCCACATATTTCCCGCAACATGAATAGCCATAGCAAAGTCTCTTCCGCGCCCCAAGAGCCTTTGCTCCGCGAAATAGGGAACTAAGACGGATTCCAGAACCTGCTGAAAAAGGGCCCCTGCAAAAAAAACAAAGGCATAAGAAAAGAAGAAGGCGTCGGTCTCCTTTGAGACTCCGTAGCAATAAGCGATGAAAAACGGTATGATCATCCCGCCCGCCCGTCCCATGACAGCAAAAATAGGGGTCGATAAAAAAACAGTCCATCCTTTAGCCATGGGGCACTCCGGCTTCTTCCCCGATAGGAATCACGGCTAGATCGCCAAGCTCGACCTGAGAAGAATCGGGCACTTCACCGCCTCCCTGAAGTCTCTCACAAGAGAGCCAGAAAGGTCCGCCTGCCGTGCTGATTTCAAACTTGACCCGAGACCCCTGAGAGGATGTGACCGCAGATGCAGCAGCTTTTCCAGCGATTCGAAATAATAGCCCGGCAGCATCCCGGCCGCTGTCGTGACGAAGTTTGGCAGCGACCTGAATCCGGTTCTTGCCGGGAAGAAGGGTGAGAAGGACACCGCTAGACTCTCCCTCGAGGAGGTATCGCTTCTCTGCCTGAGAATCGCGCCAACTCCGGAAAGTTTTGTGCTTCAGGGCCTGCTCCTGAAGACGCATTCGAACCTCGGCGGCAAGCTCCGGACTCATGGATTCAAGGAGAATCAGCTCCCTCAGTGTCGCTGTGCGTTCTATAAATCGGGATTTGAGAATCACCGCAGCCTCGCCGCCGAAACCCGCGGAACGCATCGCCTCGCAAAGGAAATAGACCGCATACTTCCCGCCTCCGCCGGCCCGTTTCAGCTGATCTGCAGCCTCCTGAAACTGACCCTTTCGGTAAAGGAGCAATCCCCTGGCGTAAGGCCCTAAAGACAGTTTTTTTTCTGCGGCCAAGACAGCAGCTAAGGCGCCCAGAGGGATGTTTTCCTCGAGGGCATTTTCGAGAGCCTTTTCCGCGGAACCGAAAGGCTTTTTCTGCAGATAAAAAGAGCTTAGGGCTAGCCCCACAGAAGCTCGGACGGCAGAGGCGTCAATCCCTAGAGCTTGCCGATAGCTCTCGTAAGCAAGCGTCATCTCACCCCGCAGCAAATGGAAGTCCCCACTTTTACTAAGAACGTCAGCAGTTGCTCCTCTAAAAACCAGCAGCTCCGGATACACACGAGCCCAATGCACCCAAAAGCGGTTTTTCTTGAGGTATTCAGAAGCTTGTTTATACGTTTCATAGCGCGGAGCGATAAGTCCGTCCAAAACCTTCGCGGGCAGCCTCTCCCGGATCGTTAACGCGATAGCCTGCTCAAGATATCGCTCAGGAACCTCCTGGGCGGCGCTGCGGATAAGTCTCCAAGCTTGATCTTGCGATTGCGGATTCGAAAACTGTCTGTGCACCAGAATTTCGCGCCCAGCAGCGAACGCTGTCCAGAGGTTTCCCGGCTGCATCTTCTGAAAATCCAGGATGGATTTTTCCAAACTTCCCCATGTCTCTTGATTTAATTCTCTCCGGCGGTTTAACTCCCGGCTTTTATAAACGGCCGCTAAGACTCCGGGCTTGCCGAGAAAAGGAAGTTTGAGTGAGAGTTCCTCGTAGGCCCGAGCAGCACGGGCATAATCCTCTTCTGTTTTTTTCGAATCGGCTTCAGCTGAGAGCATTTCAGCTCGATGCGATAGAAAGTCAGGTGTTCTTCTTCCTAAGTCATAGGCTTTATCGGCGAATCCAAGGGCTTTAGCGCGATCTCCCCTCGCCAAAAAGAATCGGCTCTGATAAGCCGGTATATCCGCATGAACTACGGTTATTGAGAAGAAAATTCCCGCGGCGGATACCAAGCGAATGACGGTGTTCAGCCAGAATCTTTTATCCATCTGTCCCGACTCCCCTCACAGCAGACGCTTTGCGCTCGAAATCCGAAAGCCGTAAGGCCGCTGCCAAAACACTAAAAAAGACAACTGTCTGCCCGGGCAGCGCTAAATTAAAATCCATCAATCCATGCAAGGAGAGAGAGAGAAGTCCTGCGCAGCAACCCCAAATGAGAACATAGGTCGAAAAATCCGACGCGCAGGCTTTCGTTAAAACGTGAACCATCAGCCATCCCGAGGCAAGCACGATCACTGCAGCGGCGGGAATCCCGATCTCTACGGCAAGCTCGAGATAGTCCTGATGAGCATGAAGCCAGGCATAGTCAAGCGAGGCCGGCTGGTAGGCAGGAAATATCCAGCCGAAAGTCCCAAGCCCAGCCCCCCTGATTCCGTAATCTCTCAAGATCGCTGCCATTTGTTCCCATACCGCAACTCTACCTTCCAAGCTGTGAAGCTGAAACACAGCCTGACTAAAACGGGAGCTCACCGTGTCCCATCCCCAAAGCAAACCTGAGACGCCAAGCAGCAAAGGCAAAAAAAGCCTCGAGAGAGGAGACACTTCGCCGAATCTGCGCATAAGCGGCAGGGACAAAAGCAGGGCCGACAAAAGAAGGCAGGTCATGGCGGTTCGGGCGCCGCTCAGAGCTAACCCAGCAAAGGATGGAATCAAGAGAATGAGAAAGGTCATCGTCTGCGCCAGACTCCGCTTCGAGACAGAGCGGATCAGATAAGCCAGCTGCAAAGGGATCGCCATCTCCATAAGCCCAGCGTAATGATTTCTGTTGAAATAAGTCCCTGTAACAAATCCCCGATGTGCCTCCTTCGAATGCCAAAGCACATGCTCGCGAAAAGTCAGCGTTTCAAAAATTCCGTAAAGGGAAATAAGGGCTCCGAGGACACCCGTGAGGACCAGAATTCGCAGAACACTGCCTCGGCCTAATTTGCGAACGGTGAGAAAGATAATCAGACAGGATGACCACTGAAGAAGATGCTCCTTGCTGACCTCCGGAACCTTTGAGAGGAAAAACGTCTGCAAAACGACATACAGTAAAACGCCTAAAACCATGAGCTGTGGAGGAGCCGGCGTGAGCTTGGGATCTGTGACCGCCTCGGGAAATATAAAAAGGAGAGTGAAGGCTGCCGCGGCAATGCCCGCATAGCACCACGCGTAAACACCGCCGAATAAGACGGCGCTTGTTATGAGGATAAGGGCGGCGCAGGCTTCAAGCAAAGCTGGCCGAGAGCTCGTCATGACTTTTGCGGTGCCGTCTGTCCGTAGCCGTAATAATAGTGATGGTGATAATAATAGTCGTTTTCCCGGACCTTGACCTGATTGATCACGACTCCGATGAGTTTATGATCAAATCCCGAGAACCTCTTCTTAAGATCTTTGAGATGTCTTTTCTCGGTGTTTTGATAATTCGCTATGATCGTAAGGACGTCGGCATAGTCGCTGAGCACAACACTGTCCGCGACGGCAAGGAAGGGGGGTGAATCAATAAGAATGATATCGTAGAGCATCTTCATGTCGCTCAGAAACCTGTTCATGCGCTCGCCCCCGAGGAGCTCAATCGCTCTTTGGGTTTCGGTGCCTGAGAGCAGGAGATCGAAGCCGCAGCTTTGGGCATTCGACAGAATAACCTCCGAAGGGACGGCTTTGGCCTCGAGCACATCCGTAAGACCGCGGCTGTTCGGCATTTTCAGACGAGAGTGCAGCTTGGGCTTTCTCAGATCTGCATCGATCAAAAGAACACGCGATTGGTTCTGACTGAATGCCGCCGCAAGATTCAAGGAGATCGTGCTTTTCCCTTCAGAGGGATTTGGACTTGTTACCACGAAAACGCGGCATCCCGCGATGTGTCTTGTTTTAGAAATTAAAGCCGTCCTCAGGGCCCTAAAGGCCTCCGCAGCCTGGCTCGGGCGTCCGTTTTGGGGCAGGAGGAGTTCTCCCCCTAGCGGGCCTTTGCGGTCTTTTTCTGCATTCGGGACGATTCCAAGCAGCTCAAGCGAAAGGCCCTTTTCAACATCATCAGGAATCTTGACTGTATCGTCGAGATATTCTAGAAAAAACGCGAGAGCGATCCCAGACATCAGTCCGAGAAACATGGCAGCCAGAAAGTTGATGAAGGGTTTCGGCTGATCAGGCCTTTCAGGAGCCCGCGCTTCATCCACGACGAGGATGTTGCTCGCTTGACTTTTTGCCTCGCTGTGCATTTCTTGAAAACGCGACAGCAGTGTCTCGTAAATCTGTCGGGCGCTTGCCGCTTCCCTTTCAAGTTCTCCGTAATCGATAGCAACTCTGCCGAGCTCGAGTTTTTTATTTTCTTCTTCGGCAATTTTGGCCTTCAGAGCGTCAATAACGGAGCGGACATGAATCAATTTGGGATGCGCGGGTAAGTAGCGTTTCTCCAGCCGGGCTTCCTCGGCTTGCGTTTTGACAAGCTCGAGCTTGGCTTCCTGGATAAAGTCATCTTTCACATGCATCGAAGGGATGGCTATAAGCCCGTTCTTTTCCTTGTAATCCTGAAGATTTTTCTCAGCCTGAGCCACTTTGAGTTTAAGCTCCTCGAGCTGATCGGCGAGCATCTCAGTGGCCTGCCTGGATATCAGAAATCGATTCTCCAGATTTTTTTTGATAAAGAGCTTCACAAGCGTGTTGGCAACGGACGCGGCTTTTTGGGGATCCTCGTGCGAAATGCTGACCTTGACCAGTCTTGAATTGCGGACAGGATCGACACTCAGCATTCTTCGGGCGATCAAGGCATCTAAAGAGCGATCCGTCACAAAAGGCATCAGCCAATCGGGGTAGAAGGGTACCTTCTTGAGCAGTTTTCGAATACCGCCCGCTTTCATTCCCCTGAGATAGGGATCTTCTATTAAATTCTCGGCCTGAATGAGTTCGTCAATCAGTGAACGGCTCTCCAGCATTTGATACTGCGTCTGGTAATAATCTGTCGTCGAGGCGTCAAAAGCCATAACCTCTTTAAAGTCAACAATATTGGGGTTTTCCCTCTCAATCAGGATCGTGGTTGTAGCTTTGTAGATAACGGCTGCTCGGTAAGTAAAAAAAACACCTGCGGCAACGATCAGAATAAAGGCCGCGGCGATGGCGGCTTTCCGCTTTTTCAGAACATACACGTAATCCCAAAGATTGGTCTCTTGTTGAGAGAAGATTCCGCTCATAGCGTTTAAAAGAAACTCCTCGGGACGATCACGCGGTCGTTAGCTTTAAGCTCCATATCCTGAGAAGCATCCCCTTTTTTGGTTAACCTTGTAATGTCCACCTCGAAACTCATTTCGCGCCCGCGCTCATGCCGAACAACCCTGATTTTAGCCGGATTGGCAACCTCGGTGAAACCTCCCGCAAGGGTGATGGCTTCGAAGACGGTCATTTTCCCATAAACCGGGAATGTCCCTGGGTTTTTGACTTCACCGAACACGAAAACATTGCTGAACTCTTTGACAAAAACCGTCACCTGGGGGTTCACGAGATATTTGGCCGCCAAGAGCTCTGTGATGCGGTCTTGCAGCTGCTGGACGCTCAAACTTTCGGCTTGCAAAGACCCAAGCAGCGGCAAGGAGATGAAACCGTCTGTAAGCACGCGCACTTCTTTAGTCAAATCAGGCTCGTCATACACCTCGATCTGGAGGAGGTCGCCGACTCCTATGCGGTAACCTTGAGGATCGATCGGACTTTGGGGATCTCCAGCAAAGCTGCACAACGCTGGAAGAAAAATTAAGCACGCAAGAAAAGCAAATCTTCGGCTTGAGTTGAAAAAAGACTGGGTCAGGGACACCGAGTACTCCCTCTTTGCTTCAAAGATAACACAGAAATGACCGGGAAAGAAGTAACAGCACCGATTAGATTAACGGCTTGAACCCGCAAGAATTGACCGGGGTTTTTAGGAGGCCGTCAATACACGAGCGCGGAAGAAAGAGAGAATCGGTTATCGCCATAGTCGAACGTGTCGAAATTGGACAGGCGCCGATAATGTTCGTATGCAAGTTCGAACTCCAGCCAGTCTCGCGGTTCAAAACGAATGCCTGTTTTAACAGACATATTGTGATCGCGACGAAACCCGCTCCGGTCACCCACAGCCGCCCGCTCGGCATAGCTCTGCCTAAAAAAACGTCCGAGTGTAAAAATTTCCCATTGGGGTCTGATTCGGTATTCAATACCGGTTTGAATCAAGTGCTGCTTATAGAAATTCACATTTCCAAAGGTTGCCTCGACGGCCTTCTTTGTCATCTCTACGTGATACTTAAGGTTTTGTCTAAACTGATATTCAGCTCGAAATTCTCCAACCCAGGATTGGTAATCTTTCTCCGTTGAAACCCGGTAATCTCTGAAATGCGGGCCCAGGCGGACTTTGAGCACCAAATTGGGCAAGACCTCTCCTTCCAAGCCCAAGCGGGCCTGGTTAAATGTGCCTTTCCTTGCAGAAGCGTCGTCATAATCGATTTGGGCAACCTGGTACTCAACCAAGGCCTTGAGATTGGCGAAAAGATCGTAAAAAATCACTCCCGTCCATTCATTAATCTGAAAATCCAATCCGTCATCAATCTGCCGCCGGAAATCACGAACGCTGTGTTTGTAACCTGCTTCAAAAATCAGGCGTTTCCAGCGGTATCCGATCTTGGGATGGATGGACTGGTCAATTCTAGGAATACGGCTTGTAAACGTCGTACCTGCCCGTCCCGATGTCTCAGAAAACCGCTCGAGCACGTTGACGTACCAGGAAGGAAAATGAAAGTTAAAAAGGGTGAAGAAGTTCTGATTTTGATCGTTTTGAGTGCGCTGCCGTTCTTTGGAGAAAAACTCCATGTCAGCTTCGTAACCGACAGTCACACGGTGTTTATTGATCGGGAGATCGACTATCGCGCCGGGAAGGACCTCGTAGATAACGTCTTCTCTTCCGTCCCTATCCTCGAGCAAAATATTATCGTCGTATTGAACCTTCGAACGAAGGGTAGGATGAAACTGCGCAGGACCGGCTTTGATTCTCGTGGGACCGGTTTCCACATAGCGCTTCTCCCCGAACTCCTTGATCACATCGACCAACTGAAAATCAGCCCAAAGCTTCGATGCGATCAGGAGCCAGGAAAGTAAGCACAAAAGTGTTCGGCCGACAGACCGACACAAACGAGACACGCTTAGGAGACGGGGCTTGCCGGGGGCGTCTGACTGTCCTGAGCCTCGATGCTGGTGCTATCGGGTTCAGTTCCAAAATCATCCTCAAACTCCAACCCGAGTTCTTCTCCTGATGCCGTCGGAGAGGCTTCTGACAGAACAGGCATCTGAATATCGTAGGATTCACCCTCGTTGAGAGTAACGCTCTTGCCCTCATCGTCGGTGACCGAGGCCTTGCCTTTCACAACTGAGATTTTGCCGCTGTTTTCACCGCACGAAAGAACCACTGACGCCGCACCGCTAACGGCGGCTTCATTCTCTAGACAGGAAACTGTGATTTCATCTCCCTCTTCCGTGGATACCGTAAACTTGCCGTCAAAAACCTCAAGGATCGAACCGTTAGCTATGGGCGGGATCGTATCACCAGGCTCCACAAGATTGATCTCCCCCTCCGCCGAAGTAATCACAAGGGTTCCTTCAAACTGAGAGTCGACAACAACTGCCGAAAAACCGGCTCGGGGAAAAAGAAGTACAAACCCGCATGCGAACAAACTCAGAGCCAAAAAGAACTGTTTTTTCATCGTTTCATCTCCGCTATGAAAATTCTACGCCATTCCCATCAGAAATCAACAGGGCACAAAAAATGTCGCAGGACTTTCATCATTATTTTCTGTTAAGGAACGAGGAGCCCTGCAAGTTCTAGGGTAAGGCTCCCCGATTCGTCGCCTGGCAGTACAGAATCTGAATCGGCAACAAAGTTAATTCTCTTAACCTTGGTCAGATCAATACTTGACGCAATTACCGCTGTCAGAAATTCATAATAGCCTCGTGTCGCGCTGATGCCGTCGAGATAAAAAACGGCCCGGCGGCCCTGATGATCGTCAATTTCCATCCTCGCTTTTTTCACCTTCGCGGAGTCTATCCCGAAAACAATCCGGCTTAAATTGCTGAGATTTGCCCCCTGACTATTGCCCTGAGGATCAAAATTAATGCTGATTCCAGCGAACCCCCGCGCGGCGACGTCATAGTTCAATTTAGTCAACCGGCTGGAAAGCCTCTCGATACTGCTCTGGGCCGACGAGCTGATAAGCTGGGCCGGAGGATTGCCTGGAAGGACCGTCACCTGAGACGAAGAAAGCCCGGATTTGGGCTTCAGCGTTTGCGCAGAAGCCAAATGCTGGAACACCATCGAATGGATGATGAAGTCCCCGGAGGTATCCCCCGTGGCGTTTTGATCGATAACCAGTACGACCTTTCGAACATTCGACAGGGCCGTCTGATTCGGAAAATCAATCACGAGCTTTTCCACTGACAAGCCGGGGGTCGAATCAACTAAATTTTTCGTCACCTCAAAAAGTTTGTTATCCGATGCGTCTTTGAATTCAAACTTTAACTGCTTCGGTGAATTCAGCACTGAATACTGCATCACAAGCTGCGACGCCGCGGCATCAAAAGGCTTGTTCAGGTTAAAGACCTGCCCGCCGAAGCCACCGCTGAGCTGGCCATACTGATAATGAACTCCCGATTCGTAGGTGTTATCCACGGGGAAGTCATTGATGGTTCCAATCGATTCGGTGTTTCTAAACACGCTTAAGGTCCTATCCGGGAATTCCGGCGGGACGGGAATGGCCGCGCTCGTCTTCGTTATCTGGAAACCGTCATCCTTGCGGTCATAGAGCAGATTGTAGGCAAGTTCCTTGCCGCGGCTTCTCATGTAAGCCTCAAAATCCGACGGGCTGGCGCCAAGAAGGCCGAGCACCGTGGATGCAATATCGATTCCAAGGAAACGTTTTGCCGTCTCCGACGAGGATCGAGCGCTGTCAACATACCCGAAGATCCCGTTCACATTCGAGATTTGACCGATTGCTTTGAGCCAGCTCAAGGTCTCCTTAGGCGCAATCGAATAAGCGCTCGCAAGGGCATACGTCGAGCCGACGTCCGCTGTGATCTCCGGAAAACTTGTCTCGGAAAGATCCCGTATGCCGAGATCACCAACGTAGGTGAAATTCTCGGGTATCTCGGCGGCCGACAAGAAGCCCGGAATGCGGTACTTCACGGCGAAATCAGCCTGGGACACAAACTGATTATGCAGGGCGTTTCTGAATCCGATAAAGTCCATCTCGTTGTTCCGAAGAAGAGGCCAAACCATTTGGAAAGCAGAACCATCATAAGTCGCAAGGTTCTGAATCGAAATGCCGTTTCGATCTTTGTAGTTCACTTTCGGACTTGCAAGATTGTCCCAAATGCTTTTGGGAAGACTTGCATAGCGGACAGCCGCAAACGCAATCGCTCCGCGGAACTCCACAGCTGTTCGGTCCAGGAAGTTCACAAATTCCCGCGATTGTGTGTTATAGGCGTTGTGCAGGAGACCGAATGTCGGATTCACAGAAGCCCGATACCCCTCTTCCTGCCGGTCGATGAACGTCTCCGTCTTCGACACAATTGCAGCGACCTTGGTTTGGTTGCTCTGACTTAACGCAACATTCTCGATGGACCCCATCATGACCGCCAAGCTTTGAATGAGATTGAGGTTATCCCCGATGCCAATGTCTGTCGTCAGCGGAGCGACCTGAGGGGTGAGCTGCATAAAAGGAAGAAGCCCCTTCCAGCCAAAACGGGTCTGCAAATCCAGAAGCTGATCCGTTAAAAACTCTATTTCGGTCAGGATTTGCTCGGTGGTCAGCCCGATATCAAGCTTTCCCTGAAGCGCATGCCCCAGCATTTGCATATAGAACCCTATCAGCGTAGGCTGGGTAAACTTCGCAGCGTCATCAATCGTTCCGTCAAGATTCGCTGCGTCATAGGGCATATGCGTTACCGGGTCCAGTCCGGCATTGGCCTTGAAGAACGACAAACCCTTGCTGATCAGATTGCTCTTCACAGCGAGTAAATCGGCCGGGAGAGCCGGTTCAGGCGTGTAGCTTACGCCGTCCAGCCGAATTTTCACAACGTCGTTAAGATTTTTGCTCAAACGGCTGCGGTCTTGGACGAAAAGTATTTGGGAGATCCTTTGCCGGTCAAAGCCCGCGGGTACGAAAAGTTCATTCAGAGACAGCGTGTAATTCTGATAGGCCGGACGCAGGTTGAGGATGAATGCGGCTTTGACGCCTGCAGAATCGATGATTTCTACTCGGGTTTGGCTGCCGTCGCCGCCTCGCGCCGCCAGGACAAAGTTTTCAGGCAAGGACTGCTGTGAATTTCCAAAATCAACCTTGGTCACCACCGTACTGGTTTGACTGGCTTGGAGATTGTACACGTATTCAAACTCATCCGAACTATTCTGCTTCAGCGTGATGCTGCCGGGCAAACGGTTAACAACAATATTCGATCCCGCCGCCGAGATCTTTGGGGAACCTGACAACCCTGTGATGAAGCGGGGGTCATAAACCTCCCCGTTCAGCATAGCTTCGAAAAACAAACCGTTTGTCATAATCTCAACACGGTCTTGCAAATCCGCTTTGGCAAGATCCTGATCGAGAACAAAAGTTATATGAGCAATTTTCTGAAGATCGAAACCGCTTGGAACATGCCCGCCTTGAAGATTGAGAGCGTAATTTCGCATGTTACCGTCCAAGATCAGCGTATTGAAGATGCGCAGACCATTGGCGTCCTGAATTTCCACCTTCATTTTGACTCCGGCAGGTCCTTTTGCGGCTAGCGTCACGGAAGCCGGCAATGCAACAGGCCCCTTATTGAAGCGGATCTGGCTGAAGACGAACGCCGTCTTGGAACCGGTTAAATCATAATTAAAAGCAAAATTTTTGTTCGAAAGCTGGTTTTGGGTAATAAATCCAGGGACACTCCCAGCAACCGTGTTTCCTCCTGAGGCAGACAAAACCGGCATGTTGGGCAAAAGTGTGTGCTCCCTTTCGTCCAATCCTGTTCCGTTAATCACTGGCGTGTAGAACAAGCCCGCCGTAGCGACTTCAACGGTGTTCTTCAGAATCGCACCTACAAGCCCCCGGTCCAGGACGAGCGTTATATACCGGATTTTACTGCGGTCGAAACCCGCAGGCACATGAGAACCCGAAAGACTGAGCGCATAGTTTTTGAACTCACCCTTGAGATTCAGATAATTGATTACCTTCTTCCCGTTCACATCTTCGATTTCCACTTTGACCCGTATCCCATTAGGCCCCTTGACACCTAGCGTAACGTTCTGAGGGAGACTGCTCCCGGCTTGATTGAGAACAATTTGGCTGAAGACAAACGCCGTCTGCGATCCGCCGAGGTCATAGTTAAATTGATACGATTTGTCCGAGTTCTGCACTTGCGTAATGAATCCCGGAACGCGATTGGGGATTGTATTGCCGCCAGCAGCAGAAAGCCGGGGCTGGTCCGGCAGCAGGGTATGAAGAGCCGAATTATACGCTGCCCCGTCATAGACGGGCAAATACATGAGTCCGGCTGTCTTAATTTCAATCGTGCCTTTATTGATACCGCTGGCGAGTTGCCGATCCATTACAAACGTAATGTACCGGACTTTTGTGCGGTCAAACGCCGCAGGGACAGATGCTCCTGAGAGCGCGAACGTGTAGTTTTTAAAGTCGCTCTGAAGAGTCACTGTGCTCGCAAATTTGGTGCCATCCGAATCTTCAAACTCGACTCGAAGTTTGACAGCAGGCATACCGGCAGCCGCGGAGGGCCCCTTGAGACCCAGTATCAAGTTTTCCGGCAAGCTCTGCCCCGTTTGATCAAAAGCTATCTGACTGAAAACAAAAGCTGTCTGCGACACGGCTACGTCGTAATTGAACTTGAAGTCCTTATCCGAGGTTTGCGTCTGGGTGATGAATCCTGCGACACGATTCGGAATGGTGTTTCCGCCTGCCGCACGCAGCCCGGGCATTCCAGGCAGAACGGTGTGTAAAGCCGGGTCGAAAGGATCACCGCCGCCCACAGGCGTGTATTTCAAGCCTTTGGTATTAATATCGAATTTACCCGAGGCCGTAGAAGAGCCAGCCGTACCGGGGTCGGCGACGATCGCGATAACAGCAATCTTCGTAGCATCAAACCCGATGATCCCGGGCGATTCAAGTAAAGCTCGCGATATCTTGTAACGCTTGTAGGCGCCCGTAAGGCGGTCGACGCTGACCGTGACCTTCTTACCCTTGACGTCGACAAAATCCAGTTTGAGCTTGGTTGTTGCCGCGGCCCCGCCCTTAAACTCAAGCACAATATCCCGGGATGCATCCCAAGATGCTGCGCCGAAATTAACCAACACGCCGCCGAATCTTCGAAACTCTACATCGTCTCCGTTAGCGAGATCGAAATTGAAGCTGAAATGATCCGCAGAATCCTGATTGAGATCCGTCACGGTATTGAGAGTTCCCGCAGTGCAGGGATTTTGCCCGATTATGGAACACGGCTCAAGCTCTGAAACGGCCGGACGCTCCAGCCCGAAGTCCGATAGCGGATCAGAGGTCTCAATAGCCTCTGGAATGAACCCGCCAAACAACCCCCACCCAACATTCAGGGTCTTCACTCCTAACCCCTCAAACACAAACGCCACAGTCTTGATCTTCGTCAGATCAATATTGAAAAAGTCGCTGCCCTTGATCACGTAGTACTTCCCAAATCCCTCAA
>VFQY01000043.1 GCA_018883425.1 Candidatus Omnitrophota bacterium | reverse complement strand
TCGGTGGATGATGTCGCGAGCGGGAAGAAAATCATTTGGGATAAGGAGGAACAGGATCTTGTCAGTGCACTTTGGAGTCTCGATGCGAAGCGAATGCGTGAGGCTAGGGGAGCCCGCTCGGAATTGCGCAAGACGGGGCCGATCGATTTAAGGGATGTTGCTGTGGAAGAAATGAAAATACCGGCAGCGGTTCTCATGGACGCGCGCGAATTGACCGCCTTAAATGCGGAAGGTTTTGACACTCGCTTCGAAGAGCTGCTTTTATTTCTCGAAGGACATTCCGCCTTTGATCTTTATCTTCATGATACGGATGCTCTGGCAATGCCCGCTGCGGGAAGCCCTTTAGATATTCTTTTGAAACGCTTCCCCGAGCAGGTTCATTGGGGAGAGCCGTTCAAGGCTAAGATCATGAAGAAAGGAATTGTTCTGCATCTCAGCCTCGGGGAGACAACAGACAGCGAGCTTCAAACAAGATCTCTTATGGCCCGCCTGAAAGAAACGTATCAGCTCCGATCAGAACCTCTGCCGGCGGACTATCTGCGGGCAGGAACCCTGAAAGGGTTCTTGAACCTTGCGGAAAGTTATCGAGGCGCTGATCTTATCAGGGGCCTTGGTGAGGCTTACGCAGTCCGCATGGCTTCGGGCCGATGGCGTCTCGCTGAGGGGTGGAGTGATTCCCTCTGGAAACAAATAAAAAACGATTACGCCATCCGCATCTCCGCTTAACGAAAAAGGACTGTCCCCCAAGGGGACTGTCCCCTGAGGGGACAGGGCTGGTGCGGGGAAAGAGCATGTGCTAGCAAGGCAGCGCTTGTTCAGCTTATGTTTTCGGGGCTTTTGAAAGATTATGAAAGCCCGGGTACACTCTTCACTCGCCTCATCTTGCGCGAAAAAATATGACTCTCAAACCATCACACGTTCCTGACAATAAAACCCGCGGTTTCGGCTTGCGGTCCGTTGCTTGGTTCTTGATCCTCTGCCTTTGGGCAGGTGATCCGGCCCTCTATGCTGCTGCTGATTTGAATCCGCCTGATCCCTTGCAGGTTTCTGTTCCGCCCGAATTGGGGCGAATTGAGCGGCGCATCAGCGGACCGTCTCCTAAAACCGTTTTTTTTATTCAAGATGCCCACGATGTGCTGGACGCGCAAACCCATATTGCTGATCTGATTCATCATCTGGTTGAAACCGCAGGTGTCCGCACGGTGTATGAGGAAGGCTACGAAGGGCCTGTTCCGACCGAAATCATTTTTGGTCCCGAAGAGACACCGGAGAACCGCAAAAAATTTTCTTATTTTCTTTTGGATCAGCTCCGGATCGGGGGCGCGGAATATGCGCACATCAACCGGCGCAAAGAGTTCCGTTTAATAGGGGCCGACAGTTTGAGGGATCAATTCGAAAATGTCCGCTGCTACCGGGATGCGGTGAAGATTCAGAAGGATCTCGAGGAGGAGCTTAAATCCGCCGAGAAGGAGCTTCTTAATTTGGCGGTGCGTTTGGGAATGAAATCTCTCAAATCTTTTTTGCGGCTCCGGGAAAAATATCAGCACTCTGAGATGGACGCTATGCGTTATCTCGCGGGACTCGCCGCGCTTTATCCGGCTGATCCCCGGGAGAAACCTTTGGAGGAACGATTTCCGCTCTCCGCTTTGATTCTGAGGCAGCAGGCCCGCTCATCGCCTGACGATTCCGCCAGCCTTGAACGTCTGAATGCCGCGGATCTCGCCTCGGAGATGAAGGCTCTGGAAGCTTTTCTCAAGCTGAGCCTCGTACGGGAGGAGCGGGGACGAAAGATCCTGCAGATGCTGGAGAAAGTTGATCTGCTCCGGCGTTTGAACCGCCTGTCGCTAAGCGCGGATGAATATGCCGAAGCCTCCGCCGCTCTCGATCACTTTCAAGCGCAGGAAATCGCGGATTTTCTGGCGCGCGAGACCGATCGGATTGCCGTCATTCCCAGAAAATGGGAAGAAGGTTTAAAGTCGGCCCGGGACTTCTATGAGACAGCACTGAGGCGAGAAGAAAAAATTCGGCAGAGCATGAGGGACTTTGCTCAGGATCCGCAGGAGCGCACAGCCGTCCTTGTCTATGGAGGTTTTCATGCCGCGGGGATCCAGGAGATTCTCAAGAAGCAAGGACTCAGCTTTGCTGTCATAAGCCCGGAAGTTCGGCAAATTGAAAAGCGTCATCAGGAGTATTACCGAGCAAGGATGTCGGGTTTCGATGAGGACGTCCCCGCCGACAGTCAATCGGCCCGCATGGCCCGGCCGCTTTCAATTTATGCGCTTTTAAGCGGAGCTTCCGAACAGCCGCGTAGCGTTTTCTTGAATCAGCTGAACTCGTGGAGAGCCGCCGTACCCCCTGGGTCTCCAAAGACGCCTTCAAATAAGGCTGAGCCTGGAGTCCTGCCCGCAGCCCGCCTCAGAAGTGAATTGCGTTCGGAGCAGGAGAATCCCGGAGATCTGGCAGCTGCGAGTGGTTCTGCGGAGCCTATCAAAATTCAGAAGGCCATTGTTGATCTTGAAAAAGTGAAGAGCGCTATGGTGCCGGGGGCCCGAAAGCTTACGGATGCGCAGACGGCCACGCTCTTTGAAGCGCTTCATGCAGAGAATGTGCCTGCGCAATTGCGGAACCAAATCTTTGACTCTCTTATCCAAAAAAATCTCAATCTCATTCCTCACACAGCCGAGCGCTTCGGCATGTCCCCGGTTTTTCCTGGACATCCGGCCTATCCGGAGTGCGTCTTAGCGCTCGTAACAGCCGTTAAAAATTTTGATTACACACTCGGTTTTAAATTCAGCTCCTTCGCAGTTCCGAAAATACGGGGTGCCATGCAGATCATGAGCTCGGACGAAATCGGCCCCCTAACGCTGACACGGACTTATCGGAGCTTGAGGGCCCGGGCGCGGAGGGTCTATCAGGACCTCGCGCATAAGCTAAAACGAGAACCCACAGATCAGGAATGGGCGGACGCTCTTGGTTTAACGGACCTTCAAATGCAAACCGTGATCGCTGTCGGCGGGCGGGAAGCGCCGCTTTATACCGAGGCTCGGCATCGTGAGCAACCCGCACCCGTTCATCGTTTGCTCGATGACAAGATGCCCGAAGCTCCGCTTGAATGGTGGGAGGCACGCGAGGAGCTGCTGCGGCTTCTTGGTTTTCTCAAGCCCCGAGAGCAGCTGATTATGAAATTGCGCTATGGCATCGGAACCTCTGATGGGGAGCCTCTGAGCCTTCGAAAAATCGGTGACCTGATGGGACTCACGGGGGCCAGGATTGAGCAGCTCGAAAAAGAATCTCTGGGCATCCTGAAGATGGCTCAGATGGACGCGGAGTTGGAGTCCCGCTCAGGTGAGTTTGCGATGTTTCTGAGTTTTCTCAGCGCCCCCGCGCGCGTTTTGTGGAAATTGGGCTTCGGTATCGGAAGTCCGGACGCGAAGTCTCTTAGACCTCAGGAAATCGGACAATTGTTCGATCTGACCATGACCACGGTCAACAGGCTCGTCAGAGAGGGTGAAAAAGCGCTTGAGAGTTATTCCGCCCGTTTCACCCGTAAAGATTTGGAGCGGGGCGAAACAAAGCCCCCCAAAAAAATGAGAACTTACCCTGTGTCTCGCAACCATGATGATGTCCGGCTTCTGCTGCAAGCCTGGGGATTGGAAAATGACGGGGAAGCTCGAAGTCCAGAAAGACCGGTGCGATCCGAATTGCGGTCCCGACCCGACGAGCGTTTCGGGGCCGAGGCGTTCGAGGCTTTCGTGCGTGATTCCTTCGATGCGGCACTTCGAAGACTCGATGAGCGGTTTGCCGGTGAAACAGATCAGCAAAAAGAAGCGCGCCAAACAGTCCTGCTGCTCGAGAAAAAAGCCGCGCAGACCGTGCTTGTCACGCCGGCTTTGCGCTTTAAAAACCCGAGGCTTCACCACGTCCAAACGATGCTTCAGCTCTTTGAAAGATCGCTCACACAAAAAATCTCGGGGCAGCCTTTTAAGTTTTGGATCACTGCGGACGGCGGGCGATCCTCCTGGACGCGGATTGAGACTGAAATGGAACAGCGGATGAGGGATTGGAGCTTTGAGTTTCTTCGAGAACGGGGCGTGAATCATTATGAGGCGGCGGGTTATGGGGTCCTCCTCAAAGAGATCTATGAAGAAATGTATCGTCTAAATTTGACCCGGGAGACTCTTGCCAATGCCGTTTTCTCGGCTCGCCAGACGCTCGCTGGCTATGTCCGAGCGGGCGCAGTTCGAACGTGGTCCCCTGAAGATTCCCGATATGTCGAGCGTCTGTCGGGGCAGATTCTTCTAGTTGAGCCCGATGTGCAGTTCAAACATCAAGTCCGGCTTATCGTTTCGGGCCAGGGAGACGGCGGCCCGGATTCGTCTTGGGAGTCGGCGGTTCTTCCGCAAGCGATTGCGGCACCCTTGCTCAGGGACTTAAAAGCCTATGCGAACGTGATGGAACATTGGCCTTTTCGTTGGATCCAGACACGCTTATCCCTTTCTCACAAGAGGGCCGCCCTTCTCTCTCTTGCCTCGGCTGCCGCAGCCGAGTTTTTTGGTGCAGGTCCTGCCGGAGCTGCCGCTGAGAGCCTCTTTCTTGCCGGCTCAACTGTACTGGCAGCAGGCCACATGATGGCGAAAAAAAGAATCCGAGACAGAATCCGTCAGTTTTACGGGCTCCTCAGCGATCCTTCTCTTTTCCCCGAGGTGCACTGGGCGCCTTACCCCCAAGCCGTCTCAGCGCCTGTCGGCGGGGCTCCGGACGCAAGAAGTGAATTGCGTGTTGATCCTTTCGGAAGCGAAGCTGCCCGGGACACGTGGATTGACCGAGATTTGGCACAACCCCTTGAGATTCACACGGGCGTGAGCGTCCAATGGAACGAGGTGGAGCTGAAGATGAGTAAGAAGGGCATATTAAATGCTGCGGATGAAACGTTTCTGTTTCGCGCTCTGCATGCGGTTAATCTTACAGAGGATCAGCGCAAAGTACTCTTTGACGACCTCGTTTTAAAAAACAGAGGGTTGATTCAAACTGCGAAACAAATGGTGTGGGGATCCGGGGTTGGACAAAATCCGGCCGTTGAATCAGGGGATGTCGAGCAGAACGGAACTTTGGGGCTGATGATCGCGGTGAAGAAATTTGATTACACTCGAGAGGTAAAATTTTCGACCTATGCGGTCGACATAATCCGCGCCGTGATTCAGAAGCATCATGTTGGAAGAAATCCCCTGCGGTACCCCTGGTCTGTGGAAGAAGGATTAAGAAGCATAAAAAGCGCGGAAGCTCGATTAAAACAAGCCTTCGGCCGGCGGCCCACGGACGAAGAGCTGTTAAAGGAAATGAGTATGAAACCTGAAAGATTTCGACGGCTGATGGCCTTGCGGAACCCGCTCTCGCTCGATTGGGACGACCACGGGGATCAACCCAGCATCAGTGCGATTGTTCCTGACCGGGTGCCCGAAAGTTACGATGCCGCGTCAGAACTTGATGAGCATTTGGCATTTCTAACCCCCGATGAGCAGCTTATCCTGAAACTTTTCTTCGGCGTCGGCACAATTTCGAGTGAGCCTTTGAGGTTGGAGGACATCGGTGAAATTTTTAAGGTGAGCCATGCCAGAATTGGACAGATCAGAGAGCGGGCTGTTAAAAAAATGCTGAATCGCCAGAACGGTGGGGCTGCGGGCGGCGTCGTGCATCCGGTCTCGAAGGACCATGCGGATGTCTGGTTGGCGCAAGTCGCACGCCTCAATCCAAGATCGAATGAGTTTTTAGAGAATCGAACAGCTCCTCTTGAAGAGCTCAAGAGGAGCTTCGGGGATAGAGTGGAGTCAGGTGCATACTCACCGGTCCGACGGGGCGTCGCAAAAGCCAGGCGCGGCAGAAAAGAAAATCCTTACACCCCCCCTTCCAATCCACCGCCTCCTGAAGCTTCGACAAGATCGGAACTTAGGGGAAGTCCATGGAGAAATGCTCAAGAGGTCTATCGTGACATTGATCGTCTGACGGGCATAGAAAGAGTTTCGAGAAGCTCTCGTCAAGACCAGCGAGATGCGGCCCAAAGAGAGCTTTTGATGAGGCTTATTCTTCGGTTCGACGAAGCTGCTCAGGTCATCCGTGCGGAGATGGACGAGCGGTCCGTCTCGACTTTGCGCCAAACTCTGGGAGAGATTTTTGACCGTGAGGCTGACGGGCTGATCAGCATGTGGGTGCAGCAGGAGGATGCCGGGTCTCTGAAGGCGGTCTTAAAGTGGAACGGATATCCGCGGACCCTTGATAAGGCGGCGGCCCGTGCGGATAAATTACATCAAGGTTTGGATAAGATTCGAGAGCCCTATCGACAAGCCTATCGGAATGCGTCGGGCCGAATGCGCATGGCGGCAAAGCTGATGCAGCTGCCGCCGAAAACGTTTGAAGCGCGCTTGATTCGTTTTGGGATTGATTTATCCCGGGTGGAGGTGCCGCCGGGAGCCCTGCTTCAGGGGCTCGCCCGGGAAGGAGAAAACGAAGCGGATGTCCGGAGGCGTCTCCATGAAAGTCTGGGGGCTGAAAAAAAAGGTAAAACGTTCAACCTTGTCGAGTTCCGCCGGGAGCTTCAAAACCATCCCAGTCTTGACTTTCTGAAAAGCTCCGGCTTTTCTTACGCACGTTTGCTCTGGGGATTAAATCTGGCAGAGGATTTTTTTTACGAGGCGCAGGATCGTCAAAATAAAAACGGTAATCTGATGATACGGGTTGGCGAGTCGTTTGGGTTTGATAGGCGTTCTGCCAAAGCGAACATGGAGCGAATCCTCGCAGAGCTTGCTGAACTCCGTAAGGCTTTCAGCACGTCCCGAGTGCTCACGCCGAAGTCTTTCGATGTACTGCGCGCTATGGGAAAGAATCGGCCGCAGGTTCTCCAAGAACTTGATACGGTCTACGCATGGAATCTGAGCCGGTTCGCCGCGGATTATCCTTCTATTCGATGGCTCGTCACGCGCGGCTATAGCCGGCTTGTCACGGCGCTGGGTATTCGGGATGAAGCCGCGGCGGCTGTAAGGAGGGCCTACCAGATCAACGCCGGCCATCTCGACTATGCGGCCCAATCGATGGGTTTGATCGGGCCCAGCTACAAGAAACTCGCCGCTTTTCTTCAGGTCAACCTTGCTGAGATCACGATTCCCGAGGAGGCGCTTTTGCAGGCTTTAGATGCCGTTAATCCCCAGGCCAAGCGTGCCGAGATCCTGGGCTGGCTTGAGCAGGGTAAGTGGAGGAATCTTCACACACTGAAACGGAGAGTTTTTGAGAACCACGCCTACTTCGATGAAAAGGTTTTTTCTGTAAGCGATGTTCTTTGGGGGCTCGGCCTGGCACAAAGCTTCGCAGAGCGCTATCAAAGTTTGATGCAGGAGCCTGGCTCGAAGAGCCTGAATCAGATCGGACAAGAATTCGGGTGGCCTAAGGGGAGTGCTAAAAGAGTGATGGAGTCAATCCTGAGAGACAGCAGATTTTCGCCTTTGCTGACGCGCTCGGAACTCCGCAAGGACAGTGCAGTGCTGCTGGATCTTCGGCATCAGAAAAAGCCCTCTGCCGCGATGATTGATTTCCGGGATCTCGTGACGTTCACTCCGCGGGAGATTTTGGAAGCAGCGGTGGTCATCAGCCAGGAGCAGTCCGTGCGTTTTGTGATACATGATGCCGATAAGAATCACCCCGACTGGCTGAGGCTGCGGGGATTGCTGGGTGATTATGACAACGTTTCTTGGACGTCCGGTGCGGGACCCGAAGCGTTTCGGGAGCTTGGCCCCCGCTTCAAGAAACACGGTGTTACAGCCTTTGCACGCCAGGGCAGGGATCTATCGGTTTATTCTGAAACGGAGCGCCGCACGATCCGGTTTTTTGCGGTCGTCGAAGATCAGCCGGGGACTTTCGCAGCGGCTCTTTCCTATGACCCCGAACAGATGATCTTCAGGAATAATGTCCGCAGGGATAGCCGCGGTTTTTACATCGTCAACCCCGTCCTCGCGGAATTGGGCGCAAGGTATTTGGCTGACTTCGCCGCCGCGGTCTCAGCCTAAAACCGCCTGCCTTGCCCTTGCTGCAGCTCTTGCCTATACTTTCGGCTTATGACTTTTCCAAGCCTGCGTTTTTTCCCTAGCCGAAGAAAACTTGGATTTTTTTTCCTGAGCGTCCTGGTCTGGACGGTCCAGGCAGCGCCTTTCTCAGAAGCTGCCCGAGCCGGGATCAAGCTCAACCGGGCGAAGCATGAATACCCGGACGCCGTGCTTCGCGATATGGAGCGTTTTGCGGACGACCGAATTCGCGAGGTTATGATCGCGCTGCCCTGGGAAAGCTGGGAACCGCGCGAAGGCGAGATCGATGAAGCTTTTATCCGCTCCGGGCTCACGCCGGTCCTTCGGTTCTGCCGAAAGAAAAAGATTCGCGCCGTTCTGGCCAGTCACAATTCTTTTTGGGGTTCTCAGGGAGACTGGAGTATGCCGGCATGGATCCGCAAAAGAGCGGATTACCGGAGCTCGCTGTCGGCGCTTACGGATCCTGCCATTCGGGAGCTTCATAAAGACTATCTGAAACGATGGATCAAAGCCACGAGGCGCTTGCCTGCCGTTTGGGCTTACAATATTTTGAACGAGCCTGCCGCCGCGACGCGGTGGTATGCTGAGAGCGCCGCCGGGCGGGCTGAATTCGAGGCCCGATGGGAGGGGGTTCTGGATATCGCCCGTGAACTGCATGGTTTTATGGGCCTTGAAAACGCCCGCCAGGAACTTCTGATCGGGAATGGAAACGCGGATCCGGGCCTGGAAGCACTTGTCTGGGAAACGGCCGGAAGCCTCAATCTTTCGCCCTTGTGGGAAGCGTGGACTGGGCGCGTTGGAGCTCAGGGTGTCTCAGGACTTGGCGCAGCGCGGCGTTTCTATCCGGGTAAGCCGCTGATACGGACGGAGGGTGTTTTGACCTATGCGGTTCTGGCGGCCTGGAAAAAAGCCGGTTCGATTTCAGCCGTCCGCATGAAGTGGAATGAAAAAAATGACGCCTCACCCGTTTTGTTCGATTATGATGCGGCCTATGATTATGAAGGCCTTTCCAGCGCGGATCTTTCCGCTCTCGAGTCTTTTTACGTGTGGAGGGTCGGAACAACGGCGGGGTCTGCCGGACGGGTAACTCTGCTGGACCACAGACACGGAGACATCCAAACGCCCTATTATGCGGCTTTGCGGGACCTGGCGTCCGGCGTGGATTCTTTCGAGTGTCTGGGCGGCTCTCTGCCGTCCGGAGGAAAAGAGGCCCTGGGGTTCAGGGCGGAAAAAGCAGGTCCCGCGGTCTCGCGCCGATGGAGCGGTACCGGAAAAATTGAGGGATGGAAAAAAAGTCTGCCTCCCAAGAAGAAGGCAGATTCGCGGATGGCGGCCCGAGCCGTGCTTCGGCCGGGTGAGGTGCTTCGGCGTTCAGTCCTGACAGCGCACTGGCGGGACAACGGGGTGAGCGCCGCAGATGTCTTCACGTTCTGGAGTTCTGCGCCGGAAGGCTGCATGCTGAATCTGGTCATCGAAACGAGAGGCGGAAAGAGGGCCGTGCCCGTCCGTTTGCGCTCGGGAGGCTGGAGAAAGAACACGGTGCCTCTCAGAGCTTTAGGGCTCAGCGAGCTGAACATCTCGGAAATAATCTCGGTCGGGTTTGAAAATCAGTCTGCCAAGACAGCCGTCTTTCTTCTGGACGAATTCCTCATTCGAGGTCCCGGCGGATGATTCCGGACGCGGGGTTCCCAAAATCATCGGGAAAACGGCAGGTGCCTGGGGCGCCGTCATCGGTATGCGGCAGAATGGCGTGATGAGAAAAAAAGGAGCGGGAATAAGATGGATTTAAAAGACAGACGGATAAATTTTTTTTATGCGCGCGAAGCGCGCGGAGAACGGCATCCGAGGCAGGAGAGAGGACGCTTTCGGACGCCTGGGTTCCCGATAACTTTGGCCGTTTTGACTTGGCTGGCAGTTTCTTTTTCGGGCTGTCTTTCGTTCAGGGCGCAGGAGCCTATCGCCACGGTGCTGCATGTAGATCTTCCCCGTTTCATGGGGGATTGGCATGTCATTGCCAACACGCCTACGTTTCTTGAGAAAGACGCTTACAATGCCGTGGAGTCTTACCGTCTGAACGAAGACGGCACCATCGCCACGACCTTTACTTTCCGCAAAGGTTCTTTCAACGGCCGGAAGAAGCGCTACACACCCAAAGGATTCGTGCTCGACCGTGAAAGTAACGCGGTCTGGGGGATGCGTTTTCTTTGGCCCTTCAAGGGGGATTTCCGGATTCTGTATCTCAACGAGGACTACACTCAAACGGTGATCGGCCGTCAAAAAAGAGACTATGTCTGGATCATGGCTCGAGAGCCCAGGATTCCGCAGGAAGATTTCCGCGCGATCATCCAGGCGCTGCACGGTCAGGGCTATGATATTTCTAAAATTCAGATGGTGCCGCAGAATGGAAAAGCCCTGGGTGCCATCGGCGCCGAGGAGGATCCCGCAGACGCTTCGAAAGGTGCTGATGCATAAAAGGCGTGTGCGCTACAGGGGAACGCATCCGCGGCGTTTCGAAGAAAAGTACAAGGAGCACGATCCGGAAAAATACGGATCCGATGTGGAGAAGATTCTCAAGTCAGGAAAAACGCCTGCCGGCAGTCATCGGCCCATTCTGGTGCGCGAAGTCCTGGAGATTCTCAGACCCGGCCCCGGTCAAATAGGCCTGGACGCAACCTTGGGCTTCGGAGGGCATGCCGTTGAGCTCCTTGGGCGCATCGTTCCCGGAGGGAGGCTGTTGGCTCTGGATGTCGATCCCATCGAGATCGAACGGACGGAGCAAAGGCTGAGGAAGAAGGGATTCGGATCCGATGTGCTGAGTGTACGTAGGTCGAATTTTGCCGGGGCTTTGAAGCTGGCCGGAGAAGCGGGAGGCGGATTCGATTTTGTCCTGGCTGACTTAGGGGTGTCTTCGATGCAGCTGGATGACCCGCGGCGCGGGTTTGCCTTCAAATATGACGGGCCGCTGGACCTTCGGCTCAATCCTTCACGGGGACAGCCGGCTTCGGCCTTGATCCAGAGACTGTCGGCTGAGGCGCTGGAAAAAATACTTCGCGAGAACTCTGATGAGCCGCACGCCGCCCTGATCGCACGTTCCATTTTTTTCCGCCGTGAGGAAATACAGACGACGGCCGCGCTGGCGGGCGCGGTCAGGCAGGCTCTTTCGGGGGTGCTGAAGGGAATGCCTGAAGGGGAGATGACCCGGTCCCTGCGCCGGACGTTTCAGGCTCTCCGGATCGCCGTCAACGATGAATTTTCAGCCCTCGAACAGCTTTTAAGAAACATGCCTCTCTGCCTCAAGCCGGGCGGGCGAGCGGCCGTTATCTCCTTTCACGCGGGAGAGGATCAGCGCGTCGAAAGGTTTTTCAAGGAAGGCTTGGAGCGCGGTGTCTATTCCCAAGCGGCATCTTCGCCTGTGCGCGCTTCCCATGAAGAATGTTATGATAATCCCCGCGCCGCGAGCGCGATGCTTCGCTGGGCTTTGAAACGTCAGGAGGAAATCCGCTCATGATTTATGATGATATCCGCAATGCCGCCCGTTACGGAATCCTTCCGCACATGGAGGCCTTGAGGGCTTTCATTCAGAAGAATGATTGCCTGAATCTTCCGAACGGTGAACTCGAGATTCTGGGTCGGGATCTTTTCGTGCGCACGGCTGAGTACGATACGGGTCCGGCGGAAGAAAAAAAATTCGAGGCTCATCAAATCTATGCGGATTTGCAATGGGTGGTTCAGGGTGCCGAAAGCATGGGTGTTTCGATTTCGGGAGAGAGAAGGGTTTTAATTCCCTATGACGGCCGGGCGGATATTCATTTTTTTGAGGAGCCGGAGGAGTCCTTTGAAGTCCAGGTCGGTGCGGGGCAGTTCACGGTTTTCTTTCCCGGTGAGCTGCACAAGCCCGGATGCTGGATCCGCGGTGTTTCCGGCCGCGTAAAAAAACTCGTTTTTAAAATCCGGATGGGAGACAGCTTTTGACGGATTCGGCCCTGCACTCTCAACAGGCGGTCAGCGCCGAAAGTTTGATACGCGGTTTGAAGGAGCTGGCGGATAACCCTGAAATGTTCGCACGTCTGACCGACGATGAGCGCATTGCGCTTCTCAAGGCCGCGGGACAGATATCGCGTCCGGGCCGCGCGGACGATGTCCTGAGGCGAAAGGCCATGCGGATGCGTCAATGCCGTGAGGAGGATGAGGCCGAGCGCGAGGCCCGCCGCTCGACCGGAATCCGTTCAGCCCGCGAAGAGAGTGTTTTTACGGCGCCCGCTCGCGTGGAGCTGCCTCGCCCCGGCGAGAGCCGAAGGACAATCCTCAAGTCTCCGAGGAACTGTTACGTCTGCACGGCCGTCTATTCCGAGCTGCATTTTTTTTATGATGCATTGTGCCCGGCATGCGGCGATTTCAATTACGCGAAGCGCTTTCAGACGGGAGATTTGAGCGGACAAACGGCGCTGATCACGGGTTCTCGTTTGAAAATCGGGTATCAAGCCGCGCTCATGATGCTGCGTGCGGGAGCGAGGGTCATCGCGACGACCCGGTTTCCGGCAGACTCCGCCCTGCGTTATTCAGCCGAGAAGGACTATGGGGACTGGAAGGACCGTCTTCATATTTACGGACTCGATCTCCGGCACACGCCCAGCGTCGAACTTTTCTGCAGCCACGTTGAAGAGACATACGGGCGCCTGGATCTTTTAATCAACAATGCGGCTCAGACGGTACGGCGTCCGCCCGGATTTTATGCGCATCTTCTCGAAAAAGAGCGGTGCGGCGCGGCGGGTTTGCGGGCCGAGGCGGCGCCGCTGCTTGAGAATTTTGAAGCGTGCCGGAAGAGAATCGCACATGCCGGACGGGTGCTGTCCCGGGATGCGATGGCCGATGAATCCGCTTTGGCAATCACCTGGAAAACCCGCGCGCCGGGTATCGGTCTGAGGGCTTCGGCCGAACTTTCGCAAATTCCCTACCCTTACGAAGGGGGGGAGGCGGCCTCAGCCGCGGTATTTCCCAAAGGCGAGCTTGACGCGGATCTTCAGCAGGTAGATTTAAGGCGCGTTAACAGCTGGCGGCTTCGGCTCGGAGAAATTCCAACCGCGGAAATGTTCGAGCTTCAGCTGGTGAACGCTGTGGCGCCTTTTGTGCTTTGCAATCAGCTTTTGCCCCTGATGCTGAAGGAGAAAACCGGGCGCAAGCACATTGTGAATGTCTCCGCGATGGAAGGGAAATTCCAGCGTTTCAAAAAAGCTGACCGGCATCCGCACACCAACATGGCGAAGGCCGCGCTCAATATGCTGACCCATACAGCTGCGGGCGGTTTGTCGAAGCAGGGTATTTATATGAACGCGGTGGATACCGGCTGGGTCACGGATGAAGACCCCGCGCATCTGGCCGCTCTCAAGCGTGAAAAGCATGATTTCCAGCCTCCTCTTGACATCGTCGACGGTGCGGCCCGCGTCTGCGATCCTTTCTTTGACGGTATGAAAACAGGAACCCCTTTTTTTGGAAAATTTCTGAAGGATTATTTCCCCATCGATTGGTAAGTGTTTTTCCCGCTCGCCGCCCCCCCCTGATCTTTCCCAACCGGATTTATTAAGCCCCTTAAAAGCCTTGTCCCGCAAGGGTTTGCAAGTCCAGGCTTCGGAGGGGAGCTTGTAAACCAGGCGTCTTGGAGTAACGTTTAATTAGGGGATGGGGAGAGTCAGGCCGCAGAAGGATCCTTCGGGGTCTCTTCCGCATAAAGGGGGAAAAAGTTATGAAAAAAATTGCGATGCTGTTAGCAGTGCTTATGGTCGCAGGAGCGGCGCCGGGATGGTGCTTGATTGCCACGGTTGACGGGTATGTCACGGACACGACATCCAAGAGCGGTTACAAGCCGATTGAAGATGTCGGTGTGATCTATACATCCGTCAATGACGGTATCAGCACGTCGCTGGATAAAATGACGGGATCCCATGCCCGTCCGATGCTTCTGGACCCGATCGACAAGGTTCTGAGAACCACGCTTGACGGTACGAAAACCATCGTCAACGGGGTGTGGGATCTTGTGACGTTTAAGTCCATGCGTACGCCGAAAGCCTAAAACGGCATTCGGACTAAGGGTGAATAGAAACGGAGCTGACGCGGTGAGGCCGGCTCCGTTTCTCTTTTTTCATTTCCTTTGCATCCGGCGCCGAATTCAGATAAAATCTGAATTGAAATTCAAAAACATTCAGGAACCCTTCTTGTGAATCAAAACGCAGCCTCACGATCACCCGTCAAGCCCCTTGATGCGCCCAGCGGCGAAGCTCTCAGGGGACTTGTTTTGGCCGGCCATCCGAATGTCGGTAAGTCTGTCCTCTTTCATGCTCTGACCGGCCGTTACGCCATGGTTTCAAATTTTCCGGGAACTACGGTGGACATGCTTCAGGCCGATATGAAAACTGCTCAGGGCCGCTGGCGTGTCTATGATACGCCCGGGGTGGTCTCGCTGCCCCCGCGCACGGAAGACGAGGCTGTGAGCCGAGCCGTTCTGATGAGTCAAAACCCCTCGCTGGCCGTTCAGGTCGCCGACGCGAAGGACCTTGGCCGGTCGCTGCATCTGACGCTTGAATTGAGTGAGTACGGTCTGCCGATGATCCTGGTGCTCAACATGGCGGATGAGGCGCAGGACCGGGGTCTGATCCTCGATGAAGAGCGTCTTGAAAAAATTCTTGGGATACCGGTTATTAAAACAGTGGCCGTCAACGGAGAAGGCATCGCTAAGCTCCGCTCGCGCCTTTGTGAGGCCCGCGAGCTGAAGATCCGCCCCAGGTATGACAGCTCGGTTGAAGCGCTGCTCGCTGAGGCTCAGAAAAAACTCGGTCTCGAGAACAGCCGGCTCGGATTTCTGGGCGCCGTCAGTTTGTTTCTCGGAGACGCTGGGATTGCAGAATTTCTAGCGCCCCGCTGTCAGCCCGAGTGTGTCCAGGAAGCGCGTCTGTTTGCAGAAGAACAGAAGCGCCGCCTCGCGCGGCCTTTCGAACTTCTCCGTTATGAGGCGCGTCAGAGCGTCATTCAGGAGATTACCGGCGAGGTGCTCCATCAGCAGCCGTCCGGAAAAAAAGGATTCGCTTCCGCGCTGGGTCTCTGGTGTTTGCGGCCCTTTCCCGGGTACGGGATTGCGCTGGGCGTGATCTGGGTCCTCTATGAATTTGTCGGTGTTTTCGGAGCCGGGACGCTGGTCGGTTTTTTTGAAAATGAACTCTTCGGCCGCTGGGTTAATCCATGGCTCACATCGTGGGTTCAGGCGGTCATCCCGTGGCCGGTTTTGCAGGATTTTCTGACCGGCGAATACGGCTTGTTCACGATGGCGCTGACCTACGCGCTTGCTTTGATTTTTCCGATCGTGACGACATTTTTTATTTTTTTCGGAGTGCTCGAAGATTCCGGATATTTGCCGCGTTTGGCCGTGATGCTCGACCGTTTGTTCCGCCTCATGGGGCTCAACGGCAAGGCCGTTCTGCCCATGGTTCTAGGATTGGGCTGCGGAACGATGGCGACGGTGACGACGCGCGTTCTGGATACTCAAAAAGAGAAATTGCTGGTTTCAATCCTTTTAACGCTTGCGGTTCCGTGTTCCGCTCAGCTTGGCGTGATTCTCGGGATGTCGGGAGGGCTGTCGGGCCGGGTTCTTCTGATCTGGTTTTCTGTCGTGATGGCCAGCATGATTCTCGTTGGATGGGCAGCCTCCCGTGTGATTCCCGGCGGGCGTCCGCCGCTTCTGGTGCAGATCCCGCCGCTCAGGCTCCCCAAAGTGTCGAATGTTTTCAAAAAGGTGACGGCCCGCTTAACCTGGTATTCTCGCGAGGTCATTCCTCTTTTTCTCGCGGCTACGGCCGTTCTTTTTACGCTGGATCAGCTGCATCTTCTTAAAAGGATTACGCGGGCTTTTTCGCCGCTCGTGGTCGGGCTGCTGGGGCTTCCGGAGAAATCAGCCGAGGCTTTTTTGATCGGTTTCTTGAGACGCGACTACGGGGCCGCTGGTCTGTTTGATCTTGCTCAGCGCGGTTTGATGAATCCCCGTCAGGCCGCCGTGAGCATGATTCTCGTCACGCTCTTTATGCCGTGCGTGGCGCACATGCTGGTGACTTGCAGAGAGCGCGGGGTTAAAACGACGGCTGTCATTTTTGCATTCGTCATGACCTACGCCATTCTCATGGGCGCCGCCGTGAATCAATTCCTGTTAGTTTTTCCGCTGGTTTAAAAACCGAAGAGGAGCTTCTATGAAAGAAGATCAGCCGATGACAAGACTTCCCAGCCGCGAAGAAGAAGAGATCGATGAAGCGTTGAGTGATATCTTCAAGGCGTCGGAGTCGGGAGAGTCGCGCTATGAGGTTTTGAAAAAAAAATTGGATGAAAGCATTTCCCCCGGAACGCTGGACACCCTGACTCAGCTGGGCTGGACCGTGATCAGGAACGGGACGGCTGTGTTGACCGCCGAGGGTGAAAAAAGAGCTCGCAATGTGATCCGCTGTCTGCGCCTTTCAGAAAGACTGTTTGCGGATGTTTTCGGTCTCGACAGTGAAAAAGCCGAAAAGGCAGCTTGTCAGCTCGAGCATGTGCTGTCGCCGGAGGCCGCGGATTCAATCTGCACGCTCCTGGGACACCCCTCGGAATGCCCTCACATGAAGACAATTCCGCAGGGAGCCTGCTGCAGCAAGAAAGAGATGACCCTGAATTCAGTGGTCATGCCCCTGACCCGCGCGGAGTCCGGCTCGAAAGTGCGTGTCGTCTACCTGGAACTCAAGAAAAGCCCGGAAGTTTACCGGCTCCTGTCTCTGGGCATTGTGCCCGGCAAGGAGCTTCGGATTCTTCAGCGCTTTCCTTCTTTCCTCCTTGAAGCGGGAGAATCGCAGCTCGCTCTCGATGAAGAGATCTGCAGTCATATTTTTGTCCGCACCGCGCAGGCCTGAGAACTCCCGGGCCTTTTTTTTGACGTTTATGATAAACTCCTCGCCTGAAAAAGAGAGTTCTCAACAGCACCCGCAGTTTGCCTTCGAGGAGGCGTGATGAAGCTTCTGTGCCCCATGATCCGTGCCCTGAATATGCGAATTCTGCTGTGCCTTGCAGTTCTTTCATTCTGCTTGCCTCTTGCCGCGCGGGCCGCGGAATCTCAGGCTTCTCAACCTGTGCGTGCATTTCTTGAAACCGTGCAGTCCCTGGAATTCCCCGTCCAAGACCCGGCTGGGCACGCTGCCCGCGTCGAAACGGCGAACGCCTATCTGGATCTCGAGGCGATGGGGCGCAAGGGGCTGGGGACGCATTGGCAGGAGGCGTCTGAGGCCGAGCAGCGCGCTTTCATGGACCTTCTCTGGAGACTCATCGAAAATATTGCTTACCCGCGGACGCGTAAGTTTCTCGAGGGCAAGAGGGTGGACTACGGGGAACCCTCGGCTGCGGGGAAGGGCTTCGAGATTGAAAGCCGTGTTCAGGGGGACGATGCGGGACTGGATGTTCCCATCACGTATCATGTCGCTGACGAGAACGGAACATGGAAAATTTTTGATATTTTCCTCGACGGGATTTCCATGACGGAGGATCTCGGCTATCAGTTCGATAAGCTGATCCGGGATTCGGGGTTCCCGGGCCTGCTTGAGCGCATGCGCGAGCGGCTTGCGGAAGCCCAGAAGGAGAACGGCCTCCTGTGAACGCCTCTCAGGACAGCAAGCAAGACAGCCGTCAGGCGCGCTTCATCGTACGGCATGCTTTCGCCATTCTCGGGGCCATTATTCTTCTCACCGCGGTTTTTCTGCCCGCGGCCGCGGGCCTGAAGCTCAAGGCGAACTTTCTCGGATTGCTGCCTGAACATCAGCCCAGCGCCCAAAGCCTCAACAAACTTTTAAGCCGGGTCGGCAGTACAAG
>VFQY01000005.1 GCA_018883425.1 Candidatus Omnitrophota bacterium | reverse complement strand
CGCCCACTCCGTCCGCACAGGATCCCCACTTCAATGACTTGGGTGTGCGGAAGTACGATCTGGTCTCGGCTTGGCGCCGCTTCACCAGCCACCTTTCCGGCCCCACGTCAAACAACCCTAAGATGGTTCAATACCTCGCGGCCGGCAGCATCCAGGGTCTGCGACCGCTTCGCTATGAGAAGCGGGTCGCCCGCAACCGATTCCTGGCGTTGCTGGGCTTGCTCATTTTGGCGGTCATTTTTAACTTGGCGAAGTGGTTCGGTCTTTACACCATCAACTGGGTGCTTACCAAGCTTTTCGCTGTCGGTGTCGTGGCCCTTCTGATTATTTTTCAGCCGGAACTCCGCCGCGCGCTCGCGCGCATCGGGCAAAACACCTTCCAGGGAGCTTTTCTGAAAAAGGGCGGAACCGTCGATGAAGTGGTTCAGGCATGCGAATTATTTTCACGCAAGCGCATCGGCGCGCTCCTGGCGATTGAACGCGACATTGGTCTTAAGAATTACATCGAGGGCGGTATCGGGCTGGATGCCAAAATCAGCGCTGAGCTTTTGATTACCCTTTTCACGCCGAACACTCCGACCCATGACGGAGGTGTCATCATCCAGGGCAGCCGTATTGCTTCCTGCGGTTCTCTTTTTCCGCTCAGTCAGAGTCCAGACATCTCGCGCTCACTGGGTACCCGGCACAGGGCCGCGATTGGGTTGACGGAAGAAAGCGATGCTGTTTGCGTGATCGTTTCCGAAGAAACAGGGGCGATATCGGTTTCGGTTCACGGTAAACTGACGAGGGACCTCGATCCGGAGGGGTTAAAGCGGGTTCTGCTCAGTCTTTTCAGACACGAAACGGCTCAGAGCCCGTCATCGATAGGTGATTTCATCAAAAAGAACTGGACGCTCTTTAACCCGAGGCAGGAGTCATGAAAGCCTGGCTTGCGCGGGACACGGGATTGAAAATCATTTCCCTGATTTTGGCGATGGGGCTCTGGTATTACGCTGTGGGCGAGGAAGGCATCGAAATTACCCGCACGGTGCCTTTGAAGCTCAAGGTTCACAACGAACAGATGAGCGTGCTCAGTGTTTCCGCCGAAAGCATTCAGGTGACGATGATGGCTCCCCGCAGTATGCTTTCCAAGATTGCTTCAGAGCAAATTGCCGCGTCGCACGAAATCGGAGCCGAAGTTAAAACTGCGGGGGAATATTCGTTCCGTCTTGAGCCGCGGGAGATCGACCTTCCTACGCCCTATATCCGCATCGTCAAAATGTCTCCGGAAATTGTCCAGGTGACGCTTGACGAATTGATTACGCAAAAGCTCGAAGTCAAAGCCAATTTTTCCGGCGAACCGGCCTTCGGCTACAAAGTTCAGGACGAGGAGCTTGAGCTGAATCCTAACGCCATCTTGATTCAAGGACCCAAGGCCCAGCTTGAGAAATACAGCGCTGTAAAAACCAAACCCATCGATCTTGTGGGCCGTATCCGATCTTTCCGGCGCAATGTGGAACTCGAACTGCCCTCGAACGTGAAGGCGAAGAGTGAGTCGGTGATCGATGTTTTTGTTCCCATCAAAGAAGTTTTTGATGAGAAGCTCTTTGAGAACGTCGCAATCCGAGTCTTGAAATCTCCCGAAGAAGACCGGGCGATCGAGCTCACGCCCGAAACTCTGAGTTTTACCTTGAAAGGCTCTAAGAGAAAACTCGAAAAGCTGGAGCCTTCCAAAGTCATGATGTTTATCGATGTCTCGAAGCTCGAGACCGGAACCCATGAGACCGCCGCGGAACTCATGCTTCCGGAAGAGGTGACGCTTAAAGAAGGCTCAGACCTCAAAGTCAAAGTCAGTCTGAAGAAAGCCAAGGGTTAAACGCGCTTATGACGGCACGTGCAGCTCAGCCTCGGAGGCAGATTTTTCTGGGGGTTAACATTGATCACGTGGCCACTGTCAGGCAGGCCCGTCTGGGTTTTAACCCCGACCCTGCCGAAGCCGCCCGAGAGGCCGTGTTGGGCGGTGCCGATCAAATTACGATCCATTTGCGAGAGGATCGCCGCCACATCCAGGATTCAGATCTCGAGCCCGTCCGCAGAAAAGCCGGCGTACCCATCAATCTGGAGATGGCCCTGAACCCCGCGATCGTAAAAATCGCCCTCAGCTATAAACCCGAAAAGGTTTGTCTTGTCCCCGAGAGGCGGCGCGAGCTGACGACCGAGGGCGGTCTTCACGCGGCAGCCCAGAAAAAACGTCTTAGGCCGGTGATCGCGGCATTGCGAGACAAGGGCATCTCGGTCAGCTTATTCATCGCCCCCGATGAAATTCAGATCCGTGCCGCGGCAGCTCTCGGTGCGGATGCGGTTGAGCTTCATACCGGCACTTACGCCGAAGCTTCGGGAGCGAAGCAAAAAAAGGAACTTTTACGGATCCGCAATTCTGCCCGCCTGGCCCGAAAACTTGGTCTCATGGTTCATGCCGGACACGGCCTGGATTATCGGAATACGGCGGCTATTTGCCGTATCCTTGAAATCGAAGAGGTCAATATTGGTCATTCGATTGTCGCGCGAGCTCTGAGTGTCGGGATGCGGCGCGCGGTGCGGGAGATGAAGCAGGTTCTCCGGGCGGCGGGGCGCTGATTCATTCGGAAGGAAGGGACTTGAAGATCAAGACTTTTCGATCGATCGGCCGAAGACCGGCCCGCTCTCACAAAGGCGACTTCGGCAGGGTGCTGATCCTTGCCGGTTCTAAGGGATATGCGGGCGCCGCGCATCTGGCAGGTGTCGGAGCGCTTCGGTCGGGAGCCGGACTTGTGACGCTTGGAGTGCCTGAAAAAGTTTACGGGATTCTTGCCCGGAGGGAGACTGAAGTGATGGTCCGAGCGTTTCCCTCCTCCCGAGGAGGCGCGATGAGTTCAGCGGCTGTCAAACCGGTCCTAGACTTTGCGCGCTCCCAGCATGTGGTTGCAGCCGGACCCGGGCTTTCCGGGGCAAGCGGCGTGAGGAAATTAATCGAGGCGCTGCTGAAAAAGTGGAAGGGACCGCTGGTCCTTGATGCGGATGCTCTCAACGTCCTCCAGGGAAGGATCAAGCTTCTCAAGGACCGCGATTTTCCTGCAGTCCTGACGCCGCATGAGGGGGAGTTTTCGCGGCTGTTCGGCGCGGTCCCGCTCAGGGGAACTGAAGGCAGACGGTCTGCCGCGAAAAAAGCCGCCCGAGTGACCGGGTGTGTGATTGTGCTGAAAGGGCATCACACCGTGATTGCCGATCCCAGCGGACACACGGCAATCAATCGGACCGGCAATCCCGGGATGGCGACCGCAGGCTCCGGAGATGTCCTGACCGGGGTCATTGCCGCACTTTTGGCGCAGGGGTTGAGCAGCTTTGAAGCCGCGCGCAGGGGTGCGTATGTTCATGGCTTAGCCGGCGATCTCGCCGCGGAAACCAAAGGACAGATCAGTTTGATCGCCGGAGACATCGCGGAGGCCCTGCCCGAGGCCTTTCAGTATATTTTTGGAAAATCGGCAAAGCGGAAAAAAAATGGAAAATTCCGATACTGAAAAAAAGTGGGAAAGCGCTCTCCGGAGAACGGAGATCGTCCGTTCGCGGGTTCGTCCGCTGGAAACTTTTCAAGCGACGCGCATGCCGTATGTGTTCCTCTCAGAACTTTCAAGCGCTGCTTCCGGAACGCTCGTGCGGCGGGGACATGTGGTTGTTGAGAAACCTTCTCTGATCCTGCCTCCGAATTGTCAGCAATTCGAGGGCTTTGAGTGGGACGCATCGATGCGTGCAGAGGCCGGAACCTTCATGGACTTTCTCCTGATCCGAGGCGTTCATTTTCCCTCCATGCGTTTTAACCATGCTTCCGAGAGCCTCTCGGTCTATGACGGAAGGCTTCAGGCTGCTATCGATCATTTTCAAGGACAGTTTCAGCGAGCCGAGGATCTTGACACCGGGTTAATTGCCGGTCCTGAGGATGTTTGGCAGTTCTCGGTCCTCATTTTTACGGGGGCGCAGATTCTTCGGGGAGCCGACGGGGATATTCACCGGCTTCTGCGTGAGTACAAAGAAAAAAAAGGCGGATTTTAGATCTGTCCGAGGAGTCAAAATTGACATCGCAAAAAGCCCGGTCAGGATTAAACCGGCATGCCAAAAAAATTCTTTCTTTTCTGGAAGAGAGAAAAAGCAGCCTTTCACCGCTGCTGATTTTGACGCATGACTACCCGGACCCGGACGCCATCGCCAGCGCTGTGGCGCTTCAGCATTTGGCCCAGGAAGGCTTTGCCATTCAATCCCGAGTTGTGTACGGGGGCATCATCGGGCGCACGGAAAACCGCGCGATGGTGCAGATTCTCAGACTTCCTGTTCACCGCCTAAAGCCCTCTGACCTTAAACGCTACGCCAACGTGGTGCTGGTCGATACACAGCCGGAATTCGAAAACAATTCATTCCCTAAAAACAGAAAAGCCGCCATCGTCATTGATCAGCATCCCCCTCTGACCAAGCCCTCGGCAGAGCTCACGATTATTGACGAAGAGTGCGGTGCGACCTGCGCCATTCTGGCGCGCGCGCTTTTATTGACCGGCCGGGTCATTCCCGTGCGCGTAGCAACGGCGCTTGCTTACGGAATTCTCTCTGACACGCTCAATCTTTACCGCGCGCCTGACGGCCACGTCGTCGACACCTATCTCGATCTCCTGCCCTTCTGCGACATGCGGGCCCTCGCCAAGATTCAAAATCCGAAACGCTCGCGCCGCTTTTTCTCGACGCTCGCCAAAGGCATTCAGAATGCGATGGTGATGAGGGGCTTGATCGTCAGCCATCTGGGTCAAATCGAGAATCCAGATCTGACCGCGCAGGTTGCCGATTTCCTGCTGACTTATCAGGGCGCGAATTTTTCTTTTTGCACGGGCCGTTATAACGGCCGGCTTCAAGTTTCGCTGCGGGCCGCCCGAGCCAAAATGGAGGTGGCTCCGGTGCTTCGCGATATTTTTGCGAACCGCGGAGAAGCCGGAGGGCACGGGGGTATCGCCGGCGGGAGTTTCGATGTCGGCGCGGAGGATCAGGAATCTATCTGGAACGAAATCGAGAAACTCCTCACCCAGAGCCTCTGCGGACGTTTAAGGATTCCCAAGCGCTTCGAATTTGTTTATCCCTTTCGAGCCAAGGCGTGAGGATGCGATGAATCTCTCTCAAGCAGGTGACCGTTATGCGGGCCTTTACGATGCTTTCGCTTCATCCGTCTGCGGAGCGCAATGGGAGGCGATCGGCGTGCGCCGCCGGGCCGGAGTCAACGCCCCTCTTTTTTCCCTTTATTCAGCATCCTCCTCGGGAGTCGGAGAGATTCCGGATTTGAAGCTGCTTGCGGATTGGTGCGTCAAAACGGGCAACTCGATTATTCAGCTTCTGCCTATGAACGATGTGGGGTTTGATTTCAGACCCTACGACGCGCAAAGCACCTTTGCCTTCGAGCCCATGTTTCTGAGGGCAGACGATCTTCAGGGCATTTCCCCGAAAGGTTTCAGGGCGCAGATCCAGGCCCTGCGCGCGGCATTTCCCTGCGGCCGCGGCCGCGTGGATTACGCAATCAAGGCCGCCAAACTGGAGCTCTTCTTTGCAATGTTCCGATCCTGCGAAGGCCGCTTTCCCGAGGCCTTCTCTCAATTCAGAGATGAACAGTCTTTTTGGCTGAGGCCCTACGCGCTCTTCAAGGTTCTGAAAGAAAAGTTTCCGGAAAGCGGATGGGAAGGATGGCCGGACTCCTACCGCGCCGGGACCGGGGAGGCGCTTTCGGTTTTTGAGAGTGAAAATTCAGAGCGTGTTCTTTTTCATCAGTGGCTGCAATGGCAGTTAGCGGTTCAGTTTTCCGATGCCCATCAGTATGCCCAATCGCGCGGAGTTCTGATGATGGGCGACTTGCCTTTTCTGGTTTCCCGCGACAGCGCGGACGTTTGGCAGAATCAGGATTATTTTAAACTCGACCGTGTCTCGGGAGCCCCGCCTGATGCCTATATTGCTGAGGGCCAAAGGTGGGGGATGCCGCCCTACCGCTGGGCGAATATCCGGGCGAGGGACTACGATTATGTCCGCGCCAAAGTGCGGTATGCCGCGAAGTTTTTTGACCTCTTCCGCATCGATCACGTGGTGGGTCTTTTCCGTCTGTGGACGATCGCCGGGGATGAACCCTATGCCAACGCAGGCCTTCACGGAAGCTTCGATCCCGAAGATGAAAATCTCTGGGAAGAACACGGAAGAGTTATTTTGTCGCAAATGATACAGCCGAGTCTTATGCTGCCGTGCGCCGAGGACCTTGGCGTCGTTCCTCCCTGCGCTGTGGATGTTCTTCACCGTTTTGCCATACCCGGCATGGATGTTCAAAGATGGAACCGCCGATGGGAAAGCGGAGGCTCTTTCAAAGAGCCGGAGGAGTATCGGCCGTGTTCCTGCGCGGTGATTTCCACGCACGATATGCCGATTCTTGCCGCCTGGTGGGAGTTTGAGGCCGGAACGGTCGATGAATGGCTCTTTAAAAAGAAGTGTGCAGAGCACGGTTTGGATTTCGAAAGCTTGAGCTCGCGGGTGTTTGACGGCCGCCTTTACGGACGTTTGCGATGGAAGAGTACGATCCGATCAACGGCGGATTTGGCTGCCGCCGCTGAACGGCCGGAGCAGGAGATCTCCGGTCTGACAGGACTTTGCCGCGATTCTTTCACTGAAAAAAGAAAATTTTTGGAGTATCTCGGCTGGCATGAGTCCGGGGAGCCTGCACTAGAAAAAATCGTGATGCTTGCTTTGGAGAAGGCCTCCGAGAGTTTTTCTGTTTTCAGTGTTCAGCTGATTCATGATTATCTGAGTGCGGGCGGATATCTTTTGCGGGATTCCTGGAATTCCAGGATTAATTTCCCCGGCAGTGTAGGTCCGCAGAACTGGAGCTTTGTCCTGCCGGTTTCGCTCGAAGAGATGAACGAACTCGCGGTCAATGCGGAAATCCTCAGCCTCCATCGGCGGACCGGCCGAGCCGCCGCTCCCCAGGAAAAGAATCCCCGGGCAAAGGGACGGAGTAAGCGGGTTCGAAGTTAGATTCAAGTCGGCTTCTCTGCCGAGCGGTTCTTGGATCGGCAGAGGAACTGAATTAAAAAACGTTTGCGGTAAGAATCCGTCCGAAGTGCGGCCGGAGCTTCATCCGTTAACTCGAAGGAGAAAACATGAAGAGGCGTTTTGCGGCGGCAGGGGTTGTTCTCGTTTCAGTGCTCGTTTCGGGGGTGCTGCTGGCCAAAAAGGGTTCTGACGTTACCGTGCCTGCCCAACAGCCCAGTCTTACCAAAACGAAGGGGCCGGCGGGTGCGCCCGTAGAAATTCTTGAATACAGCGATTTTCAATGCCCCGCCTGTCAGCGTGCCCAGGCCGTTCTGCAATCCTTGGACGCCAAGTACCCGGGTCAGATTCGTTTTGTTTACAGACATTTTCCGCTGGCTGGGCACGTCTGGTCGGGCATTGCTCATCAGGCGGCTGAGTGCGCAGCTTCTCAAAACCGTTTTTGGGATTACCATGACGTGCTGTTCAAAAATCAGACTCTTTGGTCCGCGCCGCAGAACCCGTCAGATTCTCTGCTGCGCTACGCGCGCGACCTCGGTTTGAATCTCGACGCGTTCGGCGCTTGCTTGGCGGATGAGACCGTGCGGGGCCGCGTGCAGGCAGATAAACAAACGGGAGTCGATGCCCAAGTTAACTCGACGCCGACTTTCTTCATCAACGGTGAACGGGTTGCCGGACATATTGAACTTGGTTTGAAGGGGGAAGCGATCATCCGCAAAATTCTGAATCTTGAGCCCTCCGGCGGCGCGGCTGAGGCCAAGAGCGGCTCATGAAGACCGCGGTTAGAAAGTTTTTCGGTTTTTCTTTTCCGATCCTTGCGAGAATCCTCCTCGGGGGCGTTTTTATGGCTTCAGGATTGATCAAACTTCTTGAGCCTGCGGCAAACTTCCGTGCGGTGCTTTACGGTTACGATGCTCTGCCCGCCGCGTGGGTTCCGATGATTGCGCTTGTGGTACCCTGGCTGGAGTGGATCCTGGGTTTTTTTGTGGTTTCCGGGTATGCGCTTCGCGCCTCGTCCTTCCTGCTCGGATGTTTTGCGTTTTCTCTTGCGGCTGTGATAGCACTGAGCGGTAAGCTTGGTTTAGACGCATCTCAAACCTGCGGCTGCTTCGGCGAAAGCGGACCTCAGTTGACCTACCCCCAGATTTTTTTCCTCGACATCGTGAACGGATGTCTTGGGCTTTTCCTTTCCCGATTTCGATCCAGCCCTCTGACCCTCGACCGTTGGCTCAGCTGTTCTGCCGAATAAAAGTTCCTCTCGCAGATTAAAAAGCGCCCGGTCAGGGCCAATACCCCCCCCAAGTACGTAATCTTAAGTGATTAAATCCAATATACTTATAGCGAAGCAATCTAGCAAATTTATGAACTTTATAAAAAGACTTGAAAAGATTAAAACCTGAAGGTAGCTTCCTTAATAAGATCCTTAACTCTTAATTTCTTAGAAGATCGAATGAGAAAAGGACAAGCTAGAAACTAGCAAAAAATCTCAAGTTCGAAAGGCCGATCATGAAAAACAACTTTTGGATGCGGTGTCTGAACGTTGCTCTATCCGTCACCATGGCAGTGACCCAAGCCCTTCCGTATGGGCACGCCGACGAGACAGCCCGAACGCAAGACAATCGCACTGTGCCTGTTGTGGCTCTTAGCGAGATGAAAGAGGTTGACGCGTCCGCTGATCCGACTCGATCCATACCCTCAGGTTCCATAGCCCCCATTACGGATAACCCCCTGAGTAGGAGTGAACCTGCGCTCGGTGACCCGAATCGGACTTTTCCCGGGTCGTCGGCCTCATACCAAGGTTCAAACAGCAAAGATCCGACATCCAGGGCCAAGGGCTTTGCCCGAATTGAAAATACCTCGACCACTAATGAAGAAAGATATCGGGCCATCTCCGATAATCTCTCTTCTCAATGGGCTTCCGGGAAATTTGATTTTAAATTCGAGAAACTTGTCTCGGTTGCTGAATTTGGAGCTCTCAGTATCGACGGTGAGATTCGCAAATTTACCCTGGAAATGAAGGACCGATCGGGTCGAGTCGTTTCCCGTTCTTTCGAGCTAAATGGGACTATGCCGCAATCGGTCGATCTGGCTTTCTTAAGGAACGAAGCGAATTTTGACTCGGATGGAATAGAGGGCTTTTCTTTACTTCACACACAAAGGGAGCGTGTCAACTTTACCCTTAGCTGGAGCAAACAAAGAAACAGTCACCTGGAATACAAGCCTGTAGAGGTTTTATCGCCGGTGGTGACGGGAACTTTCTATGTTACGGATGACACGATTCCGAGCACACTTATGCACTCCGTTTACTACGTTACCGGCGAAGGCCGTTCATGGCTGATTGACCGCCGGAATGAAGGTGTCCGCAAGTTTCTCGACACACTGCACGGTCAGAAAGTCTCATTTATCCCGGGCAAATCGTTTTATTTGCAGGGGAAAGAAATATTTACCTCGGGAATCCTCATCACGGGAGAAGGGATTGCCTTCGTCATCGAGGAGGACGGTCAAGTTAAGACTTATAAGAATGCGCAGTTTGTCACGGTTTCGGAAAGCCGCTGTCCGGCGAATCCGGCGATGGGAGCTCCTTGCTCAGTTCAGGAAACGGCGATGAAGCTGCAAGAAATACACCGGCATGTGGAAGTCGTTCTGAGAGACGGGTGGGTGGTGAAGAGCGCGATTGTGCTCGAAGGAATTCGTTTTGAGTCTGGGAACAATCCCCCTGATGGCGACAGCCCTGAGGATATCGCGCTTGCCGCGCTCGCGGATCTTGCAAAGCGGACCGGGCGCTCAGCAGATCTCTTCAAAGTGCAGAGCGTCAAAGCAGAGAATTGGCCGAATGGATGTCTGGGGCTCGCTGAACCGGGGATTATTTGTACCATGGCAACGGTTCGGGGTTACCGGATTGTGATCGTTGATGAAACGGGAAAGATTTATGTCTACCGGTCGGCGCTGCGAAAAGGCCGAATTGTACCGGAGCCGCTAGAGAAAACTTTTTCGGAGGCTGTTAAAAGGGCCCGCATGGACATCGACAAATCGATCGCGTCATTCTCTGTGGAGGAAGCGCTTGATCCTGAGGGCGTCGACCGTTTGCTTACAGAACTCCGGCAGCTAGAAAGCGCTATGCGCGGCAGACTGCAAGAATTGGCGAAGGAGCTTTATGCTATTGATCCTCCGCAGAAGCCATCTGAACACCTCATTTACATCCCGGGGGCTTACTCTCCTTATGAAAGTTACACTCAAGGCGTCGAACTTGAGCGCTACGCAGAGAACAAACTTTATGAGTTTGATCGATCGATTCTCACAGGGAATTTGAAACTGCTTCACCCTGGCGGTCAATCCGTAACGCTGCCGCTGAAAGGCATGATTGAGGTCCTGATGTCCGCGGCCGGTAAGGATGCCTCTTTCGAGGCCTTCAGCGAGTTGCTGGGTCTTGAGGTAAAACACAGCTCGGAGAGCTGGTACGCTATGCAGGTCTTCGCGCGACGTGTGATCATGCGCAAGCTAACCCCAGATCTCAGATCAGCGCTGATCGAATACGTTAGGATGAATGATCTTGCACTTTTGAGCAAGGACAGTGTAATCGACCTCGATCTTTTTCGTATCGCACTCAGGGGAGGCCGCGAAGTTTTGAAGGCCGCTCTCGATGCAGAAGTGAGCGGCGCGAAATTGCTCGGAATCACAGTCATTTCCAAGAATCAGACTGATTCCGGCCTTGAATATCGCTTAACAGTGTCCTACCTCACTCGCGAAGGCAGAAAAATGTCAGCCGATGTCATTGTGCTTGAGACCGCCGGAGGACTCGAGGTCAAAGTTAAATCGGATGAACAGCTTCTCTCTGAACTCCACGCGAATTCAAAAGTGCTTATTTACGAAGAGTTTGATTATGTGGCCACACCCTGCGCAGCTATCGATGGAGCGGTTTGTGCCAGCACGAAAAAGATCTTTTACTCTTATGTGAGAGAAAACGGTGACCGCGTTTACCAGATTGCCTCGATCAATGAGACCCGGGTTTTCGGCGTTTATGGTGTTAAGAGGACGGCGATGCTCTTGAATCCTGAGGCTGATCTGAAAGGAGAAAGATCCCTTCAGAAAGAGGATGTGATCGAAAACCTTCTGAGTGACTTAGAGCAGAGGTTGGGTAAACCCCGAGAAGCTTTTGAATTAGTCATAGCAGAGGATGTCTGGTGGCCAGACAGCTGTCTCGGTGTGAGAAAGGGTATATGCAAGACCATGGGGGAGGCGGGTTTCGTCATCGTTTTTCGGGAGAAAAACGGTCAAACGCATCAATACCACACAGGCATCAACGGACGATACATTTACCTCGAGCTCGAGAGCGATGCAAATCTTGAGGAGAAGATAGCGTTACTGCTTCAGGAGGCTGAAGATTTGCGCGATCAAGCCGCTAGGAAAGGGGAGGACGCGCAAGACTTAGATGAGTTAGCTTCTCTTGCGAAAGCAACGGCCGAGCAGGCGGTCGCCAGCGCTCAGCAGGAAGTGCGTTTGGCTCAGTCGATGAAATTGCAAGCAGAGTCGATGCTCAAAGCGGCTGAAAAGCAATGGGCACGAATTGCCGAGAGAGAAAAACGCGTTCTTGCGGAGATAGCACGTTACCAGGGCATGCGTCCATCGTTAATGGTCTGGGCGCGTTTGGCGGCGCTTAATCTCGAGCGAATGTCCCTGAACAAAGAGAGGAATTCGGTTCTTGCCAGGATGGAAAACGCGAAATCGGAATTTCGAAAAGCAGAGCTTCGTGAGCAGACGGCTTTAGCGGGCCTGGCTGAAGCGGAGAGGCAGGTGCAAGCGGCCGAACAAACGGCGAAGCAAGCCGAGACATTGCGGGCCGAAGCCGAACAGCTTTTACTTCAAGCAGAACTCAAAACTGAACAGGCCGCCGAATTAAAGGCAAGACTTTCAGAGAAATCTGAGGCGCATGCCCGCAAGATTTTGATGGATCAATTTCCCGGGATAGATCCCGGGCTTGTTGAGACGGTCTCTGTCCGACAGGTCACGTCCGAGGATCTCGCGGACAAGACGTCTTATCCGAAAGGCTTCGTGGGGGTCCATCTCGTAACCTTGAAGATCGGGAGCTTTGGTCCGGAGTTGACTTATATCGGCGGCGTCGACGTGAATGACCCGAATTATAGATCGATGGCGATCGCTACGCAGAGTACGCTCAACTACATTGATATACCGCGAGCTGTTCAAGATTACATCGCTAAGGTGCAAGGAAGATTTGGCGACGACTTCCTGGTAGCGGCCGCAAAAAAAGACGAGAATCAATATGAAGTCCGAGTGGAGAGAAGGAAATTTGAATGGGCCTGGCGAATGATCGATGAAGCCGAAAACTTGAAATTTATAAGCCTGAAATTTTCGTTGTCGAGCGAAGGCGTTTTGGATTCGGAGTCTTTATCCGCCAAATACGCCCATGTCGATCTCGCTGATGCTCCGCTTCTTTTTCAAGCGATGAAGCTGGGGAAGTCTTACGGTATTCAAGGGTCAGATGAAATTGATTACCTTGTCCAGTTTGCCCGTCACGTGATTAAGGGCATTGATGGCGGGCGGGATGGGTTAGTTTTTTCAGAGCTGGCCGACAAACCGCTCGTTCACAGCCGTAATTACTATGCTTATTGGCACGAAGGGAAATTAGCGGCTCTCAGGATTCAGTATGTGAAGGGTCCTGACGCAGGCTTGTCAGATCGAACGGAAGTGAAGGATCTTGGTGTGAATGCGCAAGGAGAGCGAGCAGTGCGTGTGAGTGCGAGTTTGGATTATGACTGGAGGGATACTGCGGAGACGCGCCACCTTGATGAAATTGAAGTCTCAGAGAGCGTGCATCGAACTGTAGAATACACGGACCGATCATTCAGCGAGGTTGCGCAGCGCAAGGAGACCGTGGATCTCGGCTTCAATTCAGCGGGTTACAGGGTCAAGCGTGTCAGGGCGAATCTCGCCGACGATTGGTTTTTGACACCGGAGTCCCGCTTCTTCGATGAAATCGAAGTTTCAGAAAATACGCGCCGAATTTTTGAATATACGGATGAGACCTTCAAGACTGTGCGGAGCCGCACGGAAGTTGAGGGTCTTGGTTTAAACTCGGAAGGGCGGCCCGTGCAGCGCGTGAGAACGAGCTTGGATTTTGAGTGGAGAGATACTGCGGAGACGCGCCACTTGGATGCGATCTTGGAGCGCGGCCATCTGATGCGCATTGTGAACTACGCTGACAACTCCTTCAGCTCCATCTTAAGCAGAAACGAGGTAGAGGATCTCGGTTGGAACTCAGACCTAAAACGCATGATCCGCATCAGGACGAATCTCTCCTCGGATTGGACGGCTACGGGAGATACTGAACAGATCGACAAAGAATTCGACCTGAGTGACTTTCCTTGGTCCGTCTGACATGGGCTCAGCGGCGAATTTGGCGGAGAGACTTGGGCGTATAATGCCCTGAGCTATTGATGCATCAACGCAAATAGAACAGTATTTCCAAGGAACCGCGAACTGAGCGGAGCGGAAGCTGTGGTGTCTTCGGAATCTTGATTCGAATAGATTCAAGGGGCATAAGCCCGCCCGGGATGAATCGGCTTTTCTAGGGTTCAGCGTAAGATCTTCTCAAAGCCCTTCTTAGGAGCCGGCAGCGGCCACGGAGTAATCGCACCTTTTTAAGAGTTCCCCGATTGACTTTCCGCAGGTCATCCTTATAATGCACCTACTCTTTTGGCCCATACCCGGGGCCCGCGCGACAGGAATTACTTTTTTAGGGCAGGTAGCTCAGTCGGTAGAGCAAGGGACTGAAAATCCCTGTGTCGGGGGTTCAATTCCCTCCCTGCCCATTTTCTTCGGCGTTCACAGAAAGTGCCCAAACAAAGCTGTGCCAACCCTGCCTGATTCATGATGAAAACAGCAATCGGTATTGATATCGGCGGGACCAAAATTTCTTTCGTCCTTGGGACGCCGGAAGGAAAGATTTTGGCCCGCAGGAAAATCCCGACCCGGACGGGGGATGAGACCCGTGCGTGTGTTCGGGAAATGACGGCTGTGATCCGTGAGCTTTCGGAATGGGCCGGCAGACGAAAGTTTTCGGTGCTGGCTATTGGGGTAGGAATCCCGGGCGCGGTGGATTCAATTCAAGGCGCTGTGCCCCGTTCCCCGCATCTGAAAGGCTGGAAGGGACTCAAGCTGGCCAGGATCTTGAACGAGGAGTTCAGGGTACCTGTTTTTCTCGCCAATGACGCTAACGCGGCGGCTGTTGCTGAGAAAGTTTTTGGGCAGGCTCGAAAGTGCCGGAATTTTGTCTACATGACCGTCAGCACGGGAATCGGGGGCGGAATCGTTGTTGAAGGAAGACTTCTGGAGGGCGCCAGTTTTGTCGCCGGTGAGATCGGCCACATGACGATTGTTCCCCGAGGCAATCTCTGTAAATGCGGAAACGCCGGCTGTCTTGAAGCGTACGCGTCAGGCACAGCGATAGGCAGAGCGGCCGAAGCACTCATTGCCCAAGGCAAGAAGTCTTCTCTTGCGAAGATCCTGAAAGAACAAGGACGCGTTACGGCCCAAGATGCAGGCCTTGCCGCGATCGGCGGCGACAGCCTCTCGATTCAAGTGTATCAAGATGCGGGCTTTTACTTGGGGCTCGGTATCGCAAACTTGCTGAATATCCTCAATCCCGAGCTCATCCTTCTGGGGGGCGGTGTTTGGAAGTCCGCACCGCCTCAATTCCGAAAAGCCATGATGAAAAGCTGCCGCGAGCATGCTTGGCCTGAGGCCATGAAAAAGGTGCGCATTAAAAGGTCCAAGCTCAAGGGTAGTATCGGGGACCTTGGCGCCTTGGCCCTTGCCTTCGAGCGCCTCGCTCTTCACGCTTAACGTTTGCCCCGCCTCATCTTCTAAATAGGCTCTTGACAAATGACAGCGACCGAATAAAATCCACATACTCTATCAATCTTATAGGCTTATGCTATCACAGAAAACAAAGTACGCCCTGAAGGCTTCGCTCGCACTTGCCCGGCACTATGGTCAGGGGCCTGTGCTCATTTCCCAACTGGCTCAGCAGGAAGGGATACCCAAGAAATTTCTCGAACTGATTCTCCTCGAGTTGAAAAATAACGCGATCCTAGGGAGCAAGAAGGGTAAGGGGGGAGGGTACTTCCTGAACCACGCACCCGGTGAAGTTACCTTCGGGCAAATCATTCGAATCATGGAAGGGCCGTTGGCACCCCTGCCCTGCGTCAGCCGTTCGGCTTACCGCCGCTGCGAGGAGTGCCGGGATGAGTCGTACTGCGAGCTCAGGCTCGTCATGAAGGAAGTGCGTGACGCCACAGCTCAGGTGCTTGACCACACGTCGCTTGGCGACGCTTTGGAGAGAGCGATGGCAGCTCAAATCAAGGGACTGGATATTTTGGATTTCGATATTTAAAGAGAAAAACATGCTGCTTAAACAAAAAACAATTCTGCCCGGATTCGCAATGAGTCTCGGATTCACTCTGGCTTACCTGGGACTTATTGTGCTGATTCCCTTGGGAGCCATGATCCTTAAATCTCTGGAGATGAGCCCTGCTGAATTTTGGTCTGTCCTTTCGCACCCCCGCACGGCGGCCTCCTTTGGTTTGACTTTTACGGCAGCGGCTGTTGGAGCTGCCGTGAATTTGGTCTTCGGCCTTCTGATCGCATGGGTTCTCGTGCGCTATGACTTTGCGGGAAAGCGGGTCGTGGATTCGCTTGTGGATATTCCTTTTGCTTTGCCCACGGCTGTGGCGGGTATCGCGCTCACCGCGGCTTATGCACCCAATGGGTGGCTTGGTCAATTTTTTTCAGCGGCCGGAATCAAGACGGCTTTTTCCCCGCTGGGGGTGACCATCGCCTTGACCTTTATCGGATTGCCGTTTGTGGTGCGAACCGTTGAGCCCGTGCTTCAGGATTTGGAGGCTGAGGTTGAAGAAGCGGCTGCAAGTCTGGGCGCGAACCGCTGGCAGACCTTTGCGAGAGTGATTTTTCCGACGCTGCTTCCGGCGCTTTTGACGGGTTTTGCGCTAGCCTTTGCGCGCGCTGTGGGCGAATACGGTTCAGTTGTCTTCATCTCAGGCAATATGCCCATGAAAACGGAGATTGTCCCGCTTTTGATCATGACCAAACTTGAACAATATGATTACGCCGGAGCGGTCGCTATTGCGGTCGGCATGCTGGGCGTTTCCTTCCTCATTCTTTTTTTGATTAACCTTCTGCAATGGTGGACTCGCCGCCGGGCAGTCCTTTAGGAGATTGTATGGCAGGCGGCGCGGCGTCCAGATTTGCGTTCAAGACGAGGGCAGGTTCTTCTGCTCGCGTGATCGGCGAGCCTGTTTGGGTGAAGCGCTGTCTTATCGGGGCCGCGCTCATTTACCTGTCGCTTCTTCTATTCACGCCGCTTTTGATTGTCCTCGTGACGGCATTTCAGAAGGGGGCGGCCTTTTATGCGCTGTCTCTGACGGATCCGGACGCGCTGGCAGCCCTGCGTTTGACGCTTCTGACCGCGGCGATCGCCGTACCGCTCAATCTGGTTTTTGGGATTGCCGCCTCGTGGGCGATTGCCAAGTTCGACTTTCACGGAAAAAATCTTCTGCTGACGCTCATTGATCTGCCTTTTAGTGTTTCGCCTGTCGTTTCGGGGTTAGTCTTTGTGCTCCTTTTTGGAGCTCAGGGTTACTGGGGGGGCTGGCTTCGGGAACACGATATCAAGATTATTTTTGCCGCGCCCGGCATTGTTTTAGCGACGATCTTCGTCACCTTTCCCTTTGTGGCCCGCGAACTCATCCCCCTGATGCAGTCTCAGGGCAAGGAAGAGGAAGAAGCGGCGATTATGCTCGGTGCCAACGGTTTTCAGGCTTTTTGGCGTGTGACTCTTCCGAATATTAAATGGGGGCTGCTTTACGGCGTGATTTTGTGCAACGCCCGGGCCATGGGAGAGTTCGGTGCGGTGTCGGTTGTGTCTGGGCACATACGCGGGCTGACGAACACTCTGCCGCTGCACGTCGAAATTCTTTACAACGAATACAATTTTACCGGCGCGTTCGCGGTCTCCTCGCTTCTTTTATTTCTTGCCCTTGTGACGCTGGGCATCAAAAGTTTCATCGAGGCACAATACGCGCGTCAGTTGAAAGAATCCCAGGGATCCTGAAGCCCGGAAAGCAGGTTTTATGAGTATTGCCATTCGAAGTCTCACGAAAACATTCGGTCATTTTACCGCTCTTAAAGACGTCAGTCTGGATATCCCTTCCGGCGAGCTCGTGGCTCTTCTCGGTCCTTCAGGATCCGGAAAAACGACGCTTCTGAGAATTGTCGCCGGCCTTGAATTTCAGGATGCGGGCGAGGTCTGTTTCGAGGGTGAAGATGCCCGCGATGACAAGGAGGCCGCGCGGCAGGTGGGATTTGTTTTCCAGCATTACGCGCTTTTCAGACACATGACGGTTTTTGAAAACATCGCGTTCGGACTGCGTGTGCGTCCCCGTTCTAAGAGGCCCAGCGAGGATGCGATCCGGGTGAAAGTTACAGAACTTCTAAAACTGGTGCAGCTTGAAAATTTAGCCAGGCGCTATCCTTCCCAGCTTTCCGGCGGACAGCGCCAGCGCATCGCCATCGCGCGCGCTCTTGCGGTTGAACCCAAAGTCCTTTTGCTTGACGAGCCTTTCGGAGCCCTGGATGCTAAGGTCCGCAAGGAGCTCAGGCAGTGGCTGAGGCAGCTGCATGATGAAATCCACGTGACCAGCATTTTTGTCACGCATGATCAGGAAGAAGCTCTTGAAGTTGCCGACCGAATCGTGGTGATGAACGAAGGGTGCATTGAGCAGATGGGGACGCCGGAAGAGGTTTACCACAGGCCTGCCAGCGCTTTTGTTTACAACTTTCTGGGGGACGTAAATCTCTTTCACGGGCGTGTCGAGGACGGTAAGGCGCATATCGGAAGCATCACCGTGGATCTTTCACATCAGCAGCCGCAGGACAGCGAAAAAGCGACGATCTACATTCGCCCGCACCTTTTTGATATTCACCGGGTTCGAACCGGAAAAAATTCTTTCAAGGCCGTGATCAAGCGCATCAATCCTGCGGGTTCGGTCGTCAAAGTAGAGCTCGTCAGCGAGTGGGGCGGTCTTGTCCAGGTTGAGATGACGCAGGAGCGTTACCGTGAACTGGCGCTCAAGCGCGACGAGGAAGTTTTTGTCAGTCCCAAGGAAGAGAAAGGCTTTTTTGCCGACTATTCGATCTAGCCGTCCGAAAATGACTCGGATTGCCCGCGCGTGCGCTGCGTGCCGCGATCCTTCAGTTTCTTGACCGAAAGGAAATTTGATGGCCTTTCGTAATTTAACCGCGGTGCTTTTGGGCGTGATTCTAATTCAGGGTGCTGCGTCAGGCTGCGCATCCTCCCGCTCGGCAAAGCCGATGGCTCAGGATCATCCGGGCCTGAGATCTTTCTCCGAAATTGAAAAAGAAGAGGGGCTCAGGATCCATCAGCAGATCGTCTCCCAGTTTTATCTTTATACGGATCCGCAAGTGACAGATTATGTGGACCGCGTGGGCTTTTCTCTGGCTGAGGACGAGAGCCAAGCCAGGGAGAACTATGATTTTACGGTGCTTTACGATGAGAAGATTTACGCTGCCGCGGCCCCCGGTGGCCATGTTTACATCACAACGGGCTTTTTGAATTTTATCGAGAATGAAGCGGAACTGGCTGCCGTCCTGGCTCATGAGGTTGCGATACTTCAGTTCAAGGATCCGAGGAGTTCATCCAAACGCAAGACCCTCGATGGCGTAACCCAGGCTGTCTCGGTTGTGGCTCCCGCCCTTGGTCAGATCGGCAGTCTGGCCGCGCTTGGAGCTATCCTTGTGAATTCGGCCGCGCAGAGCGGTGAACTCACGAGGGAGGAGCGCATTGAAAACGCGGATCTTCTGGGCACCCGCTACATGCTGCATGCGGGCTACGACCCTCAGGGCATGGTTGATCTGCTTTATAAGTTCCTGAAGGCGGATCGGTCAAAACTGCCCTACTTCTACGACTATTACCAGACCTACCCCATAACGGAGCGCCGCTTTGAGAAAATGAATGAGGATTTCGCCCGCTTGCCGCTGGCCAGCCGGGAACTTGTGATGCGCCGCAAAGAATTTCTCGAAACGGTCAGGGGAATCCGTGAAATGCACGGGGTCTGAAAAAAGGGATTCTTGCCTTGTCAATTTCTGCGTCTTTGAGTAGAATCCGCTTCCGCGTCAGAAAAGAGGACGCAAAAGATTCGCATTCCGGCGCAGGAGTACCGGAGGCGCTCGGCCCTGACAACAATCTGAAAGTAAGGATCGAAGTCAGGGCAGTTGGAAACAAATGTTGGTTTTAGCGCCCTTAGCTCGCGGGAACCGAAGGTTCCCCGCCCTGACAACAATCTGAAAGTAAGGATCGAAGTCAGGGCAGTTGGAAACAAATGTTGGTTTTAGCGCCCTTAGCTCAGTTGGTAGAGCAGCTGACTCTTAATCAGTAGGTCGAAGGTTCAAGTCCTTCAGGGCGCATTTTTTTGTTTCTTTTGCGGCCAGCCTCATAAGCGGCGATGGCGAAACTGGCAGACGCGCAGGACTTAGGATCCTGTTCCGCAAGGAGTGTGGGTTCAAGTCCCTCTCGCCGCACTTGGCCTTTATGGCCAAGCACGGCCCGGCACTTTCAAGGAGAGCCGTGTCCGGGCGCGCACTAAGCCTTATGGCCAAGCACGGCCCGGCACTTTCAAGGAGAGCCGTGTCCGGGCGCGCACTAAGCCTTTATGGCCAAGCACGGCCCGGCACTTTCAAGAAGAGCCGTGTCCGGGCGCGCACTAAGCCTTTATGGCCAAGCACGGCCCGGCACTTTCAAGGAGAGCCGTGTCCGGGCGTACTTAGTCTAAGTAAGAGTGATCGAAGCGCCGAACTTTCCGCGCGAGTCTGGTCAGGCCGATTTAGGGTGTTTCGTGAAGCTGATTTTTTTTCTAAGCCGCTGGCAATTAAGGTCTTAAGAAAATAGAACGAATCATCCGCCAGGGTGATGAAATCCGTAAAGCCATGCGTTGACAAACCGCGGGTGTTTCCCTAAGATAGCGTGTTCGCGGCGGATATGGCTTTAGTTTAAGTGTGACTGATCGGCGCCCGCTTTTTTTGGGTGCAAGCAGGGCATCCCTTAATACCTACCAGCGAGTGTAGCATAGTGGTAATGCACAGCCTTGCCAAGGCTGCTACGAGGGTTCGATTCCCTCCACTCGCTCCATTCTTTAATGGCACGCCGCAATTCTAAAATTGTCCCCTGAATTTCGAGACCTCCTGTTTTCTAGGAGCCCGAAGGCTATATGGCTCGGGGATTCACGAATTTAATGCTGAAGGAGATCGCGACCTTGAAGGTTTCTGTCAAAGACACCAAATCCTGTGAGAAGACACTAAAAATCGAAGTTGGTCAGGACCGGATCAAAGAAGCCTATGATGCTTTTTACAGAGCCGTAGCGCCCAAAGCCAAGATCCCCGGCTTTCGCCCCGGAAAGGCGCCGATGAATATTGTCGCGCTCCATTTCAAAGGTGAAGCCAGAGAGCAGGTTCTCAAAGATCTGCTGACTGAGACCTACCGCGAAGCCCTGGACGAAGAATCTATTCATCCCCTGGGTTATCCCGAAGTGAAAGATATCCATTTTGACGAGACAAAGCTGTCTTTCGAAGCTGCCGTCGAAGTCAAACCCAAGATCAAGATTTCGAAGTACAAGGGCTTGTCGGCCAAAAAAGAAAACGTGACAGTCAAGCCGTCCGAAGTTGAAGAAGCTCTGAAGCGCTTGCAGGATTCTCTTGCGCAGTATAAGGCCGTTGAAGATAAGCCTGCCGAGATGGGTAACTTCGTCATCGCGGATTACGTTTGCGCCGTGGATGGTAAAGAACTGGAAAACCGCAAAGATGACTGGTTCGAGCTCAAGGCTGAGGAGTACCTGAAAGGGTTTTCAGAGCAGCTGGCCGGGATCCGCGCCGGTGAGGAACGCGAGGTCAGGGTGAAGTTTCCTGAAGATGCGTCCCGCAAAGAGATCGCCGGTAAGGACGCTATTTTCAAAGTGAAGGTCAAGGAAGTGAAACTTAAGAACCTTCCTGAAATCAACGACGACCTCGCGCGCGAAGCAGGAGATCATGCGACGCTGGCCGACCTGAAAGCCAAGATCGAAAAAGACCTTCTCGAACAAAAAGAAAAAGAAGCGGGTGCTTCTTTTGAGAAAGCGCTTCTCGATGAACTCGTCAAGGCCAACAAGCTTGAGCTGCCTCCGAAATTGTTGCAGCGCCGGGTTGAGTCGATGCTGGATCAGGCCCGTCAGCACTTTGCTCAGCAGGGAGCTCCCGAGGAGGAGTTTGAAAGTCAGAGCGCCAAGATGAAAGAAGGGTTCCGTCCGGAAGCTCAGCGTCAAGTTCATCTTGCTTTTCTGCTCGAAGAAATCGCGGAAAAAGAGAACGTCGAAGTCACCGAAGAAGATCTCAAGAAACACTATCAAAAGATTGCGGACCGTTTCCGCCAGTCTCCGGAAACGATTCAAAGTTATTATGAAGAGCGTCAAGAAGCCGCGGAAAATCTGAAGGATCAGATTCGTACGGAAAAAACGGTCGAACTCATAAAACAAAATGCCAAAGTCTGAGGACGGGGGAGGATCTATGAGCGGTTATTTGGTTCCGATGGTGGTTGAAAAGAGCGGTATGGGGGAACGGGCGTACGATATTTATTCACGTCTTCTCAGAGACCGGATCATTTTCATCGGCACGCCGATTGACGACACCATCGCCAATCTGGCCATTGCTCAGATGCTTTTCCTGCAGATGGAAGACCCTGCCAAAGACATCAACATTTACATCAATTCTCCCGGCGGTTCCGTGACGGCCGGACTTGCGATTTACGACACCATGCAGTTCGTCAAATGTGATGTTGCGACGTATTGTTTGGGACAAGCTGCCAGCATGGGAGCGCTCCTGCTTTGTGCGGGATCCAAGGGGAAACGTCACTGCCTTCCGAATTCCCGCGTGATGATCCATCAGCCTTGGGGCGGCGCGCAAGGTACGGCTTCCGACATTCATATCCAGGCTCGGGAAATCCTCAAGCTCAAGGATCAGCTCAATAAAATCATGGCGCATCATACGGGTCAAACCGTTGAGGCGATTGAAAAGGCGACGGACCGCGATAATTTTATGTCGGCCGAAGAGTCCCGCGTTTTTGGTTTGGTGGATGATGTGATCGTTCTGAAAACGGGAGCGAACCCCGCAAAATGACGAACGGCCCTATTCTACTCACACCCGGACCGGTTCAAATTCCCGAATCTGTCCGGGCTGTGATGGCCCAACCCATTTTTCATCACCGCACGCCCCGATTCCGGGAGCTTTTTGAGCGTGTGACCGGTAAGCTCAAGTTTGTTTTCCGGACGCAGAACCCGGTTTACACCCTCGTGGGGTCGGGATCGGCGGGAATGGAAGCGGCCGTTGTGAACTTCCATTCTCCGGGCGATGAGGTCCTGGTGCTTGACACGGGGAAGTTCGGCAGCCGTTTCACAGAGCTGGCCCGTGTTTTCGGCCTTTGTCCGAGGGTGATTGAGGTTCCTTGGGGTGAAGCTGTAGATCCGTCCCAATTCGAAAAAGCACTGACGCAATTTCCGCGTGTGAAATCCGTTTTTGTTCAGCTTTGTGAAACGTCGACGGCGGTTCTCAATGACATCCGGGCGATCGGAGAGAAAGTGCGGCGTACGGACGCCCTCCTGATCGTGGATGCCATAGCGGGCTTGGCTGCGGACGTCCTCGAAACGGACGCATGGGCGGTTGATGCGGTTATCGGAGGTTCCCAAAAAGCTTTGATGCTGCCGCCCGGGTTGGCCTTCATCAGCGTCAGTCCTAAGGCTCAGGCCCGCATGAGACAGTCAAGCCTTCCGCGTTACTACTTTGATCTCCAAAAGTATGAAAAAAATCTGGTCTCAGGAGACACGCCTTTTACACCGGGAACCATGCTGGTGTGGGCCGCCGACGAAGCGCTTGATTTAATTCTCAGCGAGGGGCTTGAAAATGTGTGGGCTCGAAGCCGTGAACTCGGCGATTTTACCCGGGCTGAACTGAGCGCTATGGGGTTTAGAATTTTTTCGAAAGCGCCCTCCTCATCTTTGACGGCTGCGGTGTTTCCGGAGGGGTTCGACGCAAAAAAATTTATCAGGCTTCTTCGGGAGCAAAAAAACGTTACGGTTGCCGGCGGCCAGGGCGCGATGAAAAACCGCATGATGCGGGTCGCACACATGGGATCGATCGGTAAGGAAGAGCTTCAAGCCGGTTTTCAGGCCATGCGGGAAATTCTTGCCGGCATGGAAAAATCCGAACAGCGGGTTGCTTAATCAACGGGCAGCGGTTTAAAAAGAGGAACGAACGATGTCAAAGTCTGAAGTGATGCATAAAATTCTTGTCGCGGACCCTCTCGGGCAGGGTGGGATGGCTGTTTTGTCGAAGGATAAATCCGTGGTTGTGGATGAGCGCCCGGGGCTTAAACCCGAGGAGCTGAAAAAAATTATTGCCCAGTACGATGCCATCATCGTCAGAAGCGGAACGCGCCTGACCGAAGATCTGATTCAGGCCGCGCAGCGGCTGCGCGTCATCGGCCGCGCGGGTGTCGGCGTGGATAATGTCGATTTGCCGGCCGCGACGAAGCGCGGCATCATCGTGATGAACACGCCTGAGGGCAACACGATTTCAACCGCGGAGCATACGTTTTCGATGCTTATGGCATTAGCACGGAACATTCCGCAGGCGCACATGTCCGTCCATAAAGGGGAGTGGAAGAGGCAGAAGTTTTTAGGAGCCGAGCTCAACGGAAAGATCCTCGGTGTGGTGGGTTTCGGACGTATCGGCCGTGAAGTCGCCAAGCGTGCCGCGGCTTTCGGAATGAAGATCGTGACGTTCGATCCGTTCATCTCAAAAGCGAGCGTGAAGGAGTATCCGGTCGAATTCATGGAACTTAAGTCGCTTCTTAAAATCGCAGACTTCATTACCGTTCATACGCCGCTGACGCCGGAAACGAAGTACATTCTTAACGACGAGACGCTCAGGCTGTGCAAGAAAAGCGTGCGCATCGTGAACTGCGCCCGCGGAGGCATCATTGACGAAGCCGCGCTTTTCCGGGCGCTCGAATCCGAGAGGGTTGCAGGTGCGGCTCTCGACGTTTTCGAGCAGGAGCCGCCTGCTGATCATCCCTTGCTGAGACTGCCGCAGGTGATCGCGACGCCGCACCTGGGCGCCGCAACGCAGGAGGCACAGGAAAATGTCGCGGTCGATGTCGCGTATCAAGTCCTTGATGCACTGCATGGACGCGCGATCAAGAATGCGGTCAATCTGCCGAACCTCGATCCCGAAACGCTCAAGGCTGCTAAACCCTGGCTGACGCTTGCTGAAAAACTCGGCACTCTTCACGCCCAGCTCTACGGCGGAAGTCTTAAGAATGTGACGATCCGTCTCGGCGGAGACCCCACCCGTTTCGGGGCCGCCCCTATCACGATCGCGGTGCTGAAGGGAATTCTCACACCGATTTGCGGGGATACGGTTAATTTCGTCAATGCGCCTTCTTTGGCCAAGGAGCGGGGCATTACGGTGCATGAGAGCCGGAGCGCTGACGCGCAGGACTTTACAAACTTCATCGAGGTTGAAGCCCTTCAGAACAGCGAGACGCACAAAATTCTCGGAACGATTTATGATCAAGAGAACCCCCGGGTTGTCCGCATCGATGAGTTTACGATCGATCTGAATCCCGCTCGCTACGTGCTGTTTATCAAAAACGAAGATCAGCCGGGCGTCGTCGGAAAAGTCGGGACGATTCTCGGAAATAATAAAATCAATATCGCGGAAATGACGCTCGGAAGGGTGGCCCGAGGCAAGAAAGTTTTTGCCATGACCGTGATCAGCACCGACTCGGATGTTCCGGCGAAGGTTCTGACGCTGCTCAAAAAATTTCCGCCCATTCTCGACGCCAAGATCGTACGGTTTTAACCGCTTTCCAGAAAGAAGGCCGCATGAACAGAATTTTGATAGGCGCCCAATGGGGCGACGAAGGTAAAGGCAAGATCATTGACATCCTCTCACGCAAGAGCGATATCATCGTCCGCTATCAGGGCGGTAATAACGCGGGTCACACCGTGAAATTCGATGACCAAACGCACATCCTTCATCTCATACCGTCCGGGATTCTTCACAAAGACAAGGTCTGTGTCATCGGCAACGGCGTGGTTATCGACCCCGCTGCTTTCTTTAAAGAAGTGGACGTCCTGGAGAAAAAGGGTATCCGCGTCAAGGGCAGGCTGTTTGTTTCCGAGCAGGCACACCTCATTCTTCCGCATCACCGCCTGATGGATTGTCTGCGCGAGGAAGATGCTAAAAAAGGGGAGCAGATCGGAACGACCAAGAAAGGTATCGGCCCCTGTTATGCGGACAAGATGGCCCGAGTCGGCATCCGGGTCGGCGACCTGCGCAACCTCCCCTATTTCAAGGAGAGGCTCGAAGCGGTGCTGAAAGAACGCAACGAAATCCTCAGAAAGATTTATAAACATCCCGGACTTTCTTTCAAGGAGGTTTTGGCGGAGTGCCTGTCGACCCGCTCAAGGCTCCTGGAGTATTCGATCGATACGCCGAGTTACCTTTTCTCTGCCTCGCGCAAGGGAAAGAGTCTTCTTTTTGAAGGAGCGCAAGGCACCCTTTTGGACGTCGATCACGGAACCTATCCGTTTGTTACTTCATCGAATGCTTCCGTCGGGGGTGCGATCACCGGCTCGGGCGTCAGTCCGACGCTGATCGACCGAGTTATCGGCGTGGTCAAAGCCTACACGACGCGCGTCGGGGAAGGGCCTTTCCCCTCACAGTTTCCTGCGGCTCTTATGAAGGAAATTCAGAAAAAAGGCGACGAGTTCGGTTCGACCACGGGGCGTCCTCGCCGCTGCGGCTGGTTCGACGCGCTGATCGTCCGGCACTCGGTCCGGATCAACGGCCTTGATGAGATGGCCTTGATGAAACTGGATGTTCTCTCAGGTCTCCCTGAACTCAAGATCGCCGTTGCCTATGAGCTCGACGGAAAAACCTACGGGGATTTTCCGCCGTCCTCCTGCGATTTTGCTCGCGTGAAGCCGGTTTATGAGACGATGAAAGGCTGGAAAGAAGACCTGACGCACGTGAAGCGCTGGAAGGATCTTCCCGCAAATGCCAGGAAGTATCTCAAACGTCTTGAGCGCCTGATGGAGACGCCGATACGGATGATTTCAGTGGGCAGTAAGCGGTCCCAGACAGTTATTCTTTAAACGGCGTTCTGCAAATTTTTCGCGGACATGATATGAGTCTTGAAAAAATCCCCCAGCACGTGGCCCTGATCATGGACGGGAACGGAAGATGGGCGGGCCGCCAGGGGCTGGCCAGGATCCGCGGACATCAGGCTGGGGCAGATCGCCTGGAAGACGTCATGCGAGCTGCTGAGAAGGCCGGTGTTAAATACATCACCTTGTACGCGTTCTCGAAAGAAAATTGGCACCGCCCGAAGGACGAAGTTCAGTTCCTCATGCAGCTCTTGTCCAACTACTTGGATCATAAACTCGCCGAGCTGAAGAAGAATAACATTGTTTTCAACGCGATCGGCTGCCTGACGGATATGCCGTCCGAGATCCAGGCGAAGCTTTCCCGGGCCGCTGAGGAAACCGCGTCCAATACGGGCCTTTTTGTGACATTCGCCTTTAGTTATTCTTCCAGGCTTGAGATTACGGAGGCCTGCCGGGCGCTTGCGCGTCTTGCCGTGCAGGGCAAAATTGATCCGGAAATGATCTCGGAAAAGGATGTCGCCAGTCATCTTTACACGAGTGCGCTGCCGGATCCCGATCTTCTGATAAGAACAAGCGGGGAAATGCGCGTCAGCAATTTTCTGCTCTGGCAAATTTCTTACGCTGAACTGTACGTCACCGAAAAGTGCTGGCCTGAATTTACGGCGGAAGAGTTTCAAAAGGCTCTTGCGGCTTACAGCCTCCGCGAGCGGAGATTCGGCAGGACAGAGCCCCTCAACACGGGAGCGGATGCATGACTCAGCTGGGCAAACGGCTTGCCACCTCGGCCGTGCTCGTTTCACTAGCGATTTTCACGATTTTTGCGGCCCCGTTGTGGCTGTTCACGATCGTCATTGAGCTGCTTGTCCTGACGGCGCTCTACGAATATCTGTCGATGGCCGAGAAAAAGGGACTGGCTGTCAACCGAGCGGCCTCTTTGGCTCTCGGGGCGCTGATGCCGATTGCTTTTTTGCTCCGCTTAGACTTGCTCGCTATCCTTGCCGCCTGCCTGACACTCTTCATCGTCAATTTCAAGAAGGAGAAACTCCATCAAGCGTTCGTCAGCACTTCGGTCTCTTTTTTGGGTGTTGTGTATGTGGCGTGGTTTTTTTCGACGCTGATTTATCTGCGGCAGATTCCCCAAGGAGCTCAATGGGTTTTTTTCGCGGCGTTGGTGGTCAAGGGCGGCGATGCCGGAGCCTATTTTGTCGGCCGTAAATTAGGCAAAGCCAAACTGCTCGAGCATGTCAGCCCCAATAAATCCGTTGAGGGGGCTTGGGCCGGGTTTCTTACATCGGTCATTCTGGCGATGTTCTCCAAAACGTATATTCCGTCAGTGGACTTTCATCATTTTCTTTTTTTAGGTGTTTTGGCGGGTGTGATCTCCCAGCTTGGAGATCTCGCGGAGAGTTTGATCAAACGCGATGCGGGCATCAAAGACTCCGGCACGGTTCCCGGCCTGGGCGGAATTCTGGACGTACTCGACAGTCTGCTGTTGACCATCCCGCTGGTTTATTTTTACCTCATGAGGTTCGTCTATTGATTCGGCCTTGGCCGAAATTTTCAAAGCAGGTTTTGAATGAGCGCAGTTGCGGATAAAAAAAAACCAAAGGCAGAACGAAAGGCGCTCTGGGCAGAGCGCCCGGCACCCGGGAAAACTTCGCCGGCCGCAGCACGCGTCAAGCGCCGTCCTTCGGACTTTCCCAGACAATTGTCGATTCTGGGTTCGACCGGATCGATCGGCCTGAGTGCGCTGCGTCTTGTGCGGGCTCACCCGGACAAGTTCAGCGTCAAAGCCCTCGCTGCCCGCCGCAACGCTGATCTTTTAATCCGTCAGGCTCTAGAATTCCGTCCCGAACTTGTCTGTGTGTTCGATGAAGCCAAAGCTCTTGAAGTGCAGAGGCAGCTGAAGCGCTATCGAATCCGCGTCCTATCCGGCATGGAGGGCCTGACTGAGGCGGCATCCCTCCCAAGCGCGGATCATGTCCTCTTTGCGATGGCAGGTTCGGCCGCCCTCAAGCCGATATTCTCATCGCTCCAAGCCGCGAAGACAGTGGCTATTGCCAACAAGGAACCTTTGGTGATGGCAGGCCGTCTCTTGATGGATGAGGCTGCGAAGTTTGGAGCCTCTGTGCGTCCCGTCGATAGCGAGCATTCCGGGCTGTGGCAATGCCTTGAGGGGCGGACACCTGAATCTGTGAGACGCCTGATTTTGACTTCCTCGGGCGGGCCTTTCTTGAACCGCAAAGGTTCTTTGCGCGCGGTCACTCCGGAGCAGGCTTTGAACCATCCCAAATGGAAGATGGGACCTAAAATCACAATTGACTCGGCGACTCTCATGAATAAAGGCCTTGAGGTTATTGAGGCCGCGCACCTCTTCGGCATGCCGGCTTCAAAAATCGAAGTTCTGATTCATCCCGAAGCTGTCATCCACGCGGTGGTCGAATTCTTGGACGGTTCTCACCTGGCTCAGCTCGGTGTGCCCGATATGCTGCTTCCTATCCAATGCGCCTTAGGGTATCCTGATCGCCTGACGAACGACTTGCCGAGGCTCGACTTTTGCAGCCTGCGCAAATTTCATTTTGAAAAGCCTGATTTTTCAAGGTTTCCATGCCTTAGATTGGGTTACGAAGCCAGTGATAGGGGAGGCAGTCTGCCTGCCGTGCTCAACGCAGCGAATGAGGTTTTTGTGGAAGCTTTTCTCAACAGAAAAATTAAGTTTACGGCGATTTCCGAAAAAATCGAAAAAGTCATGCGAAAACATCGGCTCATTTCTCACCCCTGCCTTGAGGATCTGCTTGATGCCGATGCCTGGGCCCGACAGGAAGCGGAGGCCGCTTTATGAGTTTTCTGATGTCCGTGGGACCGACCCTGCTGATCTTAGGTGTGCTGATCACGATTCATGAGCTGGGGCATTTTATCGCCTGCCGCCTCACCAAGGTGCGGGTTGAAAAGTTCTCGATCGGTTTTGGTCCTGAAGTTCTGCATTGGCAAGGAGCCGAAACGCGTTATGCCGTTTCGCTTTTTCCTTTGGGAGGTTATGTCAAGCCTGCGGGAGAGAGCTACAGCGAACTGCCCGAGGGGCAGGAACCGCAGGCAGGTGAATATTTGGCCGCCCCGCTAGGAGCTCGAATTTTTATTGTGTGTGCGGGCGTGATCATGAATTATTTTCTGGCCTTTGTGCTGTTCGCCGCAATTTTCATGATCGGCCGTCCGGTTCCTGGGACAACCCTCGGAGGTTTCGTCGAGGGGTATCCCGCGGCATCCAGCGGTCTCTTGAAAGGAGACCGTATTCTCGCTGTCAGCGGTTTGCCGGTGTTGACCTGGACCGATATGACCCATGCGATTGAAAAGGCACCTCCGGGCCCACTCGATCTTGAGCTCGAGCGCAGGAATTTGGCGGGCGGTAAAGACCGCTTGACACTTCAGCTAATGCCGAAAGAAGAAGACGCCCAGGACCTTTTCGGCCGGTCGGTGCGCGTTCGCAGGCTCGGAGTTTCTCCGCATCCGGAGGCTGTTTTTTTTGAAAAATACGGTGCGGGCGAAGCGATTGTCCGCGGTGCCGAGACCACCGTGTCTCTGACCGTGATGACGCACAAAGCTATCTTTTACATGATTCAGGGTAAGATGTCCCTCAAAGCGGTTTCCGGGCCTGTGGGCATTATGTCCCTTGCCGGTGACGCGGCGAAAATGGGGCCTGCTTACGTGCTTCAGCTCATGGCAACTTTGAGCATCTCTCTAGCGGTGATTAACCTGCTTCCGATTCCTGCGCTGGACGGCGGCCATTTATTTTTTCTGCTCATTGAGGCGGTCCGCAGAAAAAGAGTGAGTCTGATTTTTCAGGAAAGACTGACTCAGGCAGGTTTCGCGGCGCTCTTAGTTTTGATGGTTTTTCTGATCTTCAATGACTTGAACAACCTCGATGTTTTTGCCCGCCTTCGGAGCTTGCTGCCTTTCTAGCCGGAGGGTTGGACGAAAGGAAATGAATCATGCGATGGACACAAACACTGCTTCCAACCTTGCGCGATGTACCCAAAGACGCGGAAGCCGCCAGCCATAAACTGGCCTTGCGGGCGGGACTGGTCCGCCAACTGGCCTCAGGCGTCTACACCTATCTGCCGCTCGGTTTCCGTGTTCTTTACAAAATCATGAATATCATCCGCGAGGAGATGAACCGCGCCGGCGCTGAAGAGCTTTTGATGCCCGCGCTTCATCCTGCCGATCTGTGGAAGAAAACCGGCCGATACGAAAGTCTCGGGGACGACAAGATTGCTTTTAAGAACAGGGCCGGTCATGAATTTGTTCTTGGGCCGACTCACGAGGAGGTCGTCACCGATCTTGCAGCCGGGTGCGTTAAATCCTTCCGCGATCTGCCCTTCACGCTTTATCAAATTCAAACCAAGTTCCGCGATGAAGCCCGCCCTCGATTCGGCGTGATCCGCACCAAGGAATTTATCATGAAGGACGCCTATAGTTTTGATCAGGATGAGGCGGGTCTTGATAAAAATTATCAAAAGATGGCGGATGCTTACCGCAAAATTTTCACGCGATGCGGGCTGACATTTCAAATCGTCGAGGCTGATACCGGCATGATGGGCGGGAAAATGAGTCAGGAATTTATGGTGGTTTGCCCTTACGGAGAGGATCGGGTAGCCCGATCTTCCAAGGGGTATCTGGCAAGCCTTGAGATCGCTGAACGCGCCAAGCCCACAGCGTCCTGCTCCGCCGCCCCTGCGGAATTGCCGGAGGTCTTCGATACGCCGAACCTCCGCACCATTGACGAACTCAAGAACCGCTTCAAAATCGATCCCTCCGGGATGGTTAAAACGCTCATTTACATCGCTGATGAAAAACCTGTCGCTGTTCTTGTTACGGGGGACAGCGAGGTCAACGAACATAAATTGAGAAAACTTATCGGGACTAAAAATTTGCGGCAAGCAGAAAACAAGGAAGTTGAGCAGGCTACGGGCGCCCCCGTCGGATTTGCAGGCCCCGTGGGCTTGCGCTTGCCTATTTACGCGGATTGGGACCTTGAGGGACTCTCGTCCTTTGTTTGCGGAGCGAACCAGAAAGACACGCATCTCAAAAATGCCGTGATGGGGAGGGATTTTACCCCGTCCGCCGTCGGCGATATCCGGAATGTGAAGGAAGGGGATCCTGCCAAAGATGGAAGCGGCCCGCTTACGATTGCCACGACGATGGAAATCGGGCATATCTTCAAGCTCGGCAGCCGATACACGGAGGCCCTTTCTGGGCATTTTCTTGATGAGAAGGGCCAGCGGCGGACCATCCTCATGGGCTGCTACGGTATCGGCGTCAACCGCATTCTTGCCGCCGCGATTGAAGAACATCATGACGACAAAGGGATTCGGTGGCCGGTGGCGATCGCCCCCTATCAGTTCGAAATTATCACGCTGAATCAGAAGGAAGAAAAAATCACCCTTGCGGCCGAAGCGCTTTACAAAAAACTTCAGGATGAAGGTTTCGAGGTTTTTTATGACGACCGTGATGAAAGGGCCGGCGTTAAATTTAAAGATGCTGATTTGATCGGCATTCCGCTGCAGATCGTACTCGGTGAGAGAGGTCTCGCGGAGGGCAAGATTGAGATCAAATCCGGCCTTGACGGCACCGCGGCGATGGTGGGGCTGGAAGAATTCGATCCCGGATCCTGGCTCGGCAGGAAGCGCGCCTGAGCGGCAGTGACGGCGGCTAGCGGACTTTTTCCCACTCGGCTCCTAGAAGAACGTCCCTCCTGATTTTTTGATCGTAGGCAAAATAGAGGGTGAATTTTTTCATACCGGGAGATTCACCGGGCCCCATACCGAAAGCCATGCTGGGCAAATTGATGCCCACCGAGAATACTTCCTTGGCCGCGGTACCCTTGACAACCCGTTTAAGCCGGAAAGAGACAGAGGACTCGATTTTGCTGCTGAAACCCTTTCGGCCTTCGACAAAATCAAGATTCTTCTTTGCGTGCACACGTTCCGTGCCGGTCGCGACCGCTTCCACAATAAGTTTCGAAGATGCTGTAAGTTCTTCCCGCTGACTGTCATTGTAGGAGAAGTTCGATCGGCCGCACCCGTTCAGGAGGATCGGGGCAGTGAGGAGCGATAGAAACCCTAAGGAGACGAGAATTTTCTTCACCAGCATCATGATGGCGGCACCACGCACCTTTATTTCGAGTTTAGCTGATTTTCAGGGCCGATCAAGAGCCCTGTTACCGCGCCGCTCCGCTTGCGTCAAAACCCGAGGCGGGCTATCCTGTTAAAAACAGAGACTCAGACTATGGCGAATTCCATCGGCATTTTTCTTCTTTCCCTGACAGGCCTCCTGATTTCCTTCTACTTCTGCGGAGTCTATTACCGCTGGTTCTCCCCCGATGCGGCTTGGATTCCGAAGGTTTGCAGGATGAATGAAGGGATCTGCGCATCGATTGTACATCGTCCTCATGCCAAACTTTTCGGAATCCCGAATGCTGTTTTGGGGTTTATCTTCTACAGCTACCTGATTGCCGATTTGTTTTTTTTTCCGCCCGGCCTTGCGCTGGTTCTGAGCGCTGCGGCCCTGATGCGTTCCCTCTATCTCGCCTATGCTCTGATTTTTTGGGAGCGCACATCCTGTAGACTTTGTTTTGTAAGCCATGTCTTGAACGGAGCTCTCATGATCCTTCTGATAGGTTCCGGAGTGTCCCGATGAGAGCCCGGTCCAAATCTGCCCGTTCCGAAAAAGACGCAGGCCGCTGGACCAAGAAAATCATTCATGTCGATATGGACGCTTTCTTTGCAGCGGTAGAACAGCGTGACCATGCTGAGCTCCGGGCTAAACCTGTGGTAGTCGGGGGTGATCCCCGCAGCCGAGGAGTTGTGAGTACCTGCTCCTATGAGGCCAGGAAATTCGGCATTCGCTCGGCGATGCCCCTGTCACAGGCCTATCGGCTTTGTCGGCATGCGGTTTTTGTAAAACCGCGCTTCGAGGTCTATCGCGAAGTATCGTGCCGCGTCATGAATCTGCTACGCCAGCACACCGATCTTGTGGAATCCGTCTCGCTGGATGAGGCCTATTTGGACGTGAGCCGGCATCGTTTCGGAATCGAAGACCCGGTTTTGATAGCGGCGCTCATTAAACAAAACATTCTGGCCGCAACCAGGCTGACCGCTTCTGCCGGCGTTGCCGGCAGCATGTTCCTGGCCAAGGTTGCGTCCGATTATCAGAAGCCCGACGGACTCACGGTCGTCAGACCCGGAACAGAAAATGATTTTTTGAATCCGCTTCCCGTCCGGAAAATTCCCGGGGTAGGGCCTGTGATCGAAAAAAAACTTCTCGGGATGGGTTATGCCACCTGCGGCGAGCTGGCGGCGGCTCCCTTGAGAAGGCTGACGGCAGAGCTTGGGCGCCATGGCGAGTATCTCTCCCGGGCAGCCCGAGGCCTCGACGAGCGCGAAGTCTCGCCCTGGACAGAGCCCAAGCAATCCAGTTTAGAAGAGACTTTCGATAAGGACACCCTCGATCTGGAGTTCTTAAGAGGCCGCCTTCGTGCCTATGCTGAGGAGATCTATGAAGACCTTCTGAAGACGGGCCGCGTCGGCAGGACCATTGTCCTGAAAGTCAAATATGCCGATTTCCGTTTGATCACGAGGTCCCAGACCCTGACGCGTGAACCCGCGTGTTCCGAAGAGATTTACCGCGTCGCCGCGGCTCTTCTCGAGGAAAAAACAAGGGCTGGAAAGGATGCCGTTCGTCTTCTCGGTTTGGGCATCGCGGGTCTCGTGAACAGGGAAGAAATCAGAACCTTGAAAACCCCGGACATGTTTGCCTCCCAGGGAATCCTGCTATGAAAAAATTCATCCTATGTTTAGCCGTTGGCTACTCCGTTCTCGGAGCTGTTTTTTTTGTCATGATGCAGGCAGGGCATCAAGCTCAGCAGGGCGTAAGCGCTCCCGTCCGGGAAAGAGCTGTGCTGAAGAAGGGTCGGGATAACACGAAAGAAAAGGGAGACTCTCCAGGTTTTTCTGAGAACGAAAAAAAAGGAAAACTTAAACGCGCGGCGGTTCCCTCAGCCGGCTCGGGACCCGCTCTTCCGGGGATGAAAAGTTTTCAGACACAGCACGCAAACGGCCGGATAAGCTCGGCCTGGAATTTTCGCAACGGCGTGCTTGAGGGCACGGTCGTTTTTTACTTTCCCAGCGGCGCCGTGTGGATGGAATACCCCTTCATTCAAGGGCAGGAGACAGGTTCCGAGAGAGAATATGATGAGTCGGGCCGTCTTGTTCTGGAGAAGCAGATAGCCGCGGGTACACCTCAGGGAGAGCTTAAGCAGTTCTATGCCGGCGGACAGCCCTGGATGAAGGCATCTGTCATCCAGGGAGTTTTTGAAACCTTGCCGGAGCTTCTGTCTGAATCCGGGGAAAAAGCAGAGAGCGCCGGCTTTTCGGGTCAGCCGTTTCCTCAGGGACAGGGAGTTTTCAGAGTTCTTTCTCAGACTGGGGACGCCAAAGCCGAGTGGAGCGGGCCGGCAGGGATCATCCGCTCCTTTTATGCGGACGGCAAGGCGAGCTCGGAGTGGCCCCATCAAGGCCAGCGTCCTCACGGCCCCGTGAAATTCTATTTCCCCGGCGGGTCGATTTGGAGGGAGATCCCTTTCCAGGAGGGACGGATCGAGGGGAAAGTTCAAACCTATTATCCAGGCGGATCCTTGCTGCGCGAAACCGCCTATCAGGACGGGCGGAAACATGGGAAGTCGGTTTTTTACTATGAAGACGGAACTCTGTGGGCTGAGCTTCTTTTCAGTGAGGGCAAGCTGCAATCGCAGCCGAAGGCCTATTCTCAGCGCAAGGATTAACGGGATCGTCCGGCGGATTTTCCTGCCCGGCCGCACCAGGAAAGCGTGCTTCACTCGGCTTTCAAAGTGTGTTAGAGTCCGTTGCTAAGTTTTGTCGGATCGCGGAGATGATGAAGGATGAAAAAGCAAAATAAACAAAACCTTGTTTGGATGGATCTTGAGATGACGGGTTTAGACCCCGAAAAAGAGAGCATCATCGAGATTGCCACGATCATTACGGACGGCGAGCTGAACATTCTCGCTCAGGGCCCCAGTTTCGCGATCAAACAGCCTGAGCGTCTGCTGAAAAAGATGGATGATTGGAATCAAAAGCAGCACGCGCGGTCCGGGCTTCTTGACTTGGTCCGGCAATCCAAGGTGACGCTGGCGAAAGCCGAACGGGAGACGCTCAAGTTCATCAAGGAGTATTGTCTCGAGGGCAAGTCTCCGCTTTGCGGCAACTCCATTCATCATGACAGGCGTTTTTTGCTCCGTCACATGCCCAAACTGAGCGCTTACCTGCATTACCGGATTATCGACGTCAGCAGTCTGAAGGGGCTCGTGGACCGCTGGTATCCTAAGCATAAGGATCGCCCGCCCAAAAATGATGATCATCGGGCGCTGGGTGATGTCCTCAATTCCATCGAAGAACTGCGTTTTTATCGAAAGACCTATTTTAAAAGCCATTAATTTCCGATCCCGCCGTTCGGAGCGCTTAAGGCGCTTCAGCGGCCGGCTCACCTCTGAGGAGATAAGCAATCATGTTTGGTAAATTCAAATCCATGGCCGATCAGCTCAAAATGGCCCACAAACTCATGAAGGACGAAAACTTCCGGAATTTGATGGCGCACCCGAAAATGCAGGAACTTATGAAAGATCCTGAATTTCAGCGGTTGGCACGCGAGCAAAACTTTGCACGGCTGACGGCGTATCCGAAGTTTGCGGCTTTACTTCGCGATCCCGAGCTGCGTGACGCGCTTCAGGCTTTTGTCAAAAGCCAGCAAGGACTGAGCTGAAATGTCTTTACCAGGAAACCCTGAATCCGTTTTAGACCTTCGTGAGCGAGGTTCGCCCGCAAAAGACGGCAGCCCGCAGGTCAGCGACAGGCGGCTCTATCTTCAGCTGAGTGTTTTTACGCAATGCCGTGATATCTCGGCGGTCGAAAAAATCTTAAAAAGGTCTGGGCTTGAGGCGGTTCTTTATGAGGACTTTACCGATCCTCAGGGCTTTGCGGTGCTGCTGATGAACGAGAATCCCGATTTTTTTGTGCGGGAATCCCGGCGGTTTTTGAATCAAAAAGTTTTCAGCGGCTTCAAATATCTGAGGGACTTTGCGATGACGGGGCGTTCCTATTCTTTGGGACGCGAAATGGATCTTGAAGATTGGCTCATCTCAAAACCCCGCAGAACAGTTCTTAATCCCGCTTGGCCGTGGGCCATTTGGTATCCCTTGAGAAGGAAGCCTGAATTTGAGCTTCTCTCGAAAGAGGAGCAGGGAAAAATTCTCTACGAGCACGCCAAGATCGGGATGGCATACGGACGCGCGGATTTGGCTCATGACGTCCGGCTCGCCAGCTACGGACTCGACCGCGACGACAACGAATTCGTGATTGGTCTGATCGGCAAAGACCTCTTTCCCCTGTCGCATGTCGTGGAAGAGATGCGTAAAACCCAGCAGACTGCCCGTTACATTCAATCTCTGGGGCCGTTTTTCACAGGCCGTGTCCGCTGGCAAAGCCCCGCTCCCGCCGCATCAACGGCCGCCGGCCGCTAAGCTCCGGAGCGACGCTTGCCTCGAAAGATCCTTCGCGTGGTCCTCTGGACCTCGGGCTGGACCCTTTTCGGGCTCCTGGTTCTGGAGACGGCCGTCCGTCTTATTTCGACTCCCTCCGAGAAGGGACCTGCTCTCAATCTCATCAATCGCCAAGCGCCTTATTTTTTTTCGCTGAATCCAGAACATCCGGAAATCAGCTCGCAGGGTTTTCGGGACCGCGAGCGGATCATTCCCAAGCCCCCCGGACAAAAAAGAGTCCTCGTCTTGGGTGATTCCGTCGCCTACGGACTTTTTGTTTCCGCCGAGCAGGCTTTCCCTCATGCCATGGAGCGCTTTTGGCAGAGCCTGGGTCAAACTGCGGAGGTGATCAACGCAGGGGTAAACGGATATACAACGTTCAGCGAGCTCAAATTTTTTCAGGCCAGGGGAGCCGCATTGGGCTCAGATGACGTGGTGCTGGCGTTCTGTTTCAACGATATCGTGAATCCAGTACTCCATTGGGGTGACGAAAAAGATTATTTTAAAGCTCTTCCGAGCGAGGCCTTTCCCCGTTTTGACGAGCACGTGCGCCGGGTCGCGCCCGAAGTTTACCGTAAACGCAGCTTGGCGGAGAGAGTTCTCATGCACTCTAAACTCTACACATTTCTCAGGGGGCGTTGGCGGCTTTGGCGAATGCAGTCTGTGAGGTATGAGGGGTATGAGGGAAAAAAGTGGCCGGTTTACGTGGCAGACGAAGACACCGTCAGTCTCAGAGCTCTAGAAAATCCGGCGTCGCCCGAATCTGAATGGCTTTACGGCATGCTTCGGGAACTCAAAACGTCGGTGGAGGGATCAGGTGCGCGCTTTCACGTCGTTTTCTTTCCGCTGGCATATCAATTTAAAAACGGCTACCCCTTTTTCCCGCAGAAGACTTTGATGCAGTTCTGCGGGCGTGAAAACATTTCTTGTCTCGATCCTTTCGAGGCCTTGCGCCGCGCCGGAGGGGAGAGTCTTTACCTCGGACGGCATGCTTATCATCCCCGCGACGTCTGGCATCTTTCGCCCGAGGGGCACGCCGCCGCGGCGGAAATTATCGCATCCTGGCTTTCTGCGGGATTTACTCCCAAGGAGTCAGCTTGATGAAAGACGCTACTGTACACATCGGAGTTCTTTACCTGGAGATCTTCATACCGCTTTCGGGTTCTCTGAAGTCAAAACGAAGCGTTCTGAAGAGTTTGAAAGACAGAGTTCGAAGCCGTTTCAACGTGAGCGTTGCCGAGGTTGGAGCTCACGATAAATGGCAGAGAAGCGTTCTTGCTTTCGGTGCCGTGAGCTCAGACAAAACACATCTTGACCGGGCGCTTCAGGGTGTCCTATCCTTCGTCCAAGAGAATCATGAGGTCGAACTGATCAGTCATTCTTTGGAAATACTCTAATGGTTCGTCATAGAGACTTTCTGCTGAGCGCGGTGATGTGGCTGATTCTGCCTTTCGGATCTCTCCTGGCGGCGGACGCAACGCAATGGGCCTCTCTCGAGGACCGCGTGGCCTCTCTTTATAGCGCGGGTGATTACAGCGAAGCCGCTCAGGCCGCTGCGCAGTCTCTTCAAGCCGCAGAGGAAATTTTTGGGCCCGATCATCCCAACACGGCCGTCACGTTGAATCAGCTTTCGATGATTTACTATGCGCAGGGCGCCTATGCGCAAGCCGAGCCTTTCGGGAGACGCGCCCTTGCAATCCGCGAGTCTTCACTCGGCCGAATGCATCCTCAGGTTGCCCAGTCGCTGAACAACCTGGCTCTCCTCTATGCTTCCAAGGGCGATTATTTTGCAGCTGAGGAAGCGTATCGGCGAACTCTTGAGATCGAAGAAAAGAATCTTGGTTTGAAGCACCCCAACCTTGCCACCACGCTGACTAATCTCGCGCAGCTCCTTCTGACGCTTGGCCGTTATGATGAGGCGGGGCCTCTTTTCGAGCATGCACTCCTGATTGATTCCCACGCCCTTGGCGACGAGCATCCGAATACGGCCGCCGACCGGGACAATCTGGCCCGTCTTTATTTGGCTCAGGGCCGGTATCGAGATGCAGAGAGACTCGCTTTGCGCGCGCTTGTGATGCGCGAAAAACAGACCCAGGGAGCTCGAACGGATCTGGCTGTCTCGCTGAACACCCTTGCAGAAGTCTATCGGCTGCTTGGCCGGGAGAGCGAGGCTAGGCCGCTTGCCGAAAGGGCTCTTGCGATCGATCAGAAAGCTCTTGGAGAGGACCATCCTGACGCGGCTCGGGATTGGAACAATCTTGGGCTTATTCTCGATTCTCTGGGCAATTACGAAGAGGCTTTGTCGGCTCACGCTCAAGCGCTCGACATCCGCAGGAAAAAATTCGGGAATCGGCACGTCCTGGTTGCTCAATCGCTGAACAATCTTGGTGTTGTTCGGCTGGCTCTAGGGCAAGCGGACGAAGCCCGGAAAAATCATGACGAGGCGCTTTTAATACGGCGTGAACTTTTAGGTCCGGAGCATCCTATGACGGCGCAGTCTCTGGCGAACCTTGGACAGTTGGAGCATGCCTCCGGACGCAAAGCCGAGGCAGAAGAATTGTATAAAAAGGCGCTGGAAGTCCGGGAAAAAAAACTAGGTCCGGATCACCCCGAAACCGCTTCCGTAAGGCACAATCTCGGGGTTCTCGCCTACGAGAGCGGAGACCTGCCTTTGGCTGAAGAATATCTCCGCGCGGCTATAAAATCCTGGCAGGGCACCCTTGGCAGTGATCACCCCTGGATGGCGCAGGCGCTCTTTACGCTGGCCGACATTTCTGCGGGGCTTGGGCAGTGGGAAGAAGCTCAAAAATATTCGGAAAGTTCTTTTCAGATCCAGATTAAAAATGCTGCGCGGCCCACGCCCGAAATTCTCGCTGTGATGAACCAGCTGGCCCGGATCCTTGCGGCTCAAGGACTCCCGGACGAGGCCGAAGCGGTTTTTAAGGAGGCGGCCGGTCTTTCGGATAAATCTGGGCTGACACCCGAAGTCCAGGCGGCGCGGGCGGCGCTTTTTAATAATTATGGACTTCTTCTGGCGCAGATGAATCAGACGGAGTCGGCTCTGAGCAAGTTCGAGGCCGCGCAAAATATTCTTGAGAAAAATAACCGAGTTCAGGATGCGGCCTTACTGAAAACCGTTTTATCGAATCAGGTGACTGCGCTCGAAAAACTTCGGCGCAAACGCGAGATCAAAAAAACGCGCAGGAAGCTGGAAAAGATCGCGGGCTGATTTCTCAAGGGGGAGTTGAGAGGGAGCAGACGAACTCCTTTAGGCCGCTGATTTGTCGAGGGTGCCAAAAGAGTCCCGAGATTTTTGAGACCACAGATTTTGCAGAAGATACCCGGGATCAGGTATCGTTCAATTGCCGGAAGGAACGCGGCTTTGAATCTCTGAATCCCTCAGAGAGAGCAAGCTTTCTATCGGAGGCGGGTGCGGTTGTGAATCGACTTGAATTTCTAAGACTGTGTACCTTCGCGGCTATTTTGCTGTCCGGCCTTTCTCTGGGCACGCAGAACTCATCGGCTCAGACCCGCAGGACCAGCCCCGAAATGCGGATGCTGACGGTGGGCGTCGCTGTCACACCCTCCTTCCAAAAAATCCCCGCATGGAAAGACACCTTTAAGAAGAGACTGAAGTACGCCTCCAGCATTTTAGAGAGGGAATTTAAAATTAAACTGAAAGAGGTGATTTTTTGGACTTGGGAGCCTGACCCTTCTTACGATTCGAGGCAGCTGCTTGACGACCTCATGAACCGTTATCCGCTGAGCAGTAAGAACGTCGATATCATGATCGGTCTGAGCAAGCTGGAAGAAATTTCAGGCTCCATGAATATCCGCGATCTCCACGTGCTGGGACGGACGAGACCTTTTTCCGGCTTTACGCTGCTCCGCTACCCGAACAATCCGCTTTTTAAAGTTCAGGAAGAGACGGTGCTGATTCACGAGCTCGGACATCTTTTCGGAGCGATGCACACCGATAATGCTGAAACCATTATGGCGCCGTATGCGGACCGTCAGATTCCAACCACGTTTGATGCAGCTAACCGTCAGATTGTGTCGATGACCCGCGCGATGGATTTCCGCAAGGGAACCGAATCCCTTCCTGTCGAAGTGGTTCAGCAGTTACTTGATGCCTATCAAGGGATGGGGCTGTCTCAGCAGTCAGTGGATTTTTATTATGCGCTAGTGCGTTTTTACCTCAAACTCGGCCAGGATGAGAATGCTCTGCGGACGCTTGAGCAGCTTTCTCAGATGGAGCCTGAGGATGGGCAGATCCGCTACGATTTGGGAACCCTCTATTTCAAGACGGGGCAGTGGGATAAGGCTCAAAAGGAATTATCCACGGCTGTCCTGCAGCTCGTCGGACCAGCCGCTAAAGGTCTGAAGTCGAGGGCTTACAATCTGCTGGGCCAAACACACTATCGGGCAGGCAACATGGAGGGAGCGCATTATAACTGGACGAAAGCGCTCTCGCTTGATCCCCAGAACCTCGACATTAAAATTAATCTGGCCGTGACCCAGCTTAAACGGGGACAGATGACGGCGGCTGTCAACGATCTCATGAAGGCGTTAGAAAAAAGTCCCGAGAATCCTAAGATCCTCTCGAACCTGGGACTGGCCGCCTATATGGCTAAAAAACCCGAGGATGCGATACGCTATTACGAGAAAGCTCTCAAGGTTTACGAGCGTAAAAGGGCTGAGGGCAACAAGCTCTCCCAAGAGGAACTCTATGCCGTCGCAGAGCTTCACGCCGGTCTAGGGGTCTCCTATTGGGTCCTCGACAGAAAAAAAGATGCCGCCCAGTTTTTCTCGACGGCCTGCCAAGTGGATCCCACCGTGGATTGCAGGATCAGAATGGCCAAAATTTATTTTGAAATTCAGGATTGGGATCAGGCGATACAGTATGCAGTCTCAGCGATCCAGACCAATAAGGAAGATCCCGAACTCTATGGCATTGTCGGCGTCGCGATGACAAGGAAGGGCGATCCCAAAACGGCGATTGGAGTTTTTCAGGAGGGCCTTCGGTATGTTCGGGACAATAAGGGGGCCTCTAAATTTCACGCCAATAGCGGGCATCTTTATCTGCAGCTGCAGCAGCCTGACCTGGCGCTCTCGGAGTTCACCTCAGCCGTGGCTAAAGACTACAATAACCGGGATGCGCATTTCGGATTGGCGCTGACTTATTTGACTAAGAACATGCCGGTTGACGCCCGGAGGGCTCTTCAGAATGTTTTAGGTCTCGACCCTTCGCACGAACAAGCTAAGAAGCTTTTAGTGCAAACAGAACGTATGATCCAGGAGCTGCAGAACCAGGAAGTCACCCTCACCATCAAGCCGGGTCAGAATAACCGGAGTTAACTTTTAGAAATTTTCTCAAGAGCCGATATTTCGAGGCAAGGAGATGTGCATCCATGGCAAAAAAAATGCAGCGCCGCTTTTCATGGTGGACAGGCATTCTCTGCGCGAGTTTCCTTTTTTCAAGCCCCGTGAGCGCTCAAAATTATCAAACCCATTGGTTCGAAGAGAGCGCTGTCCACCCGAGCAGTCCTTGGGATAAAGCGGGCCGCGGTTTTGCCAATCTGAGTTTAGGATGGACGGAGATCGTCTATCAGCCTTTCCTCGCGGCCGAGGATGGCCAGCGCTGGCCCGCCGCTTTTGGGGCGGGTCTCATTAAAGGAATTTGCCGGACGGTTGTGCGAGCTTCTGCAGGAGTTTACGAGCTAGCCTCGTTCCCGATTGAATACCCGAAGGATTATAAGCCGCTTCTCTTGCCCGAAGTTCCTTTTCCCCGCGATAAGATTCAGCAGCGGTTTTAAAAAAATCAAAAAAAAATAGAATAAAGCCGATCGAATGACCGTCAAAGGCCACAAAAACAGCGCATGATCGATCCTGACTTAGAAGCAGTCGAGAAGGCAAAACAAGGGGATAAGCGTGCGTTCAGCAAACTTGTCGATCAATATTACGAGATGGTTTACGCCGTATGCTTCGGCGTGCTTCAGCTCAGGGAGCCTGCGCGCGATACGGCTCAGGAAGTCTTTCTCAAGGTTTATCAGGAAATCAGCCATTTTAAGGGCGGTTCGAAGTTCAAGACCTGGCTTTACCGCATAGCGATGAATGCCGCAATTGATGCCGTGAGGCGCCGAAAACGGCAGGTCTCTCTGGACGCTACTGACGCGTCCGAGGATGACGAACAAGCCCCTGTGATCATTCCCGACTCCGGCCCTGGGCCGAGGGAAGACGCTGCCGGGGAAGAGATGAAAAAACTGATGAAGCTTGCTCTCGAACAACTGAGCCCTGAGCACCGAGCCGTTCTCGTTCTCCGGGAGTGGGAAGATCTGAGTTATGAGGAAATAGCCGAGACCCTCCAGATTGAAATCGGGACTGTGATGTCGAGAATTTTCTATGCTCGAAAAAAAATGGGCGAAGCGCTGCAGCGCATGGGAGCTGGGCCAGCCGTCATCCGCCGCAAACCGGAGAGCCAACGATGATTTCAGAACCGGATGAAAAAAAAATCGGAAAAATCTATCGTGAGATTTTGACGGAAGGTATGGATCCGAAGAAACTGCGTGCCGAAAAAAAAGCGTTCATCGAGCTTTATTTCGCGCCTCCGCCGCCGTCGTTTTTCCGTCCATTTTCCTGGGCGTCTGCGGCAGCTGTCGGAGCGGTCTCTGTTCTGCTCCTTGGGATTCTTCCGAACGGTTTTTTGAGAGAGATTTCCCTCAATCAAAGTACGATCCAAAAAACTGCGGGCGAAACCGAAGGTGAGATTTCGGACGGAGAAGAGATCGTTTTTTCACCGAATCCGGAGACTCAATTCCGAGCGCGCGAAAAAATTGTGATTTCTCACGTATCCAGTGAAGTCGGCCCTACGGTCGTGTATCAAAAAAATGTGGATCAGGTTCCGGTTGCCGTGGTTTGGGTGGTTCCGAACGCGGGAAAGTCCTGATGACACAAGATAGGAGCAGTTGATGAAGCCGCGAAGAGTCTATTCCGCAGCTGGATTGGTCATCGTTGTTTTCATGGGGTGCCTTGGGTATCCCGGTCCGGTTTTTGCGGCAGAGCGTTTCACCTTGACCACGCTGGTGGCATCCAATGAAGGCAGCGAGTTTGACTTGGTCAATGACGCCTACCGTGATCAGATCATCCGTCTTTTTTCCTATACAGCCTACAAACAAATGAATCAAGAGGCCGTAAGCCTTGATCCTGGTATCGCCCGCGAGATCCCCCTCCACGGAGGATATACGCTTTATTTGAAACTTATAAGCGCCAGCAATCACCAGGATCGGGTCCACGCGCTGATCAAAAAGGATGATTTAGAGTATGTCGACACGGTTCTGGCCGTGGAGAAGCCGGGGGTGGTCTTTCTAGGGGGACCCAAGGTTTCTGAGGGAGATTTAATAATTGTGCTAGAAATGGGCTTTTAAAATGAATAAAATAACTCTAGTTGCGTCTTGTTAACAACCCTCCTCAAGTTTTGCGGGCAACCAAGGCCAGTAAAAATTTAGGAATATCCCGAGCAGTTCGAAAGGAGCACGAACATGAACACCCGATTTTTAAGTCTGACGGCGCTTTTGGCTTTGACCCTTTGTTTTTCGATGAATCTGAAACCGTCTTTTGCGGCAGAGGAATTGGTTGTTGCGGATTTTGACACGGGTGATAAACCCAACAATCTTGGCGGCGACTTCGGCGGCTGGGACAAAGATCCAAATGACGAGACTCAGGGCACGAAGATGTCTTTTGAGGCAGACGATGCCATGGGCGATCCTGCCGGTTATGCGATTCGTCTCGACTACGACGTCGATTCGCCGAATCCGGCCTACAACGGTTTCTGGATCAAGATGAACGGCGAGGACGCCACGCTTTACAATACGCTGAATTTCTATATTAAGGGCCATGCTGAAGCCGGCTTTACAAAGCGGGTTAAGCTGGAGCTCAAGGACATGACGAACAAGCCCTCTCCGTATATTGTCGGAGGCATCACCGAACAGTGGCAGAAAATTTCGATTCCTTTCGAGAAGTTCCGCCGCATCTCAGACTGGAGCGCGCTCAATGAGCTGATTCTGGTGTTTGATGATATCAACTCGAATCCTAAGAAGGGTACGATCTTGATCGATCAGATCACTCTTTCTAAGGAATAGTTTGAATTTTAAGGTTTTGAGATAGAATAAAACGGCGGGGACAAAAAATGTCCCCGCCGTTTTAATTTTTACAGGCCGTTTCCGGCAGGCGGAGTCCATGGAAAAAATCTTGAGGGTTTTGTTCTGTTTTCTTTTTCTGACAGGCTGTGCGACTCTCACGGGTCCTAAACCGGGACCGGAGTTTAATCAGAAGATTATGCTGCTGGTTCCGGACGACTATCAGATGTTCCAGGCTCCTCAGTCGACCTATGACCCAGGAGATCTGCAGTCTTTCCACAGCCAGCATACCTTTCCGCTCCTCGTCCAGGATACCTTTCGGAGCATGTTTGCAGAGATTGAGATTTTAAAAAATGAACCAGGCGTCGAGATGGGTGAGCCGGATGTTCCCGCTGTTTTCGAGGTCCGGATGCTGGATCTGGCTAATGATATTTACAACGAGGCAGACACCTATCGGGCGCATACGACGATCGCCGCTGTCATGAAAAGTCCGGGAGGGGAGACCTTCTGGCAGCAGGCATTTCGCGGCGAGGGGTGGGTTAATGTAGATCCGCAATTCTCGACAGGTCTCGGGCCTCAGGACGCGGTTGTCGCGGCGGTCAATGATGCCCTTGAGCAGATGAGAACCGCCATTCTGAAGTCGGCGCAGGTTCAAAATCAGCTCAAATACTACGATGCTATCCGCCGGTCGAGATCTGAAACGGAAAAGAAAATTTGAGACGAATAAGTTTTTTGATGCGGGCTGTTTGCGGGAGCCGGAAAACGAGCACCGCAGACGTGACGGGCTTGTTGCTTAAAAAAACTTTTGCGCGCGGGTTAAAAAAAACATGAAAAAAATCTCCTGGGTGACTTTGCTTTTGCTCATGCTCTTCGGGACTTTTCACGCGGATGCTGCTGATGCGCCGGATTTTTCCATGCAGGGCGCGGATGGAAAACCCTATGCGCTTGCTGATTATCAGGGTAAGGACCTCGTCCTTTACTTTTGGGCAACTTGGTGTCCTGCGTGCGTTCGCGATGCTGAGAATTTCAAAAAAGTTTATGAAACGTATAGAGAGAGGGGAATCGAGTTTCTCTCTGTGAGTCTTGATAGGGATCTCAGTAAGCTTAATAAATTTCTCGCAGAAAGGGATATTCGCTACCCTGTTCTCTTTGGGGGTAAGGCTTGGGATTTGCCCATGGCTGCCGATTATGGGATCGATTCGACGCCATCCTATGTGATCATCTCTAAGGAGGGTGAAATTATCCGCAAGGGGGCCTTCAGCGGACCGCTTGAACAAGACCTCAAAAAAATGACTGAGGGAGGCCGGGACTCCCTGCAGCGGGCTCCGGATTTTTCAGGGACTGACATCCGCGGTGTTCGGCATGCTCTGAAGGATTATCAGGGCAAAAGCCTTCTTCTTTATTTTTGGGCAACATGGTGTCCTGCGTGCCGGCGCGAAACAGCCAGTATTCAGAATTTATTTCCGAGACTTCAGCAAAAAAAAATCGAACTTGTTACCGTGAGTCTAGATCAGGATCGGGATTCGTTGGAAAATTATGTCCGCGAAAGCGAAATCACCTTTCCGGTTTTATTTGAAGGGAAGGCTTGGGATAATCGAATCGCTCAGGATTATGCGGTTCAGTCCACGCCCGCGTTTGTGCTCATTTCTCCCGATGGGAAAATTATCCAGAGCGGGCACTGGAGCCGTGAACTTGAAAAAATTCTTAAGGGCAGTATCCCGCCGAGTCAGTCCGCCGAGAACCCAGTCTAAGTCCTTGCTTGATGCTCTCTTAAAGCGCCGCACCTAAGGCTTTTAAAGGCTATTAAAAAGTCTTAAGTCCTTATTTTTCAAAGGCTTACATTTGACGAATTTAAAAATACCCGGGTATAGTTCGATTGTCTGACCTTCGCGGGCAGGCAAATCGAGAAATACCGGAGGCTTCTATGGGTAGAGGGGCAAGGGACTTTAAAGAAATTCCCGAGGAATCGGAATTTGCATGGCTTGAGGAGTTAACCCGTCTTCAATCCGGCGTCATTTCGGCGCTGGAACAAAGAGCCCTCCTGGATTCCGAACAGACGGAATGCTTGCTGCGATTAAGGCCGCAACTCTACCAGATCTTCAGCCGCTTTAGCCGTTTGATGGAAATGGCAGACCATTTTCGAGTGAGGACGGTTTTTTCCGGAGAAGATCACCGCATGCCCTACTCGGTTATTCAGGATACAGCGCAAGAAGTCCTGCATGCGATGAGCTATGACCTAGGCTTTGCGAACACCACGATCCTCAAAATCATGCCCCACGATCTGCGGCCTCTTCTGATTCCGCAGGAACACATCGCGATGATGATTGCTCTTTTAGTTGAAAGGGCGCGGCTTTCACTGCGTGGCGGTGCGGGCATTCTGACGCTTGAAGCAAAAGAGGAAGCTGTTTCTTCTCCCGAAGATGGTCAGGCTCGTCGCTTCATCCTGAGAGTTTCCGACACAGGCTTGGGTTTTCCGATCGGGGAGCTGCCGCATCTGTTCGATCCGCTTCACAACGTTTCCGATGATCCGATTTTGGGGCTCAGGCTCTTTACAGTGCAGCAAATCGCCGGCCTTCATTCCGGAACCGTACAGGTTGAAAGTTCTGCCAGGGGCACGTCTTTTTACGTCTGTCTTCCCCTGAACTAGGGTGTGCAGGCCCGGCTTGGTTTGCTTCACGGCACGGGGGCAGCGAGCGGATCATCTGAGGTTTTAGGTTCGTTGAGCAGCGCCCTGAATTTGAGCGCTCGAAGGCCCCGCCCCCGCAGCCTCTACCGCCCTCGTAGGAATCTCCGAGGTGCAAGATCTCGGAAGTTTCTTTTCGAAAACCCCGTCGCTTACCGATGAAGTGATCCGAATCCCCTTGATTTTCACCTCTCCCACGGGCTTTTTAACCGCCCTTACTTAAGGGCTATTTTTACAAAGAAATCCAAGCAGAGCTTTTGTTTTATTCGTTCAATCGAAGTCCTGAAAAAGGAATACATCTCCCTTAAAAGGGAGGGTTATTTTTTTATAAACGATTTAATTCAAGAAGGTTACATGAAAGAGCCGCCGCGAGATGGCTAGGCTCAGAGGGTCAGGAAGTCTAAAAAATAAGAGTAATTAAAGTTTAAAAGACTTGAGTTTTAAATGCTCCCCGCCGATAAGTGAAGGCGCAAATCCGCCTGTTCGTGATTGTGCGCTTAAAAAATGGGAGTTTCCAAATGAATTTCTGGAAGAATTTAATTTTAGGGGCAGTGATTTGCGGATTGATTCAGCTCTTGCCGGCTGGGTCCGCATTTGCCGTAGGATCAGGCGGCTTTGAAAATGCGACCTTCAGCGCATCGTCTTTGGCGCAATCCGGTGCCACCGTGGCTCAGGCAGATGAGGCCGCCGCCATCTCGTATAACCCTGCAGGTCTCGCGTACCTACCCGGAATCAAGGGGCAGTCAAGCGCAGCTTTCCTGAGTGTTTTCACCCATCGGGAAGCGCCCAACAATGATTCACAATGGAGTTCCGGCACGCTCAATTTAGTCCCCACGGCTCATCTTTCCATGAATCCGGGTTCACTTTTGGGAGACAGAGTGTCGCTGGGTATAGGTTCGGATTCGCCTTTCGGACTTTCTAATAAATGGAATTCCAATCAGTCCCATGTCCATTATGCGGGCTGGCGCAACTACCTGAAGATGTACACGATCAAGCCTGTGGCATCGATTAAACTGCATGAAAAACTTTCGGTCGGCGGCGGCCCGATTTATTACCGGATTTTCGACTTTGGGGGCATCCAGGCCTATCCGAATGCGGCGGTATTCGGCCCCGGAACGCCCGATGGTCAAGTCCGTCTCAACCTGGCGGGAAATACTTGGGGGTGGCATTTCGGTGCGCTGGCGAAGCCTCATGAAAAACACCAGTTCGGCTTTTATTTCAGAAGTCCGGCAACCGTCAGAACACGAGGACAAATCAAAGTCGAGAGGTCAACGGCGTCGGGAAACTTTGAAACCGGCGGTAAAGCTAAAATTGACCTTCCTCTGAATTTTACTTTTGGGTATGCGTTCAAACCCACGTCCAAGTGGACGGTCGAAACCGACTTGGGTTACACGCGCTGGGCAGCCCACAAGCGGCTGTTTATTGACGCGGATCCCGTCAGCCCTGCTGATGATGCGATCCTGAGCGCCATAGGAAAAGCTGATAAAGACTATTCCGATAGCTGGGGACTTCATTTCGGCGGCAATTACAAGGTCAATACCAAGCTCACCCTGAGGGCCGGCAGTGTCTTCTATTGGGCAGCCGTGCCGAAAGACCATTACATACCAGCCGTTCCCGATTCGAACAGTCTCGGCGCATCGCTCGGCGGTTCTTATATGTTCACGAAAAATTTTGGCTTGGAACTGGCTTATTTCAGTCGGTTCTGGTTCAGAAGGCAGATCGATAACACGATCAGTGAGGCCCTAGGAACCACGGTCGACGGGCGCTATTCCTCGATCATGCAGTCCTTTATGCTCACCTTTAAATACGGGTTTGACGATCTTTCTGTTCCCAAGCCAAAGGGTGATGAAAAGGGGCTCAGGAAGCCTGCGGCCTAAAGGGATTGCCGAACGAGGAATGTTTAATAAGAGGAAGAGGATGTTGATATGTCTTGGAAGACGTTAACCGAGGCCCGCCTTCGACTGTGGAGGCGTATTACGAACAGGTCCGCGGCAATATTCAAGTACTTCGTTTATCTCCGGTACAGGCTGATACGGATATTTCAATTCAGGGCACTGCGTCAGATGGTTTTCTTCGGCTGGCGCCTTTGGCTTAGAAACGCCGTGGGTCTGGAAAAAATTGCCTACGGAGAGCCCTGTATTATTGTTTCTAACCACAGCAGCTACTTCGATTTTTTTGTACTGGCCTCGGTGCTTAAGAAACAGACGGTGTTCGTGGCCGTCAAGAAACTCGATCAGCGGAGTTTCGTGGGCTGGTTTATGCGCTTGGATACGATTGTCTATGTTGACCGCGAAAGGCCGGGATACAAGTTCTTCAAAGAACTGATCTACCACCTGAAGAATCAAAAAAGAGTCGTGGTCATTTATCCTGAAGGGACTCGATCGAGAAGCGGCAAGATGCTCTTCCCCAAGGCGGGGTTCGTCAAAATCGCGCTCAAGACCAATGTACCCGTGATTCCTTTGGCCATGAAGGGCACCTACGATATTTTGCCTCCTCACAAGAAGTTTCCGGCCTTCAAGCGCTGTGACGTAGTGGTTGGGGACAAGATCGTGCTTGGGCCGCAGAACCCTGATTTTGCGGATTGTTTTTTTGGAGCACCCTTGGACTCGAATGGATCTTACCGTCTGAGCGATTCGCAGATCGAAGAGATCGCCTACCGGGTTATGGAAAAAGTAAGGAACCTGGCAGGGATCGAATGGGATGAAAGTGCTGTCGCCTACCGAAAAAAAATGCTCGCCCCTCCGCAAGATGTAGTCGCACAATGACGCAGCAATCCAGGACCATCGCTTTTTTCGATCTGGACGGCACGCTTGTCTCATGTTACACACAGAAACTGCTCGCCAGTAAACTTCTCGAATCGCGCGTCATTAATCACTTAGACGCGCTGGTAATCGGGCTCTGGTTTGGTCTTTATAAGATCGGACTTATCCGCAGAACGAGCTCTCTGAGGAAGATTTTCTATCCGTGTCTTGCCCGTGTCAGCCGAGGCGAGATGTCTGCTATTTTCAACAGCGTTGTTGAGAATGCGCTGAACGATCACGTTCGCGATGAACTTGTGAAGATTATCCAGGAGTATAAGTCTAAGGGAGTTTACACATGCGCGGTGACTGCAACGCTGGACGTCATGGCTGAACCGATCTGTGAACACCTCGACTTGGATGAGATTCACAGCACTCGGCTCGAAAAAACCGACGGGGTTTATTCGGGGCGCTGGGTCGGAGAGGTTTTAGAAGGACCTCATAAGGTGGCGGTGATGAGACTTTTAGCGGAAAAAAACCATGTTCAGCTGCAGAATTGCAGCGCTTATGCGGATAGTTACTCCGATCTCGAGATGCTGGAATCTGTTGGGCGTCCCGTCGCGGTGTTTCCCGACGCTAAGCTGAGAGCGCATGCACTGAGGAAAAAATGGACGATCATTGAGTAAATCATGCAGATGCTGAAAGATTCTTACATTTGGCTTTCCATCTTCACGAGCGTGACGACCCTAGCCCTTGCCCTTTTCGTGTACTCGAGAGCGCGTCATAAGGTCATTAACAGTCTCTATGCCTTCTGGGCTTTGACCGTCGGTCTGTGGAGTCTTTTTCTCGCGCTGAGCGTCTTTTCTCATGAACCGGAAATGGCGCTGACCTGGGCGCGCCTGCTTCACGTTTGTGCCATGATCCTGCCTGCTGTCTACGTCCATTTTGTGCTTCTTCTCATCGGGAAATTTGATGCGAGAAGGAGCGTTGTTTACTTTCTTTATGCGGCTATGGGTGTGCTGCTTGTCCTCAATTTCACGCCTTGGTTTCTCTCGGTAACCTATCGGCCGCAATTCGGCTTTTATATCACACAGCCGGGTCTGCTTTATCCGCTTCACATGGTCACTTTCATCGGATCCATCCTGTATGTATACTTCGAACTTTTTTCGAGCCTGATCAAAGCGGAGGGTGCCAATAAAAAGCAGCTTCAGTTCTTTTTTGTAGCCACGCTGCTCGGCTATTCAGGCGGCGCGACCAACTATCTCATCAATTATGATTTCCTGCTTTATCCGCTCTATCCCTTCGGAAATGTGACTATTCTGATTTATGTCGTCGTCATAGGTTTCGCGATAGTTGTTTATCGCCTGATGGACATTGACGTGATCGTCCGCAAGACGCTTGTTTTTGCCGGACTGCTGGCTTTCGTGTTCACGGCATTTTCGGTTGCCACCTTCCTTTTAAAAGAGGTCGCCAGCCGCTATCTGGGATTTAGCGCTCTGTGGGTCAACGTCATCAGTATTTTTCTCATCGTTCTGGGATATGATCCGATCCGCAGCTTTCTGATTAACTTGACCGACAAGTACCTTTTTCAAAAAAAGTACGACTATCAAAAACTTCTCAAAGATGCATCTCGGGGTATTTCCAAGATCGAAAATCTCCGTCATCTTTTTTCTCTCGTCGTTCACTTCATCACGATTCGGATGCGAGTAAAAAACGCGGCCATTCTGACGCTCAACAGGGAGGCCGGTTTTTTTCAGATGGCGCATCAGCGCGGATACGCGGGTTCCGGCTTCCAGTACGAATTGAGCGATAAGGCTGAGCTCATACGTTATTTGAGCACCGAAAAGGAAGCCGCCGAAATCCAGCATATCCAGGAGTACATCGAGTCAGGCAACAAGAAGAGCGTCAAGGGGCAGGATCCGCATGAATATAACTTCCAGGCTATCAAACAGACCATGGCAGAGCTGGATTCGCACTGCTGCGTTCCGAGTTTTCTCGGGCGCGAGCTCAGAAACATTCTGGTTCTCGGGGAAAAGAAATCCGGAGACTTTTATACCGAAGAAGACCTGAACGTCCTCTTTACGCTTGCCCAGGAATCAGCGATTGCGATTGAAAATGCTCGCCTCTATGATGAAGCCATCGGAAAAACCAAAGAGCTTGAAGAGATCAACTCTCAGCTGGAATACGCCAAGAATCTGCTGATGAAAGCTCTGAAAGAGACGGAGGTTGCCAATAAAACTCTGCAGGACACGCAGGCTCAGCTGATTCATGAGCAGAAAATGGCTACCTTGGGACGACTCGCGGCCTCGGTCGGTCACGAGGTCAACAACCCCTTGACGATTCTTTCCATGAACGTCTCCCGAGTTCTCTTGAAGCTCCGGAAAAACCCGGATCTGAAGGTCAACGAGATCATGGACACCTTTGAAAAGATGGAACAGAACATCGGCAGAATCAAGGCCGTCGTCAATACGCTGACGGGGCTTCTCAAGAAATCCGAAAAAGGAAAGTTTGAACCGCTCTCTCTGAAGCTGATTCTCGAGGAAACCCTGCCCCTCGTGCAATTTCAGACGTACCTGGATAATCTGACTGGAACTGAAGTCGAATTCGAGGTGCCCAGCAACCTTCCGCTTGTCCGCGGGGATCTGGAACGACTGCAGGAGGTTTTTCTCAATCTTTTCATCAACGCCTATCATGCGATGGAAGGCAGACAGCATCGAAAAATCCGGGTTAATGCTAAGGCAGACCCTGAGAATCCTTATATGATTCAGATCTTTTTTCAGGATAACGGCAAGGGCATGACGGATGAAATCAGAAAGAAGATTTTTAATTACGGGTATACGACGAAGGCTCCGGGCAAGGGCTCAGGGCTCGGGTTATACATGTGCAAATACATTATCGAACTCCATGGCGGAGAAGTTTCTGTTGAGAGCCGAGTGGGGGAAGGCGCCACCTTTCTCATCAAACTTCCGGCCGCAACTGCCGATGACATGCTGCAGGGCTCTCACGATCGCCGGGCATCAGCGGGATAACGCAGAAAGGCCGGGGGAATCAACGCTATGAAAAAACTTTTGATCGTCGATGATGAAGTGGGGATTGTGGAAGAGGTCAGCAGTTTTTTTGTAGAGGAAGGTTTCGACGTTAAAACTGCCGATTCGGGCAGCGACGGGATCCGCATGATCGACTCTTTTAAGCCGGACCTGCTGATCCTGGACATCAAACTTCCGGATATTTCGGGTCTGGAAGTTCTCAAACATTCCAAGACAGCCTCTCCGGGAACGAAGGTGATTGTTGTGACCGGGTATGTCGATCAAGCGATTATCGACAGGGCTGAAGAACTTGGGCGGGATGCCTTTCTGCAGAAACCTTTTGACTTAATGCTTCTCTATGACGAAGTCGAGCGGCTTGCTCAAGCGGATTGACATTTTATCAACCACCGCAGGATCGACGGCGCCGGCATGAACCCTCTGCCTTCAAAGCACCCCTTGCTTCTCTTCCGCATCAAGGCGCTGAAACGCCGTCTTTGGGCCGCTGGAGCGGCGGCAGCCTTAGGGCTTCATTTTCAGGGCTGCGCTGTCGTTCAGCCCTTAATTCGGGACATCAATCTCGTTCCCTTAGCCGAGGAAAAAGCCGCCGGCGAAAAAATGGAAGCCGAGATCGCCCGGCAGATGAAGATTTCTTCAGACCTCACGCAGCAAGCCCGCGTCCGGAAAATCGGGCAGTCGCTTGTCCGCGTCTTGCCTAAAAGAGAGTTCGAGTACCGCTTTTCTGTCGTTGAAGATCCGTCTCCCAATGCCTTTACGATTCCAGGGGGGGCGATTTATGTGCACACGGGGCTGCTTTCGTTCGCGTCATCCGATGATGAGCTGGCTGGTGTTCTGGGCCATGAGATAGGACATGCCTATGAGCGGCACCCCGCGAAAGCCATGACCCGGGCCCTGGGTGCGGATTATCTCTCCCGCATGCTTTTGAAGGGACAAGACAGCCTTGCGGCAAAAGCGGCGCTGCAGTTCGCCAGGGGCGGCATCCTGAGTAAATACGGACGCGATGATGAAAGGGAAGCTGACGATATAGGATTTTACCTGATTCAGACTGCGGGGTATGCGCCCGACGGACTCCTGCGTTTCATGCGTAAACTGATGATGCTTAGCCGGGAAACGACGCCCGTCATTTTCCGTTCTCATCCGCCGTCGGAGGAAAGAGTTAAACGTCTTGAAGATCTGCTTGCGGGGCGGGATCGCCCTGCCGGCGCCCTGAGCCGGCGGTCTTGAAGTGCGGGCGGCGATTCACTACAATCAGGCGCGGAGGACATCATGAAATTCACGCCGCTTGATTTGCCGGGATTGGTTCTTGTTGAGCCGATGGTGCTTGAAGACAGCAGGGGTTTTTTCTACGAATCCTACCGGGAAGACCTCTTCAAACTCGGAGGAATTCAAGAGCGTTTCGTTCAGGACAATCACAGCCGGTCTTCCCGAGGCGTTCTGCGCGGACTCCATTACCAGACCGAACCCATGGCTCAGGGAAAGCTGGTGCGCGTGATCCGAGGCTCAGTTTTCGATGTCGCTGTGGATATTCGTCCGGATTCGCCGGCCTTCGGGCGGCACCAGGCGATTCTCTTGAGCGCTCAGAATAAAAAAATGCTGTATGTGCCGCCGGGTTTTGCGCACGGTTTTTGCGTGCTGGAGGATGATACGGAGTTCCTCTATAAGACGACTCAATTTTATTCGCCAGTCCACGAACGGGGCATTCTTTGGAGTGATCCCGATTTGGGTATCGATTGGCCGCGTTTTGATCAAGACTATATTCTGTCAGCTAAGGACAGAAATTACCCGAGGCTGAGGGATGCTGGTTTGTGATTTGATGCCGGAAATTAATCTTCGATCCCGGGCCGGCTTAGATTGAGGATCCGCTGAACGAGTTGGGGAAAGTCGATGCCCGCTTTCAGTGCGGACTGAGCGAAGTCTTCCTCGGCGGCCAGCATCGGATTGGGGTTGGCTTCGATGAACACCAATTCTCCTCCCGAAGTCAGACGCATGTCCAAACGGGCATACCCGCGGATCGACAGCAGCTGATAGATCTTTTTTGAAACCTTCTCGATTTTTTCCTGAATGCCGCCGGGAAGGGGGCCCGCGAACTGATTCTTGATGCCCCATTTCTTTCTGTAGTTTTCATCCCACTTTGCCCTATAGGTTGCCACCTTGGGTTCGTCCTCGGGAACTTCGTTGAACCGTATCTCTCTGACCGGAAAAATCTCCAGACGTTTGTTGCCCAGCAGACTGATGTAAAGTTCACGGCCGTCGATGTATTCCTCAGCAATGCAGTCCTGATCTAAGGTCTCGTGAATAAACCGGATGCGCTCAGAAAACTGACTGTCGTTCTCGACAAAGGACGCCTGAGCGATCCCCATGGAGGCCTCTTCCTTGAGAGGCTTGATAAAAATTGGAAAAGAGAGATTCTTGGGCCTGCGGATCGGCTTGCGCCTGGGGAAAATCGCGAAGTCGGGCACGCGGATGCGGTGAAAACTCAAGATCTCTTTTGAGAGACCTTTGTTTTTACAGAGCGTCATCCCTGTAGCGCCGCATCCCGTGAAAGGGATTCCGATGAGCTGAAGCAGGGATGCGATGTCGCGGTCATGAGCTGAGTCATACCGGAAACGTTCGACTAAGTTGAAGATCACCGTCGGCTGGAAAAGTTTGATTTTATGAAAGAGGATCTCGGAATCATCAAACAGACCAAGGAGCGACACGGTGTGACCGAGTTCCGTTAAAGCCCTCAGGATGTCGGCCTCGGTTTGCCAGTCCTTTTTTTTAAAATCCTCCGAATAGTCCTGATCGAGGACGGTCGGGGATTCAGCATTGAAAAGGAGAAGTACGCGTTCAGTTTTGCTCATTTAGACCGTTTGAATTTGCCCGTAAAAAGATGGTTGCTGATTAATGTTGTGATATAGGCCGCCACGGCAAAGTCTGTTTGTTCATCGTCCCGGCGCACGTAAAGGTTGAGTGCGTCGCAGCGCTCGATGAGCTTGCGCATGAGCTTGTCGACCGTGTAGCGTTTTTCCCGGGTCCAGCGCGTGACCGGACTTAAAATTTTTTCATGGTTTCGCCGAAGATACCGCGAGGCTTTGGACTCGCTCCTTTCTTCGGGGACCGAGGTGAAGAGCGACCGCAGACTTTTATCATGAAAGTCAGGATAGTCTTCTTCGAAGAGTTTCTTTTTGCGTTTGTAATAAGTTCCTAATTTCATGGACAGGCCCGCAAAAATTCTGAGATCAGACGCCGGCTTGCAGACAGGGTTTTTCATGGCTAGCGTTTTCATCAGGGCGTCGACATACTCGAGTTTTTCCAGCGCCTTCCAGCCCCGGAATTTTTTACGCCAGTCCATACCCGGGGTCAGCCAGACCGCGAAAGTTTCCGCAAAATCTTCGTCCGGATGACTTTGAGCATACCAGTTGTCCAGATGCGTCACGAAGGCGCGGCTGTAGGGGCGGGGTCTGTAAGTGTCCCGGTACTCTTCTGAAGCGGAGCCGAACAGCTCGCGCCAATGCTTTTTTTTGTACAGGTTGAATGCATACGAATAAGCATGCCCCGCCTCATGGCGCATGAGCCTCAGAAATTCTCTGCGGCTGCCGCCCTCAACCTCGAGCATAATCTTTTTTTCGAGTTTCCGGAGCCGGCGGTGAGCAAGATAAAAGGGAATACCGATGGCCGGAACGCCGACCGGACAAAACCATTCATCCGCGAGAAAACAAGGGGGATGAAAAAGAAGATTCTTTTCGGAGAGCTCTCGGTACAGCTGGGCAATCAGACGCTCGAGGGCGGTGTCTTCAAGAGACAGAGGCATGTCCCGGATTCTTTTATCCATCAGGGCACTTTCCGTCAGTGAGGTCAGATCGGATGTTTCCATGGCCGGGATTATAGCATGGGTTTTCGAGGTCTGTGAGCCCGGCTCAGCGCCTCTTCCAGAGCTTTGAAAAGGGGGCTCAGTTCCCCTCTCGAAAACCTGTGCGCGAGTCCGTCCAGAGGGGTGGCGTCCCGGTTCAGGATGACGACGCGCGCACCAGCCCGCAGGGCATAATGCGGCAACGATGCGGCGGGTTCGACGGCAAGCGAGGTCCCGGCACAAATCAGAAGACGGCAGCTCTGAACGGCACGGACGGCCAGGTGCAGCTTTTCCGGATCGAGAGCTTGACCGAACGAGACCGTATCCGGCTTCAGAAGGTCACCGCAGTCAGGGCATCGCGGAGCCGCACGGTCGTCCCGGAGAAGGGGCAGTACCGATTCAAAATCGAATTCTTGAGCGCAGCCGAGGCAAACGATGACGCGGGCTGTGCCGTGAATTTCCAGGACATGGTGCGTGCCGGCGAGCTGATGCAGTCCATCGATGTTCTGCGTGATCACCGTCCGGATATAGCCGAGCGACTGAAGGTGAGTGAGAGCGAGATGGGCCGGGCTGGGCTGTGCTCGGATGAGAACCGTATAAAACTCTTTTTTTCTGCGCCAATATTCGGCCCGGGAGGCTTCGCAGTTGAGAAAATCACGGAAGCTCACAGGGCGGTAACGCTCCCACAGGCCCCCTTGAGAGCGGTAGTCAGGAATCCCGGAGTCGGTCGAGATTCCCGCGCCGGTCAAGACGGCAGCACCGGGATTTTTTCGAAGCTCGTCAACAAGGGCATTGATTTCGGCGTCCATTCGTGAGACATAATAGCAAACCTTCAAAGGAGAATGAATGTGACCCAATCTTGGCCTTGCCTCTTAGCTGATTTGCCGGCTGTTCCTATGACGATCCGCACGTTGCCTTCCGACTTTCAAGTGACCGAGATCCCAGCGTATGAGCCTTCCGGCGAAGGCGATCACATCTACATCACGGTTCAAAAGACGGGCGTCTCGACGCAGGAGGCGATTCAGCGCCTCGCGCGGGGCCTCGGCACGATCCCGAGCCTTTTCGGCTATGCCGGGATGAAAGATGCCCGGGCCGTTGCGGTCCAGACGCTGAGTGTCGAGCATCTGGATCCTGACCGTATCTCGGGTTTCGAAGATGATGCGATCCGTATCTTGAGTGTCTCCAGGCACCGTAATAAGATTAAAGTGGGTCACCTGAAAGGCAACCATTTTGTGATCAAGCTGCGCCAGCTGGATCCCGCGCTGATCCCGGTTTTACGGCAAGGGCTCGAGCGTTTGGCCGCAAGAGGCGTTCCAAACTATTTTGGATCTCAGCGGTTCGGAATGCGCGGTGACGGCTGGGAGATCGGGCGTGCGCTGGTGCGGGAAGATTACGAACGGGCAGCTTGTTTCATGGCCGGGAATCCGGGGCCTTTTGACAGCGGGCGTATTCTCCAGGCCCGTGAACTTTTCATGCAGGGACGCTACCGCGAGGCTGCTCCTCTTTGGCCTTCGGGAATGTCCTACTGCGGGATTCTGTGCCGTTTGATGGACGGCAAGCCTGGAAATTTCAGAAGGGGTGTACGCTCCTTGGACAAGAAAATTCTGAAGTTTTTCATCGCCGCATTCCAAGCTAAACTGTTCAATGAGATGCTTGCCCGGCGCCTTTCCAAGTTCGATCAGGTCCAGGCAGGCGATTGGGCCGTGAAGCACGAAACGGGCGGCCTATTTAAGGTTGAGGACGAAGCGGCGGAAAACATACGCGCAGCCCGCTTTGAGATTTCGGCCGCGGTGCCTCTTTTCGGCCGCAAGGCGCGCCTTTCAGAAAAGGAGTCGTCTCGGCTCGAGGAGGAAGTCCTGGCGGAGCACGGAGTTCAGCGCTCCGATTTTCAACGGGATGGGATTCTGGCAGCGGACGGCGATCAAAGACCCTTGAGATTTAAACTCGAGGCCGTTTCGTGTCATGCCGGCTCCGATGCAGAAGGTGATTACTTCGAACTCCAGGCCCGGCTTCCCGCGGGCTGCTACATGACGGCTCTTCTGCGTGAAATCGCCAAGGAGAAACTCCAGGAAATTCAGTCCTCCGCCAGGTCAGCCGTTCCGCCGCTGACTCAGGGATAAAGGCGTTCTCGGATCCATCGGCTGCCCTTCTTGAGATAAATCAAGCGGTCATGCAGACGGCTCGGACGGCCCTGCCAAAACTCGAAGCGCTGAGGTTTCAGGATGTAGCCTCCCCAAGTGGCCGGTCTCGGAAGCGGTTTGCCCGCAAATTTACGTTCAATCGCGGCGCAGGCTGTTTCGAGCGTAGCCCGATTTTCAAGGGGACGGCTTTGATCCGAGGCCAGCGCTCCGATTTGAGATTGGCGGGGGCGTGAATGAAAATACTCGGTGGATTGAGCTGCTGAAATTTTGGCAGTGCGTCCGGTAATGCGGATTTGCCGTTCGATTTCGGGCCAGTAAAAAAGAATCTCCGTATTCGGGTTTGCCGCCAGAGCCCGGCCCTTGGCGCTTGTATAATGAGTAAAAAAAACGAACCCTTCACGTGTGTAGTCTTTTAAAAGGACGATCCTGACCGAAGGTTTTCCGCGGTGGGCTGTTGCGACGGCCATCGCGTTCGGGACTTCAAAGCCGGCGTTCAGAGCTTGTCCGAACCAGCTTTCGAACTGCTGAAAAGGATCAAGCGAGGCTTGCGCCTCTTCAAGCGGGGTGTTCGAGTAATCGTAGCGAAGCTTTGCCAGTTTTTTCCGGCTCATGACGTTGTCCTATCTGGGGGAGAAAAGTCTAACATAAGCGCCGCAAGGCGAGGGGTTCTTTTTTTGTATTCAAAAAAGAGGCTTTTCGCTAAAATTCACCCTTAATTCTCAGCCAACTCCCGGAACTGCTTCAAGGCAGTCATCCTCTTAACCTGTAAAAAAAGCAAACTCGAAAAAGAAAGCGGCCCACATCCGGTATGAATCAAGTTTGGCTCTTCACGTTTGGAAGCGTGCTTCTCGTAAGTTTGACATCTCTCGTGGGCGTCTTCACGCTGTCGCTTAAACCGCAGCATCTCAAGAAGATCATCCTGTACCTCGTGAGCTTTGCCGTTGGAGCCCTTTTTGGCGATACCTTCATTCATCTTCTGCCGGAAGCCTACGAGAATTTGGGGCATGGCATGATGACCTCGCTGAATGTCCTGCTGGGAATCCTGCTTTTTTTTATACTGGAGAAGGTGATCCGCTGGCGCCATTGCCATGTCGTGGGCGATGATGCACGGCATACGCACCCTGTCGTGGCGATGAATCTGGTGGGAGACGCGGTCCATAACTTTATCGACGGCATGATTATCGGGGTCAGCTACGCTGTCAGCATTCCGATAGGGGTCACCACGACCCTTGCCGTTTTTCTGCATGAAATCCCCCAGGAGATCGGGGACTTTGGAGTGCTGCTGCACGGCGGCATGTCGGTGCGCAGGGCTCTATTAGCGAATTTCATCTCCGCGCTTTTTGCGCTTCTCGGAGCGGCTGTTGCTTTGACCTTCGGGGCGTCTGTTGAGAATTTCGCTGTGGCGCTGCTTCCTATCACGGCGGGAGGTTTCATTTACATCGCGGGTTCGGATCTCATCCCTGAATTGCATCACGAGGTGAAGGCGCGGACGTCGATGATGCAGTTTGTCATGATCGTCCTGGGT